>CANQTT010000007.1 GCA_947626855.1 uncultured Bacilli bacterium
TCTTTGTTTTAAACCTGAAATAAGTCTAGTAAATGAAACAAATTTTTATAAACCTGCATTTAGTCTAAAAATTTGCGACTTTTCTAAGGTTTCCTACTCAAAATAGTCAAGTTTCATATTCTTACGAACACGCTTCATGACCTCTTTAGCACGAATCCGAGCAGCTTCTGTTCCTTCTTCTAAGATTTTCTTTACCTCTTCAGGATGATCTTCATAATACTTTCTCTTTTCCTGAATTGGTTTTAAAAACGCTAACATGAGTTGAATAAGTTCTCTCTTACAAGCAACACACCCTCTACATCCAGCTTTGCACTCCTTACATACCGTATCTAAATTCGGATTTTTTAAGAGTTTATGATAGTAATACACCATACAAATCTCTGGATTAGCAGGATCATCTTTTTTTATTTTATTTGGATCTGTAATAGCACCCATAACTTTTTTCGTAATCGCTTCTTCATCGTCTGCTAAATAAATAGCATTTCCTAGGCTTTTTCCCATTTTATCATTACCATCTAATCCTTTAATTCTAGGATTAGAGCTTAATACAGCTTCTGGCTCTTTAAAAGTAGGTCCATAAATAGCATTAAATTTACGAACAATCTCCCTTGTTTGTTCAATATGGGGAACTTGATCTTCTCCAACTGGCACAATATCTCCATCTAAAGCAGTGATATCAGCAGCTTGACTAACTGGATATCCTAAAAAACCATAAGTAATAGATTCCCCTTCCGTTCCAAAAAGTTCTGTTTTTTGGCCTACTTCATGCTTTGTCGTTGGATTTCTATAAAGCCTAGATACCGTTACTAAATTCGAAAAATACACGGTTAATTCGGCAACTTCTGGAATATAAGATTGGATGTAGATATGCGTATGCTTAGGATCTATACCGGCTGCTAAATAATCTAATACTAATTCATGCACATTATTTCTAACTTTTTCTGGATTTTCAAAATTATCTGTTAAAGCTTGTACATCAGCAATCAAAATATAAGTATCATAATCGTATTGCATTTTTACTCGATTCTCTAAAGAACCAAAATAATGTCCTAGATGGAGTCTACCTGTTGGACGATCTCCCGTTATAATTGTTTTCATATTTTCCTCCTTTTATTAATCATTCGTTTTATAAAAGGCACCATCGTTTGAACATCCCAATCACCTGTGATTATTATACCATCCTTTTTCGCACAAAAAAAGGGGAAAATTCCCTAATTTTGCGTAACACCAAATAAAATAGTATCATCGAATTCTAATTCATCATAGTTTAAAATCGTACGGATTCCTGTTTCATCCTGATAATATTTTAACTGATTTTTATCTTGAAAATAAACATAATCCTCTAAAGCATAAAAATCTTCTTTGGAATTTATTGTCGCAATGTACAAAATAACCTTTTTATTTTGCGAAGGTGAGCGATAAAGCTCATAGCCACTATCTACCTTCTTTAACAAATAATAATAACCGGATTTCTTTCCTCCAACATGATATACATAGTCAAAGTTTCCAAAATCACTATCTACAATCGTTGTATCAAATAAAAGCTTACGATTGGCTTTTGTAGTTGTTATCTTCTCCCATTTACCATTCGTATAGTACTGAATCTTTTTCTTTTCGTTTCCAATTTCTTCTATCTTTTTACTGCTTGGTGTAATGCGATATTGCTTTTCATGATCACAATCATAAAGATATAGTTTATCTTCTACAACTCCTTGAATATAGGAATCAAAAGAAATGTAGGATGGAGCTTTGGCCTCACTAATCTTTCCCGTAGAAATCTCTAAAAAATAAAAAGTTCTAAACTGTTGCTGCTCATTATAATCCGCTGTTACATAGTAGTCACCAACTACAGCATTCAATTCTCTACGATTTATATCCTTATCAAAAATAGAAAATTTCTCTATTGTATCAGTAATCTGATAAACTCCCCTAAAATTTGTTACCATTAACGTATGATTTTCTACAGCATTCCTTGTGTATAAATCAATATTATACTTGGATAGTTTATCAGTACTCTTATTTAACCAATCATCTTTATCATACACATTGATGTCAATGGTTTTGACAAAAGCATCTAATTCTTTTTCTTTTCCAATAATCGAACTATAGGAATAATATCGATTATCTTTATAACATAATAAATCTGTAATGGCTTTATCCTCTACAATTGGTAAAACACAGGCATAATCTCCCTTATAAGTTATCACATCTTCTATCACTTTTTTCTTTTTAGAAAAATCATGATAAAACTGAAAAGCATAAGGAATATCTTCCACTACCATTTCAATATAATAGTTATCTACCTCATTCTTTTCCTTTTTGGTATAGATTTCTTTTACTTCATATTTCTTTTCGCCAACCGTATAAGTAATCGTATAACCTTTTGAAAAAAAGCGAATACAACAGATTAGAATCAAGATACAAAAGGCAGCTATTACTACGATTTTATATTTCTTCTTCACCCTATTATCACCACTACACCCTCATTATACATTTTTTTCTAAAAAAAAGAAAGTTATTGACTTTCCTTTTCTATTTTTACATATTTCTTCTTTTCCCTCATCATGTATTCTGTAATAGCCGTTTCAATTTCATCTACGGATTTTTTGGAAAGGTTCGATAAAACTACTACTTCCTTTACCGTATCCATACAAGCTTTTCCCCAAATAATACCCGTTCTAATCGTCAAATCATTGAACATATCAGGAGTAATCGCTAAAAATAGATAACCGAATAATACCCTTTTTTGTGCGATTAAAATTCTTTTATTGGTTAGAACAACAGCATATGTATTGAATATCTCAAATGAAGACAAACCCTTTTGACAACAAAAAGCATAAATTACTTCCTCTCCGGGATTTAAATGCTTTTCAATTACTTGTGCATGGGCTTTCTTTCTCCATGCAATGGTTCCTGGATATTTTTTTGAATATTCTAATATTTTTTCATAGACACTACTCATTCATAACCCTCCTATCTAATAACACCAAGCTCTGTTAATTTCTCTATATACAACTCTCTAGTAGAAACGCCTATAATCGTATCTAAGATCGACCCTTTCTCACTAATCATTAAAAACGGAGTTGTCGATAATCCTGTTTCTATTCCCATCTGACGAATTTTTTCAGATACTTGATCTTTCGTATTCGTTGCATCCAAATAATAAATATCTAGTTGATAGCGATTGGACAACAAACCTAAAATTACTTTCATGCTATCACAAGAACTACAATTTTCAGAACCTATTAAAACAACAGACTTATTCGTCCCATTGCTTACCATAGAATCCCACTCCTCATAGGAAATAGGAAGCAAAAATTCTGTACTTGTTGAATCAATTATACCATAAGAAGACAATAATTGAAAATAAGAATCACTATTTTTTTCCGTATCTACAATCACTTTATCTACTTTTCCATCAACTAAAGAAACAATTAAATCATCTTGAATCTCACTATAGCCCAATTGCGACATCATCCGAAGGAGCTGCTTTCTACTTAGCAAATATCCTTTTACTTCATAGTAATCATAGGAATATTCTAAAGCAATTGAATATAAAGTTTCACTATTTTCCTCTATCTTTTCATGAGAACTGGTTGGCAAATATAAAATTGTTTTTTTCTCAGAAGCAAAAGCATTTCGATAATTTTCTAAAATAGGATTTACATCTTCTAGTTGTTCGGGAATTAACTCTTGTTCTTTTAAAAATTCAATTAAAGCTTCTTCTTCTTTTACATTAGAAAGAGTAGCTGTAGGAACTCCAGATTGAATAACAACCATAGTTGACGTAACATTATAGATATTCAATTCCTCTCGTATTTTCTTTTTCTTTCCTCTCGTTATTTTTTTCGCATCAATATTGAGATAATCAAATTCATAGGCAGAAGAGAACTCTTTACAGATATCATCTAAATCCTTATCATTTCCAAGATATAGGAGTGCTAGAGAAGAATTTTTCATATAATCTTTATACTGATTCCAAACTTCCTGCGAATTTCGATTGGTAAAATAATCCATCAGAAAAAAAAGAAAGGAAGCAATTATTAAGATAGCAAAAACAATCACTGCTTTAGAAACTTTTTTCTTAGTTTCATTAAAATCTGGTTCTTGATCTGTTTTCTCTATCTCTTCAATGTCTATATGCGTTCCTTTATCATGATATTTTTCCTGTAAGAATGTATTATTTTCTATATTTAAAGGAGCTCCGCATTGTTCACAAACAACACTATATATACTATTAGTATGTCCGCATTTATCACATTGCATATTCTACTCCCCTCTATCTTATGATTTTGTAATAACGTTATTTTCTCTAAGGAACTTCGTATACTCAGTTACATTTTTTAATCCACCTAAATAAGATACAATTTGATTATTTTGAAAGATAAATACAGTTGGTGTTACAATTTGTTGATTTTGAACGAAAGATTCTTCATCATAACCCATTTCTGCTAATGCTTTCATGACATTCTCACGTTCCTTTAACGCTAAATAATTGAATGTTACGTAGTAAATCGGAACATCATACGCTTTTGACAAATTACTTAAAATTGGTTTGGCTGCTCGACAGTATTCACAAATAGACGTTCCTATTCCTACTACAACAGGAGTCTCGCTATGACGAAGATTTTCAAATTCATCATATTCAATAAAAGTTATATTTTCTTCTGGTTTATAAGTTGCTCCTTCTTCTAAAACACCAGCTTTTATTAAAAATTCTACTAATTTATATCCATCTACATATCCGACTTGAGTAGCAATTGGTTTTTGATCTTTAAAAATGACAAGTGTTGGTGTTTTTCCTTCAATATCCAATTTTTCAAGAACTTTCTTTCGATCCTTATCCGTGAGTTTTAAATAGTCAATTTCAAAATATTCAAAATCATAGTCTTTTGTAAGTTGTTTTAAAATCGGTCTAGCCATTTCACAATATTCGCAGGAAGAACTTGCATATAACACAACAGATATGCCTTCCGGTTGAATATATTCCTCCAAATCGTTCACGATTTTCTTCGAAGTGCGATATGCTTGAATTTTAGAAACAGCAATATATCCAAGGAGTCCCACTAAAATAACAACTAAAGTGGCTACTAGTCCAACTAGAAAAGTGCTATGACCCCTTTTTTTTATTTCCTTCTTTTTGTTTTTCATAAACACCTCTTAGTTATTTAAAAAGTCCTAATTCTTCAAATTTAGCTTCAATTTGTTTAGCATCAAGGCTACCATTTTGATGATATATAATGTGTCCATTTTCAATGAACATAAGTAATGGAATAGATACTGCTTTTTGAGATTCATAAGATTCTGTTGAGTATCCTAAATCACCTAATCCGTTGATAAATGCCGTCCTATCTTCTGTACTGAAAACATTTGCTGTTAAATGATAGATACGTAGGTTATGTTCTTTGGCGATATCGTTTAAAGTAATTTGCTCAGATAAACAGCTACCACCACAATCCATGTAAGAATCAAAATAAACAACTTGCATTCCTTTTTCATTTAATAGATTCTTAAATCCAGCATAATCAATTGCGGTTAAATTTTCTTCTGCTTTAAAGTTAGAACCTTCTTCTAAAATACCTGCACTTACTAAAAAGTCAATGTAATCATCTGCTTCCATAGCTCCTAAATGATGAGTTACAACTTTTTCATTTTGGACAATTACACTATCTGGAGTTCTTCCTTCAATTCCTAGTAAATTTAAAACAGTTTCTAGTTCTGTTCCATTTGTACCTGTTAATTGTTCAGCCACTAAATATACATAATCAAAACCATACTCAGAAGCTAATTCATCAATAATTGGTTTTTGCAATGCACAATATCTACAAGAAGAAGACGCATACACAACAAGTGTTGGTTTATCACTCTTCCATGCCTTATAAAAAGTTGTCATCATTTCTGACTCTTCTTTTGTATAAGAAACAGGTGAACTATTACTGCTAGATGGATTAACATTTGTATTTTCTCCATCATTACGAGCCAATATCAATAAAATTACAACCATTGCAATTAAGGCTGTCACTACAGCTCCAATGATGATACCTCTAGTTGTTTCACTCATTCCTTTCGAATGTGTTTCTTCCGTATGAACATCTTCTTTTTCTTTTACTTTTTCTTTCTTATATTCTTCAGCTTTTGTTGCTTTTTCCTTTTTTGCCATAATATCCTCCTATAAATTTATTTTCATGCGGTTAACTCACCACTATTTTTATTATAAACTATTTTCCAAAATTGTACAATTTTTATTCTACAATTTCATGATTCTTTCATCAAAAAAATTTAACTTTATTTTTGAGAAAGATTCCGTAAAATCTTCATGATTTCCTCGTATACTTCAATATTACCAGTTACATTTGTTTCGCGAGGAGTTATAAAATCTTCTATCTCCGTTAAAACAGCTTCAATATTATTTTCATTCACCCTATCCGCAATCAATTTTCTAGCTGTCTTTCGATATCCCATGATGGCCAAACCAGCTAATGCCTTATAATAAGATTTTTCTGGAAGATTAGACTTCTCATAGAATTCCATAGCCATTTCATCTGTAACTTTTCTCGGATTTGTCAGTATAATTTTATTAGTCCTAAAAACACCGTGAGGAGCAGAAACACTTTCACAATCAATGACTTCTGCATCAGTTGGAATTTTTACATCATAGATGGTATCTCCCCTAATAAGCCACCTAAGGATTTTATCTTCTACTGAAAAATTAAATCCACCCATTTCTTCAGGATTGGTTGCTTTGGGATTCCAATGATCCGCCATATTGACTTCATCTAATTTATAATTCAAGCTACTATCGGCACTAGAATTGGTTCCAAACATCACTTTTACATATTTCTTGTTTTCCATTTTTCACCTCTTTTTGATTACTATTTTATTTCTTCTTTTGATAAAACCTTTTTGGGAAATACGGGAAATAATATTTTTTGATTGGAAAATATTTAAACTGGCTATGGGAAATAATGCCGCAAAACAGATAACACCAAGTATTATCTGTTCTTTAATAAACTCTAAAAAATTTTTCCTAATACCACCACAACAACAGAAAGAATAAGAATGGCAATCAATTCGATAGGAATATACTTACTATACTTTTCCTCTAACTCCGTAATTTCCTTTCGATTCTTTATATTATTAATATTCTTTCCTATAATGATTTCACTTTTACTTAGATAATCATCCACATCATCTTTATAAATACTTTTTCCCTTTGAAGAATCATAACCTGCATACTTCTTATTTGGCGTTATATTTTCATAAAGGCTACCCAATTTTCCACCCATAAAAGCTGCTCCAATAATCCATCCTAAAAGGCAAACAAGGATTGGAAAGGCTACATAGGTCATACTATAAACATTTCGAATCGCTGGAATAAGGAATAATAGTGTGCAAAGAATTAAACTAGGAATCGTTCCAAAAGCAAAGCCAATCTTATTTAAAATAGAAGATTTCTTTTTAATAATCCTATCATATCGTTCTGGAGCCTTTAAAACCTTTTCTTTTATCAACTGATAGATATCATTCATCTTTTGATCTTCACTGCTTAAATCAAAATTGATATCCATTCTATGTTCATAAATGTACATTCCAATGGATTGGTGGATGTATTTACTCTCTTTCCCTTGTTGAATCGTATAATTATAGGCATATCTTATGGATAAATCTTTGATTTCTTGAATTCTATTATTAAAAAGCATTATAAAATTATTATAATTATCGACAGATACCGTAGTGTCATCATAAAAATTAAAGATACACTTAAAAGTTCCATCAAAATCTTTAGTAGTCCAATGTTGATATTCACGTTCATACCGCTCATTTTGTAAAGTCTCTTGCCTACAAATTGCTTGATTTTCTATCAATTCTTCATTCATTCTTTGAAAAATATCCATTAAATCGTTATCGGATATAATCTTATTAGCAACCTTTATGGCATCGTTATACATTGAAACACCTCCATCTATTTTTCTTCTTTTGTACAGAAAATACAATTTGCAACAGGAAATTGTTTTAAAATTTGGTTAATTTGATTCTCTATTTGATCCATGTCAGAATCTTGAAAATTAGACTTTCTAGCAAATTTTATTTCGTAGGGATGAAATAAAATATGAAAAGAATTCTCGTGTTGAACTAAATTTTCTTTTCTTCCACGATAAAAATCCAAACATAGTTTGATATTGATACTAGAAACATTATCCAAATCACCATTTTTAGCAGTTGTCAAAAAAGTATCATAATCCTTACAAGTAATATTATTGTATCCCTTTTCTACTATATAAATATCTAATACTTGTCCAAAAGAATGTTTATAATTATATTCTTTGTATTCATCTTTAAATGGTTTATTTTTTTCCTCATCGGCTTCAACTAATTTTGTCAATTGTTTATTCATTTGATCACAATATTGAACTAAATATAAAACTGCTTCCTTAGTAGGCAGAATATTGGAGTAATCAAATTCATTATTGATTACTGTTTTCCCCGTAAAATCTTCTTCCATACAATCTCCCTTCCAATATACTGACGTCTATTCTATCATTCATTATACCATACTCCCTAAAAACTTTCATTACTATTTTATAGAATTTTTTTGGTTACAAACAAAAAGGAGACTGCAATACAATCTCCTCTATACAGATTTTAAAATCCATTCAATAATTGACTTTTTAATATCATAATATTCTTGAGCCTCAAATTGCATATTTGCTATACAAAATCTTTTAGAGGTAATATGAGAACAAAACATACACTCATATAAATCAAAACAATCTTGAATAAATAATGAATTTTTAATTTTATCAGAGCAAATAACATTATAACTATTACTACAATCTTTAGAATCGTCTGTTCTAATACAAAAACTACACATACTTGATCTGGCACTAGCAAGTAAAAATTCACTATCTCCACAAGAATCACAATAGATCATGTTTTTGGAATCCCTACAATCCGTACTTCTATATATGTTCTCACATCGATAGATGGTATCACTTTTAGTCACATTGATAGAATCATAAACTCTTTCCGTTGTAGTGAGATTAATCGTATTCCAAATATCAATTAATTCTTGTAAATTATGAATATCCCTTTTGGGAAGCATCCAGCTCTCTTTTTCATTTCTTTTTTCCATATTTTTATTCGTAATAAATCTTCCGCTATTAATAGAATCTGCCCAAGTTACTTCATTTGTTAGGGAGTCATTTACTTGTTTGGGTAATTTAATATCGAATGCAAATTTTTCTAATAAAACATGTAAAGAATCTTGATTGTTCTCATTAAAAACACTGTTAAAAATCTTATTAACAATCTCTAATGCCTTCTTATCATCCATTTTTAAACTCCTTTCTTACTGGTAGAAGTAGATATCAAAATATCTTTTAAACGAACATTTTGATTCACATAAAAATTATTTTCTGATATAGGAATATTTTTTTTCCCTTTGTTTGAAATCTCATCAACTATCTTTATCCTAGGAATACTTGTATAATTTAGGGTTATTCCTTTAAAAGCTGGTAATAAAATACCATTAGAATCTATTCTAGCAATACATTCCCGATTTTGTAATTCCGTTAATAACTTTACTTTATTTTCCTTAGAATCATCTAGGGGAAGTTTCATATTAAAATTATCTACTAGCAGAATAGCGTCTGATTTAGAAACTCTAAATATAAAATAATTCACCGTATTCGCAAAGATAGAACTTCTTAATTCCTCAGAAATTTGATTAAAATATTGTCCAGCTAAGACTAACGACAAATTAAATTTTCTTGCTTCTGATAAATATCTAGGTAAAATTGGATTTTCTACGATAGCAATTTCATCAATGATAAAAATAATATGCTTATCGATTTCTTGCTTCTGTACAATGGTTAGAAGTTGTTGCATAATTAAACCGGCAATTGTCTTAGTTACTTTATTTCCAAGTTTTATTCGATCTAAAGAAAATACTGTCAAAAAATTCATCGCAATAGTAGTCTTTAAATTATCAAGAGAATAATCCTGATGAAAGACAGGAATCATTTCCATTTCATCAATAAATCCTATAATGGGGGATATAGCTTCACCATAAGATTTTGTTTTTAATTCGTTAAAATCGGATAAAAAGAAATCGATAACACTAACTGGTAAAATATTTTGTAGTTTTTTTATTAAGCTATTTCGATATTCCAAATCTAAAAGAAGTCTTCTTAAATTTTGAAAATTAAAAGACTCATCCATTAGTAATAAATAAAGAGAATGTCTTAAAACTCTTTCTAATTTTGAATGGTACTGATCAGCAATTAAAGATTTTAATAAATCTAATAAAAGCTCTGTTGAGGATGCCAAATCATTGCCATGATTCATGAATAAATCAATACTGTTAGAATGATCTTGAAAATCAATTACACTCCCCATTCCCCCAATATCCTTTTCAAGAGAGGCATGAGGATCTATGACAACAATCTTATATTTCGGACGTAAATTTTCATTTTTATAAATGTTATTTATGAATAGACTAATAAATTTTGACTTTCCAGAACCAGAAGAGCCAATAACGATGGAATGTTTATCAAAACTAAAGCAATTCTGATTGAAATAAAACTCTCCCTGTAAATAGGGAAAAGTATCTACGGAAAAAAGGCCACTACTAGCATCACTCCTTAATAAATGTAATATTTTATTAATTTCTAAATAGTTAGGTGGCTTCTTATAAGAATACCTTTTATTACCCCCAAAATCTACTGATAAGATGTTAACTGGATTGATCCAAATGGCCTTATATTTTTTGATAACACCTCTACAATTTAGATAAAAGATTAAACTGGATTTTATTCGATTTTCACAAATCTTTTGGAATTTTATTTCTAAATAGATTAGATTCCCTTTCTTTCTAATTTCACTATAATTTATAAGATCAATAATATTTTTCCCAATTTTAGGAAATACAAGAGAAGTAGAATTTGAAATTGGAGTTTCTATTCCTTCGGTCGGTTTTAACAAAAAAGAATTTAAAGAATTCATAGTAGACGGTAGAGAACATCTAGTTTCAACATAGTATCTAATTTCATTTTGATAATTGGTGATAATCATTTTCCATTTTCTGAAAATACCATTATAATCTGAAAGAATTCTCGTGAACGCTAACCATTCTTCCTTAGATACAAATTCCTTTGTTAAATAGATCTCGGACGTCATTCTCATGATACGTCACCTCGATTTCAGTATAACAAAAAGGCAAAAGAAAAAACTGACTTTTTAATAACCACTTTTGTCAGTTTTAATAAATCGCTACTAAAAAATCAGTGATATTGTCATGATAGTATTCTAATTCGGGAATTTCTTTTAAATTATATTTAACAGATGGCAAAAATTCTTCATAAAATTTATGGGATATTTCTTGGATATCTTTTGGATTTTGCGAGTTAACTCGAAATCTTAACCATTTACTTTTAGGAAGTTGGATGCACTCAAACTCATCTATCTTTTTATCATATAAGCAATAATATTTCTCGCTTTCTTCTCGATCAATATCATAGGTAATCATACCATATTTTATCTCTCCATATTTCTTTTCATACTTATTTTCTATCTTTCTGAAAAATACTGGAGCATCCTGTCCTATTTTTTGATTATTGGTCCTTATGCCAATACCATATAAATGCATCTCACCAAGATCTACGATTTCATAATCTAGTTCTGTTCTAATAGGAACCTTTTCCTTAAAAATAATTCGTGGAAATGTCTTAAGCTTTGTCTGCTTGTTTACTTGACTCGGTTTAATTCCATGGAATCTTTGAAAAGCTCTAGAAAAAGAAGTCGCATTATCATAATTGTATTTTAGTGCGACATCAATAATTTTTAAATTTCCTTCATATAAATCAAAACCAGCATTAGATAACCGTCTTTTTTTTATATATTTAGATAAGGAAATACCAGCAAGCATCGTAAATAATCTTTGCATCGTATAAACATTGACACCTAAGAATTTGGCTAAAACATCATACGAAATATCCTTTTCCAAATTTTCGTCAATATATTTTGTCATCTCATTTAAGCTCTCATAAATATTCAGTGGACATCACCTACCTATGTCTTACTACATTCTGTTCTTTCTAACCTATAAATTTTCTTTGATTTCAGGGAATAAATCATAGAGGTCATATCCTAATAAACCATCAAAATATTTTTTTAATTGATAAGTTTCTCTAACATGATATTGCGTGTTAGAGTATGCTCCTCTTCTAATGATAATATCAATTAATCGTTTATCAACAGTATTCACTTTAGCTGTACACATTAAATCACACAAATTAATGATTTTTTCGTACATCGTATAGTTATGATTTTTAATAAATTCTGTCCGGAAAGGAATTTCCCTAGGAATACCACCTGCTGTACAATTCACATCATTATTTAAATAAGAATGAGTTAAACATATATTGTAATAATCTTCGTCATATCCTTGCTTTTTCATGTACTCATATCCATTCATAACATGTTCATGAAAAGATCCTACCATTTTCCCAATGTCATGGATATAGCCAAGAGTAATGGCTTTATCAACATCTAATTCATATCCTTTTTGATTGAGTGCTTCAGCAATAATTCCTGCACTATTTCCTACACAAATAGAATGATCTATCCAACCATCACTCTCTGTTTTTCCTCTAGCATCTTCAATAAGTTTTTTCGCTTCTTCTTTAGTTAATTTCATTTTTATCACTCTCCTTACCATTATATCACAAATCATCTAGTCATCTCTAAAAAGTAATAAAAAAAAGAGGAAACTGTAAAATCAAGAGGAAGAAAAACATTCCTTTCAAATAGGCATTAATATATTATTTTTATGTTATAATAGTAATAGTTTATTTTGCGTATTACAAAATATAAAAAAGGATGTAGTATATGTTGGAAATTAAAAGTGATAAATTATTTAATGCAACTAGTTCCTTAATAATCGGTATTGTCTTAACTATTATTGGTATTGTTTTGGTCAATTTTAAAGGAGAATTATATTATCAATTCGTCCAAATCTTTATGTTAGCAGTCCTATTTTTATCCATCAAACAGTTCGTGAATTTCTTTCTAGGAAAAAATAAGAATAAAAACGTAAACTTCGCTAAATGCTTTTCAAACCTTGTCTTTTGCTTAATTCTTTCCTTTTTTCAAAATATTCCTTTGTCCATTTTACCTCTTATTTTCGGAGGATATCTATTAGTAAATGGATTGGTAAAATTAATCAACTATCTCATTCTTTTAAAAAATAAAACAAACGGTCGATTATTTGAGCTACTATCTAGTTTATTTTATTTTATAATTTCTATTCCTGTTGTTTTATCACCAATCAAAAATATCAATCGCATTGTCTTTTTATTAGGGTGGTACTTCATTCTTCTCGGTATCAATTATTTAGGGGACTTCATTACCTTTTTAATTCCTAAAAGATGGAAAAAGAAAATTATAAGAAGATTCCGAGTAAGCCTTCCCGCTTTTATTGAAGCAATTATTCCCTTTACGGTATTAAGTGAAATTAATTATCTCATCAATGAAGAAGACTATGAAAATCCTTTTATCTTTGAAGAAAAGGAAGAAATAAATGAACCAGACATGGAAGTATTTGTTCATACATCTGATCGTGGATTCAATCGAATGGGACATGTCGATTTATATTATCAGGGAAAAGTAATTTCTTACGGAAATTATGATGATTCCTCTGTTCGCTTTTTAGATATGATTGGGGATGGCGTTGTTTTTACTACCAATCGAAAAAAATATATTCCTTTTTGTATTGAACATAGCAAAAAAACATTATTTGTCTTTGGTTTAAAATTAACCGAAGCACAAAAAAGGAATATTGATAAAGAATTAGATAAACTATTTTCGCAATTAGTGGAATGGGAGCCACCTTATGTTTCTGCTTTATCACAGTCTAAAGAAATAAAGAAAGAGGACTACCAGGATTATGCGAGTGTGCTATACCAAAATACCGGAGCAAAATTTTATAAATTTACTTCTGGAAGATTTCAGAAATATTTTGTTTTAGGAGCAAACTGTTGTCGTCTTGCCGATTTAATTATTGGAAAAAGTGGAATTGATTTATTAAAAATGAATGGTATTATCACACCAGGTACTTACTATGAGTATTTAAATCGAGAATTTCAAAAGAAAAATAGTATCGTTGTAAGTAGGCACATCTATAATCAAAAAGCGAAGAGTGAAAAAGACATTTCAAAATTTATGAAAGGCTTTTCAAAATAAAAAATCTAGCCGAATACCGAGAGATTTTCCTCGTATTTAACTAGATTTTTTTATGCATTATTTTTTCTCTATGAACAATTCATTCTATATTTCTTATATTATCTATGTTTATTACATCTCTAAATAAATATTCTCTTTATCAAAATAGATTTCTTTTGTTTTATTATAAATACAATCTACTTTTTCTATTTGATTAATAAATAATTTAGAATTAGATTCTTTTATATCATCAAACTTAGTTGCAAAATCATCCTTAATGTTTTGGGCAGATTTTTTCAAGCTATCACCTTTTTCATTTAACCAATTATCAACATTTTTAATTTTTACTTTTTCAGCTAAATTACCAATTGCTTTACCCGCACTTCCTAAACCTGATAATACATTTCCTTCTAAGGATTTATTAGCATTCTTCTTCACATAATCTAATGCTTTATCAAATTCTTTCGAATATTCATTATCTAATTCATCGAGTTCATTCTTCTTATTCAATAGATAATCACTTTTATAATTGCCTAATAGTAATATCTCCATTAAAGTAGAAAAAGAATAAATATATAAGGATAATCTATAATATCTAAACTTTTTTTGGATATCTTCAATGATAGAATTCATACTAGTACTTGTCGTAAAGATTTTATCTTTTGATAAATCATCGTTGATTTGTTTCTTATAAAAAAGCATATTTTTATTCGCAGTTCTCTTAATATCCATTACTTGCTTATGATTATTCACTAGATACTTTTCATCTTCTAAATTAAACCTAAAATCATTTATCGATCTATTTAATATTTCTAAGTCTGATTCTATTTCTGACTCTTTTTCATGTTCTAAAAAAGAAAAGATTTTCTTACTTAATTCCTTAATTTCACCGAGATCTTGCTCGATACCTGATAATGCGACTGACATCATCATTACCGTGGGATCTAATGCCATTACACCATTAGAATTAACTTCTTTTAATTTTGCCATAGTAGAAGTTCCATCACTTTTCTTAATCGATCCCCAAAAAGTTTTACCATCTCTCATTGCCTTTAATGAATCATTTTTTCCAAGATTGGTTATCCGATATAAATGATCTGAATTTTTGGGATGTTGTTCGATAATGGTTTTCATTTGATTTGCGGTTGGTATAGTAATAGAACTAATTTCATACAGTTTCGAAAGAGATAAACTATAGGTGTTACTACTTAAGTTTTCCTTTCTAACTTCAGATAACATGTAGTTATTCATTTCAGCTAAACTGTAATTTTCTTTTTTATCATCATCGATTAACTTTATTTGAGAATCCTTTGTTTCAACCATTTCATTTTTCTTTTTTAATTTATCAAATATTCCATACATTCATCCCCTTACGAACAGTATTATATCATTAATTATAATATACGGTTAAGTTAATTTATCCTCTTTAACACAATTGATAAAAATTCAACTAATTTATCTTAATTAACAATATCTACAAAAAAATGTCATTACATTTAATGACATTCATCTAAGATTACAAATTTATTAAATTCTTGGAGCCTTTTTTTCTAAATCATCCGTAAATTTATAGGTATCTTCAAAATCTCTTTGTGAAATTCCATACATATCATCTGCATTTGTTATATTAATATAGCCACCTGCAGCAATTTGCATATCTGCTCCCCATTGATTTAAGATAATATTATCTGGGATTTGAACAAATATCTGAGGACCTCCTTTTGGGCGACATAAACTAGGGTTTTCTGGATCTACCTCATATTTTTTCTTAAAAGTTGTATCATCAATAATCCATTGATTGGGATGATTATTATTATCTACTATAACATTTCCGTTTTCATCAACTTTTGTTGCAATCCATCCAGGTTGATTCGTTTGTCCATCAACTTGAACTTGAGCAACCTTTTCTTGAATTTCACGTCCCTCTGAATCCACACTCCAAGACACAACTGTCTCGCCAACATTTCCTTGTCTTGCAATAATTCTAGCAAACTTTTCCGCCTGACGTGGCACCATAGTACCAGTTTCAATTCCTTGCTTTACATAACTAGCAACTTCAACTTTTGTATATTCTTCCACAAATATACCTCCTCTAATTAATTATATCACCTTTTTGTTAGTCACTATATATAATTAAAAAATTTTATCATCTAATTACAATTATTTTACGCAATTAAAATATATTAATTGTTAAACTTTTTAATATGTTCAAATTTTATTTACTTGTTTTTCAGTAGAATGATTCCTTTTTTATATCCTCTATTATTTTCTATGTCATCTGTATTTGCTTGAATCTATTTCCTAAAATAATTATACTATTTTTTATTTTGGTTTAGAAGTTCAACTTCTTCGCTTATCTTAGTTTTATCATATCTTTCATATAATGGTTTAATATCTTTGCTTAATAAAATATTTGAAATAACATGATATTCCCAATCTGATACTTTGTTATTTAAATACCCCTCTACTTTCTCACAAGAAAATGGTAAGTATGGTTTTAATAAAGTATTAACATTAGAAATAATATTTACACAATTAAATAATACATTATTACACTTATTTATATCCGTTTTAGCAAGAATCCATGGTTCTTTTTCATCAAAATATTTGTTAGCAAAACTAATAAAATCAAAAATTTTATGAATACCTTCTTTTACATCTCCATTATCAATACTACTCCCTACTTCAGTAAATAATTCTTTTAATTTTTTTTCAATTTCTTTATCAACTGTAGAATCTTTTAACTTTCCATCAAATGATTTATTTACAAATAATAATGTTCTATTTATAAAATTTCCCCATTTACCCAATAGTTCCCCATTAATGGAATTTATAAAATCATTCCAAGTGAAATTAAAGTCTCTTTTAGCCGGATCATTTACTAAAAAATAATATCTTATAGCATCAGCTGGATATCTGTTTAATAAATCTCTTACTGATATATAATTTCCTTTGCTTTTTGATAATTTCTCACCTTCAATCGTTATATACTCATCCGATACTATCTTATCTGGTAATTGATAGTCTTCTTTGGTCCCCAAGAGCAAAGCAGGAAAAATAACGGTATGAAATGGAATATTATCTTTAGCATGCACTAAATATATTTTATTGTTTCTATCTTTTTTCCAAAAATTTTCCCAATCAAGATGATGTTGTTCACAATACTTCTTACTAGCAGTAACATATCCCCAAACATTTTCAAACCAACCATAAATTTTCTTATCTTCATACCCTTTTATAGGAATATCAATTCCCCAATTAAGACTGCGAGAAGCACATCTATCAGGTATCCCTTCTTTTAGATATCTTTCCGTAAATAAAACTGCATTCTCTCGCCAATTCTTTTTATTTGAATCAACTAAGTCTCTTAAACTGTCTTGGAATTTTGATAGAGAAAAATATAAATTTTTAGTTTCCTTAATGCTTGTTGGATTACCACAAATAGCACATTTTGTTTCTTTAACATTATTAATTTCTAAAAGGCTACCACATTTTTCACATTCATCACCTTTAATATCTGCACCACATTTTGGACAAATACCAATAATATAACGATCAGCTAAAAAAAGATTACAATGTTCGCAATATAATTGTTCTTCTCTCTTTTCATAAAGATAACCGTAGTCATAATATTTTTTAAATTGTTCTTTTACAAAATTCTTATGATAAGGATCATCTGTTCTATTATATAAATCAAAACTAAAACCTAAATCCTTAAAGTCTTTTGAAAAATTTTCATGACAAATATCAACTATTTCTTTTGCCGATTTTTTCTCTTGTAATGCTTTAACATCTATTGGAGTGCCATGGCAATCACTCCCAGATACTAAAACTACCGTATTTCCTTTTAATCTATGATATCTTGCAATAACATCTCCCGGCAAACTACTCGCTGCATGACCTATATGTAAATCCCCGTTTGCAAAAGGCCAACTAATTCCTATCAATATATTCATTTTAATCCCTTCCTTTCAATACAAAAAAACTCTTAGGAAAAAATCTTCCTAAGAGGTGAATATATCACGTTACCACTCTTATTTTGTTAGTACATTACTATACTAGTCTCATTAACCTACTTATGTCTTAGCATAGTTATAGGTTTGTGCTATAACAGGCACACCTGTAAAGACTTACTTCCTTTCAGTCAATCACCCTTGAGGGCCATGTTCGAAAAATCATTACATCCTCCTTTTCACCTAACAGAGTTCTCTAAAATGCTTTTATTTTTCTACTTCTTCCTCGCACTGGTTTTTGTTAATGACTTAGATTATACTTTATTTTTTACATCTTGTCAAATTATTCGAATATAATCACAGTTAAAAGTCAAATAATTTAGACTTATTTTGCAATTTTATAAAATCGTTATTTAATAATATATACCGCATTATCATTGCTAAATATATTATCATCTATAATCGTATATTTTTTAGTTTCTTGTGCTTTTTCAGGTAAAGTATTCCATGAACCATCAACATCTTGATATTTATTCAAAATGATTGTTAAAGTTGTCCCACTAATTGTAAAACTTCCCTTATATTCAGTACATCCCGCATCTCTTCCACATGAAAAGGATTTTACAGACATATCTTTGTTTAAAGTGATTTCAGATAATAATCTTCCGTTATACATATTGTTCTTATCGTAATATGTTTTATCCATTGTTAATGTTGGTAATTTTTTACTCAAACCGTTTAAACTTATCTAATAACTTGTCTAAAAATTTTTGTATTATAATTTTTTTATATCTGTATACATTCTTGTATGATACCCTTTTTTACTGTAGAAACTAATAGCATTCTCATTGTATGCAAATACATCAACTAAAACATACTCACAATTATTTGATTTAAAATATTTTTCCATCTCCTCTATTAAAGCTTTTCCTATGCCTTTACTTCTAGTTTCAGATGTTACGATTAATTCCGTAATGATTCCCCTTTTAGGACATTTGTAATCTAAATAATCATATTCATTATAGGAAGGAATTGTTCCCATTATTAATCCAATAGTTTTATTGTTTTCAATTGCTAAAAAACACTTCCCACTATTTTCCTTTACCTCTTTTAAATCAACTAAGGCCATTTTTTCATGATACTCTGGATGAACTTGATCCAATTTATCTTTATCAATCGATAGAATATATTTTTCAAGTTCTGTTAATAAATCTCTAACATCTTCTAAATATTTATCTTCATACTCAATTATCTTCATATACTATTACACCCTTTAATTACATATTTTACACGATTTTTTCAAATGTTGTATTGTCCTTGAAGACTTTTCATCTCAATTAAACCTAAATCAAATAATTCTTTTTTCACAAAAATTAAGGGAAATGTTAACCCTCTTTGTCATTAATTTGTTTACTAATTTCTTTTAATGTTTCTAAATATGCTTTTTCCACAGGACTAATTTCTTTTACTTGATATTTTCTATATTCACTTTTTGCTTTTTTTATTGCCTCGTCGTGACTTATAGTACCTGCACCAATTAATGTCTTTCCTCCTGTAGTGGACAAAATGGAATCAAGTTCTCTTATATAATCTTCCATATACATTTGTTTATGCCTAATTGCTTGAATTTCAGCAAAATCAAAGTATCCTGATACTAAATTATTTAAAATTTTTAATTCTTCCTCTGTTAAATAATTTTTAGCAATGACTACATCATTCATAACTGGAATATCACCACTAAAGGTTGTAAGTCCCATAAATGGTTTTTCTGAATCCGCTCTTTCGTAGATTATTTCTGAAGCAGTATGGCCATGTGTTGCAAAATGAAGTTTATTTTGCACAATTTTAAAAAACTCAATAGATTTTTCATCTTTTGGATTATAATCAACTGCTGTGGCATATAAATCTAAAACTTGGCGGTAGAGAACTTTTTCTGAAGATCTGATATCCTTTATTCTAGCTAGTAATTCCTTCCAGTAATTGCCACCAGCATTGCCTTTAAGACGTTCATCATCTAATGTAAATCCTTTAATCATGTATTCTTTTAATCTTTCAGTAGCCCATTTTCTAAAATTAGTAGCTATTTTAGATTTAATACGATATCCTAAAGAAATAATCATATCTAAATTATAAAATGGAATTTCTCGTGATACCTCTCTATTTCCTTCTTTTCGAACTTGTCGGAAATTCTGACATGTTGAAATTTTATCTAATTCTCCCTCTAAATATATATTATTTATATGTTCAACAATATTTGTTCTTGAAGTTTTAAAAAGCAATGCCATTTGTTGTTGAGATAACCAAACAGTTTCATTTTCCAATTTTACATCAATTTTAGTTTCTCCATCATCAGATTGATAAATTATTATATTATTAGAATCATCCTTGTTCTCCATTTATACACCTCCTTAAATTTAAAAGATGTCAACCATTTTAATATTGCGACATCCTTTATTTTACGTAGCTTTTTATCACTTTTTGAATTTTTGGGTGGACAAAATTTAAATTAGATTAAATTTTTTATTATTTAAAATTTTCTAAAACCCTTTATTTACCTCATTTTCCACAACAATTTTTATACTTTTTACCCGAACCGCATGGACATGGATCATTTCTTCCTATTTTAGCAACCCTTTTTGGTTGTTGTTTTTTTAACTTAGAAGAATCATTATTAGCTACTCCATCTGCTACTTTTTTACGTTCTACATTTTGTCTTACTTCTGCCTTCAATAAATAAGTAGAAGTCTGTTTATCAATTAAAGATAAAAGGTTATCAAATAATTCATATCCCTCACTTTTGTAAGCACGTAATGGATTTTCTTGAGCATATCCACGTAAATAAATTCCCTCACGTAAATGAGCCATCGTATTGATGTGTTCCATCCAATAAGTATCGATAACACGTAAAGTAATAGCCTTTTCAAATTCATTTACAATTTCTTGAGGTACTTCTTCTATTTTAGCTTCGTAACTTTCTACTAATTTTTCATAAAGATTATCCATAGCTACGTTAGTATCTTCATCATCATAATCAGACACATTTAGTTCTTTTCCTAATAAAGAACTAAAATATTCAGCCATTTCTTCCTTATCAGCTACACTTAGATTTCCATCTTGCATATGTTCATAAAAAGTATCTTCGACAAAGTTTTTAAAACTTTCTAATACCATTTCATGTATAGATTCACAATCTAGAATTTCATTTCTCTTCTCATAAATAATTTCTCTTTGTTCATTAATAACATTATCATATTCTAGTAAAGTTTTTCGAACATCAAAATTATTTCCTTCTACTCTCTTTTGAGCAGATTCAATCGAATTGGAAAGCATTTTATTGCGAATAGCAGCTTCACCATCAAAACCAACTCTTTGAAGAAGTCCCTTTGCCTTATCTGTACCAAAACGTACCATCAAATCATCTTCAAAAGATACACAGAATTGACTAAATCCAGGATCTCCCTGACGACCAGAACGTCCACGCAATTGGTTATCAATACGACGGGATTCATGACGTTCTGTTCCAATAACACAAAGACCACCTAATTCTTTTACTTCATCATCAATTTTAATATCGGTTCCACGACCAGCCATATTGGTTGCAATGGTTACAGCACCTTTAGCTCCCGCTTTGGCAATGATTTCTGCTTCCCTAGCATTATTTTTTGCATTTAATACTTCATGCGGAATCTTAGCCTTTTTTAATTTTTCACTGATTAATTCACTGGTTTCTACTGCTACAGTACCTACTAAGACTGGTTGACCTTTTTCATGACGTTCTTTTATCTCTTTAACAATGGCATTGTATTTTCCTTCTTTAGTAGCAAATAATAAATCACCATAATCTTTACGAATAACGGGTTTATTCGTTGGAATACAAATAACATACATATTGTAGATATCCCTAAACTCTTCTTCTTCTGTCTTTGCAGTACCTGTCATACCAGAAAGCTTTTTATACATACGGAATAAATTCTGAAAGGTAATCGTCGCTAAAGTCTTCGTTTCTTCATTAATTGGAACACCTTCTTTAGCCTCAATAGCTTGATGTAATCCATCTGAATAAGATCTTCCCTGCATCAAACGACCTGTAAATGGATCAACAATAACAATTTTATCATCACTGATGACATAATCTGCGTCTACTTTCATAGAATAATTTGCTTTTAATGCTTGATTGATAAAATGTACAAGATTGGTATTTTCAATATCATATAAATTCTTTACATTAAACACCTTTTCAGCTTTTTCAATTCCTACTTGATCTAAAGTTGTTGCTTTTGTTTGTTCATCATAAATGTAACCATCGTTTTCTTTTAAACTTTTTACAAATTTATCTGTCTGAATGTATAAATTAGCTGATTGCATATGTCCACCAGAAATAATAAGAGGAGTTCTAGCTTCATCAATTAAAACAGAATCGACCTCATCAATGATTACAAAATTAAATGGTCTAGCTACTCTATCACTAGCTTTAATAACCATATTGTCACGAAGATAATCGAAACCTATCTCATTATTAGTAGAATATAGAATATCGCAATTATAAGCTTCTCTTTTCTCACTTGGAGATAATTCACGATAATTTACTCCAACTGTAAGTCCTAAAAAGCGATAAATCTCTCCCATCCAAGCAGCATCACGACCTGCTAAATACTCGTTAACAGTAATGATATGAACGCCGTCTCCTGTTAAAGCATTTAAGTAAGCTGGCATCGTCGCTGTTAAAGTTTTTCCTTCTCCAGTTTTCATCTCAGCAATATTACCATAATGCATAGCTAAGCCACCTAAAACTTGAACATAATAAGGTCTTTCACCAATTACACGATAGGCAGCTTCTCTAGCGGTTGCAAAAGCTTCTACCTTGATATCCTCTAGAGATTCTCCATCCCTTAAACGATTTTTAAATTCTTCGGTTTTAGCTTTTAATTCTTCATCAGATAAAGAGGCATACTCCTCTTCTAAAGCTACAATATTATCAGCAATTGCACGAAATTTTTGCAATTGTTTATATTCATGATCAAAAAATTTCTTAAAAAACTTCATGTCACATTCTCCTTTTTGTATCTATCACTATTTTATCAAAAAAACCTTAGAAATAATAGCAAATCCCTATAAATTTTAAAATTTTTTAAATTTGAAAAAAATAGGCTTTTTGCCTATTTTGTTTCAATAATTCCATAGTCGCCATCTTTTCTTCTATATAAGACGTCAACATCTCCCGTTTCCATATTTTTAAATACAAAGAATTCATGACCAATTAAATTCATTTGAAGAATTGCTTCTTCCTCACTCATTGGCTTCATTTCAATTTGTTTTCTTTTTACAATAGAAGATTCTTTTTCTTCTTTCAAATCTTCAAAAGAAAGATCAAACCCTAAATTTTCTCCTTTGGAACTTCTCTTGTTCATACGCGTTTTATTCTTACGAATCTGTCTTTCTAATTTATCAGAAACAATATCTATAGCTGCATATAAATCATCGTGAGATTCCTCTGCCCGTAAAATAATTTTTTGAATAGGAATCGTTACTTCTACAATCTGCTCAATCCCTCTAATTCTTACCACTACAGTAGCTGTAATATTTTTAGGATCCTCGAAGTACTTATCCAAGCGACCAATCTTTTGCTCAATATATTTCTTAATTGGCTCTGTTACTTCTACTTTCTTTCCGTGAATATTAAATTTCATAATATCATCCTTTCTACCTTCATTATATCATAAAAAGAATGTTTTACCAATTAAAAATAATTAAGACCATCATTCCTGACTATTTAAATACCAAACATTGATATCTACAGTATCATGAATGCCATTAACTCTACCATCACTACATAGTTGCCAAAATTGATATTCTCCCTGATAATTTGTTTTTTTTGTATAATGAGCAAGCCAAGTAGGATAGTTCGTAGGTAACCAAATATTTTCTAAATAGAATTTACTACTATATAACATTCCTTGATAACCAGCTCTCTTCACAACACCTAAAAAAATATTTGCTAGATTCGTTAACTCATAAAAACTAACATCATAATCGTTGAAATAAGACCAGTTTTCCCAATCAAAAGCAATGGGTAAATCAATTTGATAATCCTTTATTTGTTCAATGACCCATTTCGCATCTTGATAAGCTTGTAAAGGATTACTTGCATACGAATAGAAATAAATTCCTACTGGTATTCCTACTCGCTTAGCATTCTCTATATTTTGAATAAAATAAGGGTCTAAAACATATTTTCCACCTGTTCCATTTGTAGTTCCAACCCTAATCATGATAAATTCTACTCCCGCCTCTTTTAAGGCATCAAAATCAATATTTCCCTGCCACCGAGAGACATCAATTCCTATTTTTGTATTCTCTGTCTTATAATTTTTTACTACTTCTTCAAAAGGAGTCTTAGAAGAAACAGGTGGTTCATTCTCAGAAGAAGTTGGCTTATATACAGATAAATTAATATTCTTCGTAATCTGATTTCCACTCGCATCTTCTGCCTTAAAAAGAACCGGATAAGTTCCTACGGTATTCAAATCATAGTCTCCCTCAATGGTACACTTCGGATTGCTATCTGCATCATCACCACAAAAGATTTTATCGACAAAGTTTTCCTGACTACCAACTTTCACAGAATAGCTATTTCCAATGAAAACAGTAGGAGGAGTAATATCGACTACTTCAACAGTAAAATCATATCCTACCCTGAAATCATCTTGTTGAAATTCAACGTGAAGATTTTGTTTTCCTAGTTTGCTGGTATCTATTTTATAATCTCTTACCAGTGTCGCATTACTATTGCTGACAAAATCAGACACCTTTGCTTCCTTTAAAAAAGGAACCGTTAAATCTTCTACCAATACAATTTCACTCCGCAATTGTTCTAACTGCTCCAACTGTTCCTGTTTCTCTTTTTCTTGTTCCTTCTTTGATTTATCGATCCAAAACACTGTTAAACATACAAAAACACATAAAAAGCTGACGAAAATTATTCTCTTTATCATATTACACCTTTCATACTATTATAACATGACTTTGCAACATCGAAAAGATCTTTAGGGCAAAAAAAAACTACTAAACTACCGCAGTTTTATTTTCTACTACATTCTTTGCTTGCAAGCCTTTATCAGTTCTGACTAATTCAAAAGTAACATATTGACCTTCAACTAATGTCTTATAACCTTCTGACAAAATAGCTGAATAATGAACAAATATGTCTTCCATGTCTTTGTACTCGATAAATCCGTAGCCCTTTTCATTGTTGAACCATTTTACTTTACCAGTAATCACACTAACATCTCCCTTCTAATTCGTTCACAACTACATTATAGCATGCTTGTTCCACAAAAAATTCAAAATAAAGAAAACAAATTTCGATTATTTTAGCAGAACGCACCCATCATAACATATTTTTATAGGTAAGAAAACATTTCATGCTCGAAATAGGAGAAAACATGTTCGAAATCCCTTTTTTCGATTTTAAACCAGATTTTAGCTATCTAAGTCATTTACTCTTTAAAAACCTAAAATTCCATGTTAAAATTTGGACGTATAAAGGAGTAGGTAGTATGAGAAAAGTTCTTCTCGGACACTGCATGGAACTCATAAAAAAGGAAAAACCAAATTTAACGGAAGTAGAGCTAGAGCAAATTGAATATGGATTAACAGGGATCTATCTATCAGTTACAAAACTTATTATTATTTCTCTATTAGCTCTATGGTTGGGAATTCTAAAAGAGTGTCTTTGTTTTACCCTTATTTTTGCTATTATCAGAACAAATGCCTTTGGAATGCATTTGACAAAAAGTTGGATATGCTTAATAGCTTCTTCCATTGTCTTCTTAGGAATTCCTTGGCTGGCTATGAATATCACCATGCCAATATGGTTGAAAGGGATATTAGGAATCCTTACCATTTTACTCATTTTTAAGTATAGTCCAGCCGATACTCATAAAAGACCAATTATTAATCCTAAAAAACGACTAAGACATAAGATTTTAGCGACTATTACGGCTTGTATTTTTACTCTTATTTCTATCTTTTTAAAAAATCAGTTTTTAGCAAATTGTTTTCTAATGAGTTTATGTTTGATGTGTTTTATGATTTTTCCAATTACTTATCGGATATTTCATCTCCCTTATAACAATTATCTACGATATGTTTCTTAAGATAGGAAGGAGGTATAGCTATGTTAGGTTTCTTAGCTGGTGTTGCTGCAAAAGTAGGTGCTTTTGTTGCTAGTACTTGTGAAATTGGATGCATTTTCTTAGTTCTATTAGATGAACCAGAATGTCCAAAATCTTTAATCAAATAAAAGTGTAGAAAAAACTCTACACTTTTATTTTGATTATTTGAACAAAATTGTCTTCAATGATTTCATTCCTGTGTTCTAACATGGTATTATGAGAAACTAGATGATGAACAAGAGATAATCCATAGCCATGTCCCTTTCCCTTTGTTGTCTTTCCTGGATTTTGAAGAGTACTTACATCTAGATATCCTTCATAGTTATTAGTAATCGCAAATACGATACCATCTAATTCTTCATAGATCTCTATTAAAATGAGTTTTTCTTCTAAACCATTTATCGCTTCAATAGAATTATCTAAAAAAACACCTAATATTTTACAGACATCTGTTAAAGTCTGACCATTTACCTTCGATAAAAGATTATTCGTAATATTTCTACCAACTGATAGTTCAAAAAGAATTTCTTTGTTTTTCATCAACAATAATTTCGTATAAATAATTCCTCTAAGTCCCCCAGGAGGGATTTTTTGAATTAACTCTAATAATTGATCGTCTTCCTTCGTTTTTTCATCTAATAGACCATCTATATAATGGATTACACTTTTATTTCGACTCATATTTCTAATTGTCCGTAATTGATTCTTATTCTCATGCGTATTCATTCGATAATCATCCAAAGCCATTTCAAATTCTTGAATACTACGAAGAGATATATCATATTTCTCATAAATATCCAAATATTGATTATTTTTTCTTAAATAGATAAATAGAATGGCCGTACATATTAAGGTTAAAAAGGAACCAATAAAAGGTACATAATAACTTTCTAATAAATGATTAGAAGCTAAATTCAATATCAAACTAAAAAGACTAGAAAGGGCTACAATCACTAAAGCAGAAATAGCAATTTGCTTTTCTCCAAAATGTCTTGTTACCTTTATGAGAAAATGATAGAACCTTTTAGTCTCTTTAAAACTACAAAGAACTACCAAAATGATACCAATAATAACATTATTAATGAATACAATCCAAGGATAATTTTCTGTTACAATTAGTCCATTTAAGAATCCTGACGTAAAAAGGGCATAAATGATTTCTGAAAGAATTGCTAATAAAGTAATTAGAAATCCTAAAATAATGGATTCCCTCATGCCTTTTTCAAAAAGGACATATGCTAAGAACATAAATACGAGAACATTTAAAGCAACTCGAATTACCATAAAAGATTGATAAAAATTTATTAAATAAAAGAGAATACTTATAAAATAAGAAATATATAATTTTTTACTTTTAAAATTAAGCTTTGTTTCAACTAATAAACTCATTGCTATAATAAAAAAGATATTACTGATTAAAAAGGTAGCTAAATACTGCATTGTTTTAATTCCTTCCTATAAGTATCCGATAATAAATCTATCGTAAGTCCATTATCAAAGGTAACAGTCTTATTTTTATGATCAATTGTTGTCACTCTATTTTTATTAACATAACAACTTCTATGAGTTTGAATGAAAGAATCTCCCAATTGCTCTTTAACACTGGTTAAATTCATCTTTAACTTATATTCATTTTTATCACATTTTACTACTGTTCTTCTATCTAAACTATCTCTCGTAATATACAAAATATTGCTCAAACGAATACTATAAGTTACTCCACTATCAGTCACTCTAAATATTTTATCAGTTTCTAGAAAATGCAGAGCCTGTGCAAGAGATTCATTAAGTTCTAAAGAAAGATTTTCAAATTTATTAATGAAGGAAAGACACATAATATTTTTCTTCAATACCAATTTACTAAATTCTTCATATCCAGTCACAAAGATAATAATACTTTCTGTATCTCTTTTTCGAATCATTCTAGCTACTTCTATTCCTGAACGACTAGGTGTTTCAATATCTAAAATATAAATCTTTTTATCTTTCTTATAAATATTCTTTAAAAATGTATCATCATAATCAGAATAAGCATGAATTGTTGCTTTCATATGATGATTATAACAAAATTTCTGAACAATGTTCTCAACCTTTTTTCTACAGTTGATATCATCATCGCAAATAATGATTTCCAATAGGAACACCTCCCAACAAAATAAAAAGCAAATTATAATGGTTTATTAATTTGCCTTTCTCGTGCGATTGCCATTGATTTTTCAGGAACATCTTCTATTATAACAGAACCAGCTGCTATATAGCTACTTTGGCATAATTTAACAGGAGCTACTAAAACACTATTGCATCCAATAAAAACATGGTCTTCTATAATGGTTTGATATTTCTTTTTTCCATCATAGTTGGCCACCTTTACTCCTGCTCCAATATTACAATTCTCTCCAACTTTTGTATCACCAATATAACTTAAATGAGGGATTTTTACATGACTTGAAATTTCGTTATTTTTAAGTTCCACAAATGATCCAATTTTCGTATTGTCTTCAATCGAATTTCCTTGGCGAAGATAAGCATAAGGACCAATGACATTGTTATCTTGAATAGTACTTCCTATAATGTAAGAAGTATAAATCGTATTATTTTTACCGATGATAGAGTCTTCGATATAACTTCCCATATAGACAACCGTACCAGAGCCTATCTTTGTATTTCCTTTAATCATAACATTAGGATGAATCACACAATCATCTGCCAAGACGACATGATTATCAATATAAGTCGTTTTGGAATCTAATAAAATAGCCATTTCGCTTCCTCCTATTTTCCAATTCAATTATACCATAAATCCTAATAAAATAAACAAAAAAAAGATGCCTACTTAGCATCTTCCTCTACTAATTCCAAAATTACTAATAGAGCATCATCGCCACGACGTTCTGTAATTTTTAGAATTCTTGTATAACCACCATTACGTTTTGCATATCTTGGTGCTAAATCATCAAATACTTTTTTAACAGCTTCAGTATCATTATGTAAGAAAGCTAATGCTTTTCTTCTTGCTACTAAAGATCCATCTTTTCCATAGGAAATCATTTTATCAACAAATTTGCGAACTTCTTTAGCTCTAGTCTCTGTTGTCTCTATTTTTTCCTTCATAATAACATCTCTAGTTAGATTAGCAAGCATACTTCTTCTGTGTTTATTTGTACGTCCTAATTTTCTATAAGCCATAATATCCTCCTAACTACTAGTCATCTTCACGGAATTTAAGTCCTAATTCTTTAATCTTATCAATTACTTCTTTCAAAGATTTTTTACCTAAATTACGAATTTTCATCATTTCTAATTCAGATTTAGAAGTTAAATCCCCAAGTGTATTAATTCCTGCTCTTTTTAAACAATTATAAGCTCTTACAGAGAAATCTAAATCATCGATAGAAGTCTCTAATTTCTTTAACTTACTATCTTCTTGTTTTGCATTCATAATTCCTGTAATATCAGCAATTTCACTTAAATTGGTAACAATATTTAAGTGTTCAATCATGATTTTGGCTGCAAGTGCCATAGCTTCTTCTGGACGAATAGAGCCATTGGTAAATACTTCCATAATCAATTTATCATAATTTGCATCCTGTCCAACACGGGCATTTTCAGTTTCATAACTAACTCTTTCAATAGGTGAGTAAAGTGCATCAATTGGAATAAACCCTTTTTTCTCATTATCTACAAAAGATTTATTTTCTGTGGATGGAACATATCCTCTTCCGTTAGCTACCATCAATTCCATATCAAGTTTGCCACCTTTTGCAATGGTTGCAATTTCTTGATCTTTAGAAATAACTTCAACATCACTATCTGTTTCAATATCAGCAGCGGTAACAACGCCTTCTTTGTCAGAGAATAATTTAAGAATCTTAACTTCTGAAGTATTATTTTTTACAACAACATTTTTTAAATTTAAAATAATTGTTGTAACATCTTCTACGATTCCATCCATCGTCTGGAACTCATGCATAACACCATCGATTTTAACGGCTACAATAGCACTTCCTGGCATACTAGATAACATGATTCTTCTAAGAGCATTTCCTAGAGTTGTTCCAAATCCTCTCTCTAAAGGTTCAAGTTCAAATTTACCATAATTTTTGTTTTCCACATATTCCGTAATCTTATATGTTGGCTTTTCAAAATTTAACATTTCCCCACTCCTTTTCTATAATTATCCACGTGGACGTTTTGGTGGACGGCAACCATTGTGTGGTATTGGTGTAACATCAGTTATAGATGTAATCTCTAACCCTGCTGTCTGAAGTGAACGAATTGCTGTTTCTCTTCCTGATCCTAACCCTTTAACATAAACCTCAACTTTTCTCATACCCATATCATAAGCTGCTTTTCCAGATGCTTCTGCTGACATACCGGCAGCAAATGGAGTAGACTTCTTAGAACCTTTAAATCCTAAAGTTCCTGCTGAAGCCCAGCTAATTGCGTTACCGTCATTATCAGTGATGGTAACAATTGTATTGTTGAATGTTGAATGGATATAAGCTCTACCTTCTGGTACAGACTTTTTTACTTTTCTTTTTCTTGCTTTATACGCCATTTTTATAACCTCCTTTTAGTTACCACTATTTCTTCTTATTAGCAACTACTTTTCCTCTTCCTTTACGAGTACGAGCATTTCTATTTGTTCTTTGACCTCTTACTGGTAAACCTCTCTTGTGACGAATTCCCTGATAAGAATTGATTTCCATCTTCGTTTTAATATTCATATTAACTTCACGACGTAAATCTCCTTCAGTCATATACTTATTAACTTCATCACGAATAGCATTTAACTCATCAAGAGATAAATCTCCTGCTCTTTTATTAATATCAACTTTAGCGTCTGCTAAAATTTTATTTGATAGACTTCTACCAATTCCATAAATATAAGTCAATGCGATTTCTATTCTTTTATTATTTGGTATATCTACACCCTTAATACGTGCCATAAAACACCTCCTATATTAACCTTGTACTTGTTTGTGTTTAGGATTTGAACATACAACCCTAATTTTACCTTTACGCTTAATAACTTTGCATTTTTCACACATCGGTTTTACTGATGCTCTAACTTTCATAAAATCCCTCCTACTTTCGATAAATTATACGGCCTTGTGATAAATCGTAGGTTGAAAGCTCAACCGTAACCGTGTCTCCAGCTAAAATACGAATCATATTCATTCGCATTTTACCTGATACATGTGCCGTAATAATATGTTTATTCGTTAGTTCTACTTTAAAATAGTAGCCAGGCAATACTTCTAGTACTTTTCCTTCCATTTCGATAACATCCTGTTTCGCCATTCTTATCACCTCTTCGTCAATATCGTATATCCGTCTTTTGTGACTAGTATAGTGTGTTCAAAATGAGCAGACGGTTCTCCATCCGCTGTAACAACAGTCCAATCATCATCTAATAGATAAACATCGGCAGTCCCTAAATTTAACATTGGTTCTACTGCTATTACCATGCCTGCTTTTAATACAGGACCCGTATTTTTCTTTCCGTAATTAGGAACCTCTGGATCCTCATGCAACTCGTTTCCTACTCCATGACCAACCAATTCTTTCACAACACCTAAGTGGTGATCTAAAGCATAAGATTCAACAGCATACCCAATATCTCCTACATGTGCCCCTTCTTTAATTACTTCTAATCCTTTATATAAAGCTTTTTCTGTATGTTCCAAAAGGAACTTTTTTTCCTCACTAATATTGCCGACAGGATAACTCCAAGCGGAATCTCCATGATATCCTTTGTAACAAGCACAAATATCTAAAGTAACGATATCTCCATCTTTTAATTTTCGTTTTCCGGCTATGCCATGAACAACTTCTTCATTAATGGAAATACAAATATTAGCAGGGTAACCTTCATAGTGATAACAAGAAGGAGTAGCACCACGACTAATAATATAATCTCTAGCCATTTGATCAATCTTTTCCGTTGTAATGCCTGGTTTTAAGTAAGGAATTAAATATTTATGCGTATCACCAACAATTTCTCCAGCTGTCTTCATCAATTCAATCTCCCTAGGAGACTTAATACTAATCATTATCGTCTCCTAGTTGATCAAATATTTTTTCTACGTCTACTAATGTCTGATCTGCATCAATAGAAGCTACCTCATATAAAACACCTTTTTCTTTATAGTAATCAATAAGAGGAGCCGTTACTTTAAAATAAGTCTCTACTCGAACTTTAAGTGCCTCTTCTGTATCATCACTTCTCTGATACAACTCACTTCCGCACTCATCACAGACATCAGCCTTTTTTGGTTTCAATTTTTCAGAATAAATATTATAGATTCTTCCACAATTCTTACAAGTCCTACGACCAGAAATTCTCTCATAAATAATATTTTCAGGAACAGTTAAATTAATTACAATTCCAATCTCTTTTCCTAAATCAGCTAAAATTTGATCATAAGCTTCAGCTTGTTTTAAATCTCTTGGAAAACCATCTAATATATATCCATTTTGACAATCTGATTGAGAAATTCTTTCTTTAATTAAATCTAAAGTGATATCGAATGGAACTAAAATTCCTTTATCCTGATATTCAGAAATAATTTTAGCTCTTTCTGTGCCATCATTTCTAGCATTACGCATTACCTCACCCATCGAAATATTGGCATAACCATATTTCTCACTGAGTTTTTGAGCAAGGGTACCTTTTCCAGCCCCTTGTACTGCTAATAGCACTATATTTCTCATCTTCTTCTCCCTTTTCTTCCTTTTACATATGTCCTACTTACTAATTGACTTTCTAATTGTTTATAAGTTTCTAACATAACTCCAACTACAATTAATAGTCCTGTACCACTTAGTGTAATACTTGTTTGAAGAGTTGAGAACTTACTAAATAAAATTGGAAGTGCTGCAAGTACTGCTAGAAAGCAAGCACCTACAATTGTTATTCTTTTTAAGACTTTCTTGATATAGTCTTCGGTTTCTTTTCCTGGTCTTACACCGGGAATATATCCACCATTTTTATTTAAATTATCGGCAAGTTCTTTTGGTTTCATCTGCATAAATGTATAAAGATATGCGAAAGCAATAATCAATAATACATAAGCAGTAAATCCTGTTACGGTTTCATACGTCATATATTTTGCAACGAATAATTGAAAATCTATATTTTTTACAAAACTTGCAATGATTTGTGGAATAGAGATTACTGCTGATGCAAAAATTACTGGCATAACTCCGGCACTATTTAATTTAAATGGAATATAATTTTGTTTTCCTAACATACTAGTTGATTTATTAGCATATTGGATAGGAATTCTACGTTCAGCACATTCCTCAAAGATAACTCCAACAATAATTGCCAATAAAACGAACACAAATAGGACAAACATTAAGATTCCTAAGAACCCATTTCCATTTACAATTAATTCTTGCCATAATCCGATAAACATCGATGGCAACGTCGTAATAATACCAGCCATGATAATCATAGAGGTACCATTACCAATTCCTTTCTGTGTAATTTGATCAGCTAACCAAAGTACTAAAGCAGTACCTGCCGTTAAAACTAAAGAATATAACATATAGTCCATAGCGGTTCCATTCTTAATATAAGAGAAAGAATACATATATCCTTGTATAAAGGCAAGTACAATACCGGTAATTCTTGTTATTTGATTTAATTTATTTCTTCCAACTCCACCTTGTTTTGTCAATTCTGATAAATAAGGAATAATATCCATAGATAAGAGTTGAATAATGATAGATGCCGTAATATATGGCATCACACCTAGTGCGAATATAGATGCTTTTTCAAAAGCTCCACCACTCATTGCATTTACAATTTCAAAAAATCCAAGCCCATCACTATCGATATTTACTCCTGGTACAGTAATAGCTGTTCCTAATTTAAAGATGAATAGAACAGCAAATGTAAATAGGATCTTCTTTTGAATATCTCTATTCTTTGGTTTAAAGATTTGCTTCACTGTCGCAAACATCTTAAATCACCTCTGCTTTTCCACCCATTTTCTCTATTTTCTCAACAGCAGTTTTTGAGAATCTATTCGCTTTTACAGTAATCTTCTTAGTCAATTCACCATTTCCTAATACTTTGATACCGTCTAATTGTTGCTTTACAATTCCCATTTCTTTTAATAATTCTGGAGTAACAACTGCTCCATCTTCAAATTTTTCTAAATCACTTACATTAATAGTTGCATATTCAATTTTAAATGATGCATTAGAGAATCCTCTCTTAGGTAAACGACGGAATAAAGGTAATTGTCCACCTTCAAATCCTGGTCTTACTCCTCCACCACTTCTAGCATTTTGTCCCTTATGTCCTTTGCCGCTTGTTTTTCCGTTTCCAGAACCAACTCCACGACCTACTCTATTTCTTTCTTTTACAGCCCCTTCAGGTTGGTATAATGTATGTAACTTCATATTAAATCAAGTCCTCCACTTTCTTACCACGTAGTCTAGCTACTTCCTCTACACTTTTTTGTGCTTTTAAAGCTTTAAGGGTTGCATATGCCATATTAATCTTTGTATTTGATCCTTGTGATTTAGATAAAATATCATTAACTCCTGCCATTTCAAGCACTTTACGAACTGGTCCACCAGCTTTTACTCCCGTACCTTTAGCAGCAGGTTTCAACATAACTTTACTAGCTCCTTCTACACCAATTGCCTCATGTGGAATCGTACGATTATCTACTAAAGAAACGGTAACAATATTCTTAGTAGCAGCTTGCGTTGCCTTTTTAATAGCATCTGGTACTTCGTTTGCCTTACCAGTTCCTAATCCTACTTTACCTTTTCTATCTCCCACAACAACAACAGCTGAGAAACGGAAATGACGTCCACCTTTGGTTACTTTTGTAACACGACCGATAGAAATGACATCTTCTTCATAAAGTTTTGGTTGTCTTTGTCTTGGTTCTCTTTGACGTTTTTCTTTCCCTTGACGATTTGCTCTATTTCTCTTTTGAGCTCCACTTGTTGAAGTTCCTTCATCAGAAGTTTCAACAGTTTCAACCTTTTCGATTTGTTCTTCCATCATTGCCCTCCTTTAGAATTCTAGTCCGTTTTCACGTGCTGCATCTGCTAATGCCTTTACACGGCCATGATAAAGGTATCCACCTCTATCAAAAACTACTTTTGTTATTTTTGCTTTCTTAGCTCTTTTAGCTAATAATTCTCCTACTTTAGTTGCTGCTTCAACGTTACTACCATTTTCTAGCTTTAACTCTTTATCAATAGAAGAGGCACTAACTAAAGTAACAGCTTTTTCATCATCAATGATTTGTGCAAAAATATTACTATTTGATCTAAATACATTTAATCTAGGTACACTAGCAGTACCAGATACTTTTGCTCTGACACGTGCGTGTCTCGCTTGACGTGCATCATTACGAGCTACTTTTTTTATCATAGTTACTCTCCTTTACTATTATTTAGAAGCTTTCTTTCCTTCTTTACGTTGAACAGTTTCGTCAGCATAACGAATACCTTTTCCTTTATATGGCTCTGGTTTTCTAATTTTTCTAATATTAGCTGCGAATTCTCCAACTAATTGTTTATCAATACCTTTAATAAGTAATTCTGTATTACTTGGTACTTCTACCTTAATACCTTCTGGTATTTCTGGATTCCATGGATGAGAGTGTCCTGCCGTAATGACAAGTTCATTTCCTTTCATTTGGAAACGATAACCTACACCAACGCACTCTAATTTCTTTTCAAAACCTTCAGTAACACCAACAATCATGTTATGAATATTAGCGTTTGCTGTTCCATGGTATTGTTTATAATTATCATTATCTCTAGTTATTGTTAATTCAGTTTCCTTGATGTCAACATGAATATGTTCATTAATATTAGTAGAAAGTTCTCCTTTAGGACCTTTTACTGTCACACGGTTACCATCAACAGAAACTGTTACACCGGCTGGGATTGTTAATTTTCTATTTCCAACACGACTCATAAAATCATCCTTTCTACCAAATATAAGCTAAAACTTCTCCGCCAAGAGATTGACGTCTAGCATCTTTATCTGTCATAACCCCTTTTGAGGTAGATATAATAGCGATACCTAGTCCGTTCAATACTTTTGGAACTTCTTCAGCTTTTACGTAAGCACGTAATCCTGGTTTTGAAATTCTTCTAAGTCCAGTAATTACTCGCTCTTTCTTATCACTGTATTTTAGTGATAAAACAAGAATATCTTGAACGTTGTTTTTCTTAACTTTGTAGTCTACGATAAAACCTTCTTCTTTTAATATTCTAGCAATCTCAATTTTCATCTTTGAAGCAGGCATTTCTACTTCTTTATCTCGCATTTGATTTGCATTACGAATTCTTGTAAGCATATCTGCGATTGGATCTGTTACCATATACTTCCCTCCTTTTACCAACTAGATTTTTTCATTCCTGGGATTTGTCCTTTGTAAGCTAGCTCACGAAAACAAATTCTACAAATTCCGTATTTTTTAAGTACTGCGTGTGGTCTTCCACAACGAGAACAACGAGTATATCTACGTACTTCGAATTTTGGTTCACGACTAGCTTTAATAATCAAACTTTTCTTAGCCATAAATTTCCTCCTAAGTCTTATTTCTTAAATGGCATACCGAAACCTTTTAAGAGATCAAGTGCTTCAGCATTTGTCTTTGCCGTTGTAACAAAAACAATATCCATACCACGTACTTTGACAACATTATCATACTCAATCTCTGAGAAAATAAGTTGTTCTGTAAGTCCTAATGTATAGTTTCCTCTACCATCAAATGCCTTGTTAGATATACCTCTAAAGTCTCTTACACGTGGAAGTGTAATACTAATTAACTTATCTAAGAAATTATACATACTTTCGCCACGTAGAGTAACTTTGCATCCAATTGCTTGTCCTTCTCTTACCTTGAAGCCTGCAATAGATTTTTTTGCCTTTGTAGCAACAGGTTTTTGTCCCGTAATAATCTCTAAGTCTTTCATAGCAGCTTCTAATAATTTTGAATTACCAGTAGCATCTCCACAACCCATATTAACTACAATTTTCTCTAACTTTGGTACTTCCATAACACTTTTGTATTTATATTTTTCCATTAAACTAGATACGATCTCTTTATCATATTTTTCTTTTAGGCGGTTCATATATACCCTCCTTCCAATTAATCAAGGCTCTCATTAGATTTCTTAGCTACTCTAATTTTCTTGCCCTTTTTATTAGTAGAATGTCCTACTCTGGTTCTTTTTCCGGTTTTAGGATCAACGTGCATTACGTTAGAAGCATGAATTGGAGCTTCTACTTCTACGATGCTACCAGCAGTTTGACCATTTGCTTTCATATGTTTTTTTACCATATTAACATTTTCAATAACTACTTTATTCTTATCACGTAAAACGTGTGTAATTTTTCCTTCTTTACCTTTATTTTTACCAGCAATGACAACTACTTTATCTCCAGTTTTAAAGTTCATTTTCATTCCTCCAAACTTCTATAATACTTCTTTAGCAAGTGATATAATTTTCATAAAATCTTTGTCACGTAATTCACGTGCTACTGGTCCGAAAACACGAGTTCCGACTGGACTCTTATCATCTTTAATAATAACTGCTGCGTTATCATCAAATTTGATATATGATCCATCTTCTCTTCTTAGACCAAATTTACTTCTAACAATAACTGCTTTTACAACTTTTCCTTTTTTAACAGTTCCGTTAGGAGTTGCATTTTTAACAGATGCAACCACTATATCCCCAATATTGCCAGTTTTTACTTTAGACCCACCAAGTACACGAATTACGGATAATTCTCTTGCACCGGAATTGTCTGCAACTTTTAAACGGCTTTGTTGTTGAATCATAATTAATCCTCCTTCGTCAATACAATTATAAAATAACTGCTTTTTCTACTATTTCCACTAAACGGAAATGTTTTGTTTTAGATAATGGTCTCGTCTCAACGATTCTTACAGTATCGCCTTTTTTTGCTTCATTTTTTTCGTCATGTGCAGCATATTTTTTAGAATATTTAACTCTTTTTCCATATAACTTATCATTTTTATAAGTTTCAACTAGAACATTAATCGTTTTATTGTTAGCATCGCTAACTACTTTTCCAACAAATTCACGACTTCTTTTTTCTTCCATAGCTTCCTCCTATTATTTATCAGATAGTTCTCTTTCACGTAAAATTGTTTTCATACGTGCAACTAACTTTCTCAATTCTTTAATTCTTGAAGGTTTCTCTAAAGAACCTGTTGCTTGGGAAAAACGTAAGTTAAATAATTCTTCTTTATATTCTTCTATTTTAGAAAGAATTTCTTCGTTAGATAATTCTCTAATTTCTTTATTAGTCATTATTTACACCGCTTTCTTTCTTTACGAATTTACATTTGATTGGAAGTTTATGCATAGCAAGACGTAATGCTTCACGAGCTACATCTTCTGTAACCTCACCAATTTCAAACATAATCTTTCCTTCTTTTACTACTGCTACCCATGCATCATGAGAACCTTTACCTTTTCCTTGACGAGTTTCTAGTGGTTTCTTTGTTAATGATAAATGAGGGAAAATATTAATCCATACTTTACCTCCACGTTTCATGTAACGTGTCATAGCAACTCTGGCTGCCTCGATTTGTCTATCTGTAATCCAAGCACCTTCCATTGCCATTAATCCATAATCTCCGAAATGTAATTCCGTATTTCCTTTTGCTTTTCCTTCATAAGGAAGACGATGTGGATTACGGAATTTAGTTCTTTTTGGAATGACTGCCATCTACATTACCTCCCTTATTTTTTTCAGGAAGTATCTCACCTTTACAAATCCATACTTTAACACCAATTTTTCCATAAGCAGTATCTGCCTCTTTATGAGCATAATCTACATCTGCTCTTAAAGTATGTAGGGGAATAATTCCTTCAATATAACCTTCAGTACGTGCCATATCAGCACCGCCTAAACGACCAGAAACGGCTGTTTTAATTCCTTTCGCTCCTGCTTTCATTGTATTTCTTACTGCTCTTTTTTGTGCAATTCTGAAAGACACACGTCCTTCGATTTGACGAGCAATATTTTCAGCTACTAAAGCGGCATCTAAATCTGGGTTCTTTACTTCTTTAATTGAAATTTGAACATTTTCATTTACTAATTTAGATAATTCTGCTTTTAGTTTTTCAATTTCATCTCCACCATGTCCAATTACAACACCTGGCTTAGCCGTGTTGATAACGACGTCGGTTCTCTTATCGTTTCTTTCGATAAGAACACTTGAAACTGATGCATCTTTTAATCTTTTAGCCAAATACTTACGAATCATATCATCGCTTTTTAAGAATTTTGCAAAATCCTTATTACCAGCATACCAATTAGATTCCCAAGTCTTGTTTATACCAACTCTAAGTCCTATTGGACTAACTTTTTGACCCACAAGTGTTCCTCCTTTACTTAGTTTCTCTCACTTACTACAACAGTAATGTGACTTGATCTTTTCTTAATTGGATCTACGTGTCCACGTGAACCAAAATTTACTCTTTTTAAGGTTTGTCCCTCATTAACAAATGCTTCTTTTACATATAAGTTTTCTTTCTTTAAACCAAGATTGTTTTCAGCATTTGCTACAGCAGAAGTTAATACTTTACGAATTACTCTTCCTGCTTCTCTATTTAAATTATTTAAAATTTTATCTGCTTCAACTACGCTCTTACCACGTATTAAATCTATCGCTAAACGGGCTTTACGAGGTGGGATTCTAACTCCCTTTGCAATCGCTCTTGCTTCCATTTTAGTCCTCCTTCCTTAGGATTTTATTTATCAGTTTTATTTTCGCCATGACCACCGAATTTACGTGTTGGAACAAATTCACCTAATTTATGACCAACCATATCCTCTGTTACATAAACTGGAACAAATTCTTTTCCACTATGAACAGCAAATGTATTACCAATAAATTCAGGGAATATTGTTGAACGGCGTGACCAAGTTTTAATAACTTCTTTTTTCTCAGCACTATTATTTTTTCTAACTTTCGCAAGTAAACTTTTATCTGCGAAAGGTCCTTTTTTAAGACTTCTTGCCATCTAAACCATCCTTTCCCTATTTTGCATTACGGCGACGAACTATTAAGTCATCTGATTGTTTTTTACCCTTACGAGTTTTATATCCAAGGGCTGGTTTACCCCAAGGAGTAACTGGACCGCTACGTCCGATTGGAGCGCGTCCCTCACCACCACCATGTGGGTGATCGTTAGGGTTCATAACAGAACCACGAACTGTTGGTCTAATACCTAAATATCTCTTACGTCCTGCTTTTCCCAAATTTACTAATTCGTGATCTTCATTTCCAACTTCACCGATAGTAGCTCGACAAGTACTTAATACTTTACGAACTTCTCCACTTGTTAAACGAAGTAGAGTATATTTTCCTTCACGTCCTAAGATTTGAACGCTAGATCCTGCTGAACGAGCCATTTGTCCACCTTTTCCAGCTTTTAACTCAACGTTATGAACAACGGTTCCTTCTGGGATATTTTCAAGTGGTAACGTGTTTCCAACTTTGATGTCTGCATTTTCTCCACTCTCTACTTTATCGCCAACACTTAATGTCTTTGGGGCGATAATGTATCTCTTTTCTCCATCTTCATAATGGATTAAAGCGATATTTGAACTTCTGTTTGGATCGTATTCAATAGAAGCAACTGTTCCGATAACACCATCTTTATCTCTTCTAAAATCGATAACACGGTATTTTCTTTTTACGCCACCACCTTGGTGTCTAACAGTAATTCTACCTTGATTATTACGACCACCATTTTTCTTTAATGTCACTAACAATGATTTCTCTGGTTTTACTTTAGTTAATTCACTATTATCTAAAGTAGTCATACCACGTCTACCATTAGTTGTTGACTTATAAGCTTTGATTGCCATATGTATAATCCTCCTTTAGACTTAGTTTAGTTCGATTGAACTACCTTCAGCTAACTTTACCATAGCCTTTTTTCTTCTATTTGTTCTACCAGCGTAACGTCCTACTCTTTTTCTCTTAGTTGGAGCATTAAGAGTGTTAACGCTTTCTACTTTTACGTTGAATATCTTTTCAACAGCTTGTTTAATTTGTGTTTTATTTGCTTTTGGATCAACACTAAATACAATTGTGTTATTTTCTTGTTTCAAAGCAGCCGTCTTCTCAGTGATAATTGGCCCTTTAATAATATCTCTATAATTACTCATTATGCTAGTGCCTCCTCTACGGATTTAATAGCAGCCTCTGTAGCAATTAATACATTTGCAGAAATAACATCATAAGTATTAATTTCATCAGCACTTAATAAAAGTACATTCTTTAAATTACGAGTTGCTAAAATTAAATCATCATCTAATTCGTCAACAACTACTAAAATGTTTCTGTCAACTTTTAGATTTGCTAAAATTTCTTTCATTTCTTTTGTCTTATTAGATTCTAATTTTAATTCATCTAATACGATTAATTCTTTATCTAATACTTTATAAGTTAAAGCTGACTTTAAAGCTAATCTTCTCTCTTTACGATTCATCTTTAACGTATAATTCTTATCCGTTTGTGGGCCAAATACAACTCCACCATGATACCAATGTGGTGCACGAGTAGATCCTTGACGAGCACGTCCTGTTCCTTTTTGTCTCCATGGCTTTTTACCACCACCAGATACCTCGGCACGAGTTTTTACAGCATGTGTTCCTTGTCTTGAATTAGCTGTTGCTAAACGAATAGCATCATAAATAACAACATCATTTGGTTCAATTCCAAAAACACTATCTGACAATGTAATATTTTTTACTTTTTCACCTTTTGTGTTCAATACATCTATTTTATTCATATGTATTCCCTCCTACTAGTTTTCTTCCGTAGAAGTTTCTTCTACTGTAGTTTCTTCAGACTCAACAACTTCAGATTCTACAACCTCTGGTGCTTCTTCATAACTAATTAAATTCTCTGTCTCATTTACTTTATCAGGATTTTTAACAGCAGATTTAATCATTACTAAGCCTTTTTTAGGCCCTGGAATATTTCCTTTAATTAATATTACATTGTTCTCTAAATCAACAGATACGATTTCAAGATTTTGAATCGTTACTGTTTCATGTCCCATATGGCCTGGTAAATTCTTACCCTTAAAAACACGCATTGGTCTCATTGTTCCCATAGAACCTGGGCTTCTGTGATATTGAGAGCCATGTCCCATAGGACCTCTTGATTGTCCATGTCTTTTAATAACACCTTGGAACCCTTTTCCTTTTGAAGTTCCTGTTACATCAACGACTTCTCCTGCTTGAAAGATGTCTGCTTTCACTTCTTGTCCAACAGTATAATCATTGATATCTACACCTTTTATTTCTCTAAAGAAGCGCTTAGGTGTAGTATTTGCTTTTGCTGTATGTCCAGCAGAAGCTTTTGTCGCTAACTTTTCTCTCTTCGTATCGAATCCTAATTGAATAGCCTCATAACCGTCGTTTTCTTTTGTTTTAATCTGTGTAACAACATTAGGTTCTACTTCAACAACAGTTACCGGAATCAACTTACCAGATTCAGTAAATACTTGAGTCATTCCAATTTTACGACCTAAGATTCCTTTCATATACTTTTTTCCTCCTATTTAATAATTTTGATATCAACACCACTTGGTACTTCTAAATGAGTTAATGCCTCAATGGTTTCCTTTGATGGATTAATAATATCAATAAGTCTTTTGTGTGTTCTTTTCTCAAATTGTTCACGAGAATCTTTGTCTTTGTGAACAGCTCTTAAGATAGTAATCTTTTCAACTTCCGTTGGTAGTGGAATTGGTCCGCTTACTTCTCCTCCATTTCTCTTCACAGCCTCAACGATTTTCGCACAAGCTTTATCCAAACTCTTATGTTCGAAAGCTTTTAACTTGATACGAATCTTTACTTTTGACATTTTGTGTCCTCCCTTCGCCTATATCTTGTATAGACTTGCTCCGTGTGAAAAACCTGATTTTAATAAGTTTTTATTTGACAACTTAACCTGGTGTATCAGCAACCTCACACATCTTTGCATGTCACACATACAAAAGTATACTAAAAAAGCATTGAAAAATCAATACTTTTTTTATTTTTTTACATTTTTTGTAAATTAAGAATGCTTATCAATCAGCAATTTTCGTAATTCTTCATTTGACTGTTTCATAATAGCGAGTTTCTTTTCATCTAATTCAATCAATTTCTTTTTGCGTTCTATCTCATTCATAAGAAAGTTGCATAAGAAATCAACATCGCAAGTATCTGCATCGATTTGATAACATTCTTTTAAATAGTCTTTTTGTTCTTGACTTAACTCCATCATAAACTTCTACCTTCTTGTCCCTTTTCTCTACTCTTTATCTGCTCTCTTAGCAATCCTACCATTTCCTCATGCTTTCTCTGTTCTGCTTCTATAGAACGTTCCAAATTCTGATAGTTTTGATCCACTTCTCTTAGCTCTGTAACAAGACTTCCTAGTTGATGGAATTCTAATCCAGTTTGTTCTTGATTATCCATTTTATCCCCCCTATTAGATAAGTTTCCTATCTTCTAACACTAGAATACTACAGATTTGCCTTTTTTTCAATATCTTCTCAATGTTTTACGCATGATTTTCTTTCCTTTTTGCGGTGGTTTACAACTAGCTGCCTGCTGCTGTTTTCTTTCCGAAGTAGGATTCCATTTCGTATGTTTTTTGTGCCACTTTTTCTTTAAATCTTTCGCATAAGACAATTCGAATTCTAGTAGCAATAATTCCATTCTTTGATTTTGATTCGGAGTCGGAGGACTCTTTTGAGCATTGATTTCTTTTAATAAATCATTGATACGATTATATAAACTTTTATCATAAAATTCAATAAGATGAAGATATTTATGGGCTAAAACAGTTAGAGGTGCTCCATTACTAATCGTTTCCTTTCCTCCATATTCTTTTTTTACAAGATGATGATAAGTGAGTGGATTGCTCTTCGTAATCCGATAATTCATCCAATCAAATTTGTCGACCTGATAGATACTTATAATAACCTTTAATACATCCTTCATAAATTCCCCCTATCCTCATTTTATCAGAAAAGTTCCCCAAAACAAAACATAATATGATAATAAAGGTGATTTCATGTCCAATTTTCTTCCCTCTGTAAACGCTAATGCATTTACAATCAGTGCCTTCCTAATTGGGTTTCTCCTCATTGATGATTTAAATCCGGCTGAACAAAATTCGGTAGGAAACTGGTTTATGATGGTCGGTCAAGTCCTATGTACCAATTCCGCTCAGCAGCAAGTATTGAATAATCGCCAAAACGAAAATGCAGAAGGAAATCATACCATTAATAGTGATCAAAGCATGGAAGCTATTAAAAGAAGTGTTGCTACCATGAATCAAGAATTAACCAAATATTAGCTTTTTCTTAATATTGATGATATAATGTCTTTGGTGATGAAATGAAAATAGGTGTATTGGGTAGTGGTGCTTTTGGAATTGCACTAAGCCTAATTTTAAAAGAAAATGAACACGAAGTGGATGTTTGGACAAAATTTCAAGAGGAAGCAAACTACTTAGATCAGCAAAGAACCAGTCCTAATCTAAAAAATATTATTATTGATAAAGATATTCATATTTCAACAGATTTTGAAAAAACAGTAAAAGATAAAGATTTAATCGTTATTGCAGTCCCTGCCGGTTTTGTAGACGATGTTTCAAAACTTCTCAAAAACTATATTACAAAAGAGCAGCACATCTGTATTGCTTCTAAAGGGATTGAACAAGATACTTGTCTTTTTGTCTTCGATGTCTTAAAAAAATACGTAGATACCGATTATGTAGGAGTTATTTCTGGTCCTACTTTTGCTATCGATGTAGCGAATAAGGTTCCTGTTGGCTTATCACTTGCTAGTAAGCAAGAAGCCACTATTCAACAAATCAAAAAAGCCTTTCAAAATGAGCACGTTAAATTGAGAGAAACTGATGATATTTTAGGAATTGAAATCTGTGGCAGTATAAAAAATGTTATTGCTATCGCAGCTGGAATGCTAGATGGTATGGGACTTCCTATTTCTACACAAGCTATGCTGATTACGGAAGCTTTAAATGATATCAAAGAATTAATTGATTCCTTAGGAGGAAGAAAAAGCACAATCTTATCTTTTGCAGGATTTGGTGATCTCCTTTTAACCTGTACCAGTACAAAGAGTCGTAATTTTTCTTTTGGTAGATTAATCGGTGCGAAAAGGTCAAAACAAGAAATTGAAAACTACAAAGAAACTACCACTATCGAAGGACTTTATACCTTAGAGTCTATCTATCAACTCATCAAGGATAAAAATGTCCATATGCCAATTATTGATTTAATCAATGATATTATTTATCATGAACAACCCGTAGAAAACCTTCTAACTTTTCTCATAGAAAAAGAATAAGAGTTTAGACTTGCTAAACTCTTTTTTGTGAAAAATTATATCAAAGTAAAGTAATGACTTGTTTTATTTCGTATGAGAAAGGGTATGTTCTTTATAACTCTGTAATTGCTCTTCCATTAAATCTTCTAAGAATACTTGTTCAGGACCTGATCCACGTAAATATCTTGCCTCTCCACCTAAATATGGTAATCTTGAAATTAGCTGAACACCACCATTTTCGCATAAAGCAAAAACTCGTGTCTTCGGATTAAAAGATGCTAGAGAAATACCATCAGGTAATTCAAAATCAATTTTATCATCTTTTACTGGTAAATAACTCGCAGGTAATTCCGTACCAACTGGGTATTCAACCAACACATAATATTCTCCCTTTTCTGCTCTTTTAACGGCCTTATCTAAGCTGATATAGCCATTAATCAATAATAATTTAGGATACCCTTCTCGATTATAGAAAAAGTCCTTATTGATGTCCTCTTCTAATAATTCATTATAATTCATAATTCACCTCTAACGCCATTATATCTTAAAAGAAAAGAAAAAGATATAGAAATTACAAAAGTTTACAGAAATAAAAAACTTAGGTAGATTATTTTTGGAAGTGCACAGAAGTTGTGCAGTTAATTTTAGAATCATATATAATATCTTTCAAGCAATTTA
>CANQTT010000008.1 GCA_947626855.1 uncultured Bacilli bacterium
AAACTTATGTCTTTTTATAAAATAAAACAGTGTCAGTGATTTTTCTCACCAACACTATTTATAATACAACCAAAAGATCAATTCAATTGATCTTTTTTTGGTATAGAATTCAGTTTTAAGGGAACTATAAAGTTAGAAAGGATGATTTTATGAACACTGTACCAGCAATGGTTTCTACAAAAGATTTATCATATTTAGAAGATATGATGAATTGGAATTTTATACTATCTAAAAAAGCATATCATTATAGCAAAGAAGTAACGGATGAAGCTTTAAAAGAGGAATTTGCTTCGCTAGCACATACCATTAAAAACCATTATCAAACGTTACTTGATTCTTTATATGTAGGAGGTTCTAATGAATAACAATTCTAACCAAATTTCCAATCCTATGGTAGAAGTTCCTAAGACTATAGAAATGAACGACGAAAATTATTTAAATGATTTATTAGAATATTTAAAAAATATGGTTAATAACTATTCTTATGCTTTAAATGAAATGAGTAATCAAGAGCTATATAATCGAATAAAACCAATTTTCGAAGAAACTTCTGCTTTGCAAAGACACTTTTTTGATCTAGCTTTTCAAAGAGGTTGGTATTCTTTAGAGAAAGCTGAACAACAAAAAATTACTAGTAGTTATCAAAAATATAGTGATAAGTTACAAGAGATGAATTAAGGATACTATTTAGTATCCTTTTCCTTGTTAGAACCGTAATTTAGAATAGCACCGAATAAGTAAAAAATAGGAACAAATAATATAAGAATAGTAGCGAAGATTCCATATGCTCCTAAAATATTACCATGACCAAAGTTAACACAGTGAGCAGCTACTAGTAGTATTCCTAATATAACGGTAAAAAGAGATTTTTTGTTGCAGAACATAAGACCTATGATACCTGCTAAAATTCTAAATATACCTAATCCATAAATGGCATAAGTTGCAATATCAGATTCAATTTGATAAGTGAATAAGGTAACAGGCCCTTGATCGAATAAATAAGCCATAAACACAATAAAACCAACACCGATTAAAATCTCCAAAATACTCATTACCACTAAAATTCTTTTTCCTGGTTTTCTAGCCTTTTTCATTATCCTAACTCCTTTCCTTCCTATGATATTATTATAGTAAGAGAGCCAAAAATTGTCAATATTTGGGTTCTATGAAAAATGTGATATAATCACTATATAGTAGGAGTACGGAAGTTTATGGAGTCAGGTTTAAAAAAACGCTTTGCAGAAGGATATAATTTTAAAAAAGTATTTCTTTTTTTCTTGATTGGCTGTTTAATAGGGACTTATTACGAAGAAATTTTATGGTTTGTAAGACATCATGAGTGGTCTAGTCGTAATGGTTTAATTTATGGCCCTTTTAGTCCCATCTATGGATTAGGAGTTTCGATATTCGTTCTTTTTTTGGGAAAAAAGAATGATACGAGAGGAATTTTAAAAACGTTTTTATATTCCTGCTTGATTGGTGGTATAACGGAATATATGACTAGTTTGATTGCTGATAAAGTATTTGGAATTGAATTCTGGAATTATTCTGATTCTTTTTTAAATATTGGAGGAAGAACAACAATTCCGTTTATGATAGGATGGGGACTGGGAGGAACGATTATTATGAAAGTTTTTTATCCCTTTCTTTCGAAATTTATTGAAAAAATTCCTTATCAACTGGGAACATTTCTTTATTGGTGTATCTTTACCGTTATTCTTTTAGATGTGGTGATTACTTATTCGGCCTTTGGACGAATGGCTCTTAGAAATAATGGGTATAAACCGTTTAGTATTGTTGGAAAATTATATGACAAATATTATGATGATGAATTTATGTATCAGAAATTTCCTGTTATGCGTCCGAAAGACGAAAAATCCTAGAGAAAATAGAGAGCTCCTCTATTTTTTATTTTGTTTCTTTTTGATATAATGGAAAAGAGGTGGAGTATGAATCGTGTTATTCTAATTACGGGAGCTAGTAGAGGAATTGGTGCATCTACGGCTTTTAAATTTGCTAGTGACAAAGATACGGTTATTATCAATTATCATACTAAGAAAGAAAAAGCTTATGAAGTTCAAAGACAAATAAAAGAAAAATATCATCTAGATTCCTCTGTTATGCAGGCAGACATTTCAAACAAAGAAGAGGTTATAAAAATGGTAGATGAGATTCTAGCAAAATACGGTAGAATTGATGTTCTTATCAATAATGCAGCGATAGCTCTTGACGATGAATTTCAAAATCATACTGCCGATAATTTTCAAAAGATACTAAAAGTAAATTTACTCGGTACGTTTTTTTTAAGCCAGTATGTTTCTCGTTTTATGCAGAAAGAAAAAAAGGGCATTATTATTAATGTTGCTTCTAATAATGGAATCGATTGTTATCAACCAATTAGTCTAGATTATGATGCCTCTAAAGCTGGTGTAATTGCCTTAACTAGGCGGTTAGCTTCCGAGTTAAAACCCTATATTCGTGTGAATGCGGTAGCACCTGGTTGGACGAAAACAGATTCTGTTATGGAAATGTATCCCCCTTTTCAAGAGGAAGAGAAAAAAAAGATTATGTTACAAAGATTTGCTGAACCAGAAGAGATTGCGAATGTTATTTTCTTTTTAGCAAGCCCTGAGGAAAATTTAATAAATGGAGAAGTAATACGTGTAGATGGAGGAATTATATGAGTAGAGAAGAGGCTATAGCATTTTTAAATGCTTGTGAAAAAGAAGTTGAAGTAGAATTTCAAAAGATTAATCACTTGGAAGAAGAGAATAGTAAGAAAGTTTTAGAAGCTTTCCAACAAAATCATTTTTCAACATCCCATTTTGATTCTACAACAGGCTATGGATATGATGATTTAGGTAGGGATACTTTGGAAAAGGTATTCGCACAGGTATTAGGGGCTGAAGATTGTTTAGTGCGAAATCAATTTATTTCAGGGAGTCATGCTTTGACCGTTGCTTTATTTGCTTTTTTACGTCCTGGTGATTGGATGCTTAGTATTACCGGAACGCCTTATGATACTCTTCACGAAGTAATTGGTATTAAAGAGAATGCTAGTTCTTTAAAGTCATTTGGGATAGAGTATGATCAAATTGATTTGAAAGGGGATGATTTTGATTATGAAGCTATTCAAAAGTATTTACAGGAACATCACGTCAAGTTGATAGAAATTCAACGCTCTAAAGGCTATTCTACGAGAAAGAGTATTCCGATTGATAAGGTAGAAAAAGTAGTAAAATGTATTAAAAAGATAGATGAAAAAGTAATTATTATGGTAGATAACTGTTATTGTGAGATGGTAGCAGAAAAAGAACCAGTAGCTGTCGGAGCCGATGTCATGGTAGGTTCTTTAATTAAAAATTTAGGAGGAGGAATTGCTCCTAATGGAGCATATATTGCGGGACGTAAAGAATTGGTTGAACTGGCAGCAGAGCGTCTTACTCTTCCAGGAGAAGGAAGAGAAGTGGGACCTAGTTTAGGGGTAAATCGTTCTCTTGCCCAAGGTTTGTTTTTAGCACCTAGTGTAATTGCTAGTAGTTTAAAAATAGCGGTTTTGACTAGTTATGCCTTAGAAAAATTAGGATATGAAGTGGAACCAAAATGGAATGAACAAAGGGCAGATATTGTTCAAAATATATGTTTCCACCATCCTGAAAAACTAATTCGATATTGTCAGGGAATTCAAAAAGGATCTCCGATTGATGCCTTTGCTGTTCCGGAACCTTGGGATATGCCAGGATACGATGATCAAGTGATTATGGCAGCAGGAACTTTTACACAAGGTTCTTCTATTGAACTTTCTTGTGATGGCCCAATTAGAGAGCCTTATATTGCTTATCAGCAGGGTGGTCTTACTTATGCTTATGGGAAACAAGGACTTTTGTCAGCCATTTTAGAATTGCAAAAAAAAGACGACGATTAGTTGTCTTTTTTAGGGAATATGTTATAATAAAAATAGATGGTAGGATGGTCAATATGGTGGTAAAAAGGATGGGAAATATTCCCAGCAATATATCATTTTTAGATAATTTTTCACAATCCGCAGTAACCTTGTTCGCACCTATCTTTCCCACTTCTAAAGGAGAAGAAAAAGAAGAATCTAGTCTAAGGGAAAGTAGTTTATCGGAAGAATTGAGATTACTGATTAAAGATTGTCAAGAATTATCAGACATGCATAAAGATACGAAACTAGTAGAAAAAGAAATTGCCAGTCGGGTAAAGCTTTTAAAGGATGAAATTCGTCAATTTATTGAATCTATTGTCAATCTTCCTGTCTATTTAGATGGAGAATTGCTTACATATGAAGAGACGACTCGTGAAAGAGTTGATGTGACTTCCCAAGAAGAGGAAACTAAATTGGGAAATATTCGTCTTTATGAAGAAAAGGGAAAAAAGTTTTATTATTATACCCAAAAAACAATTTATCAGTTAGATGTTGATGAAGAAGAATTGCTGGATTTAATCCATTTCGTAAACGCTAGAGAGGCATATACGAAAAGAGAACTTTTAGATATTTTAAAAGCTTATCAACAGGCTCAAGCAACTTCGTATGGATATCGGATGGCTTATTTGACTTCTATTGATGAGAAAACAACGGATGCGAATACAGAAACGACAGTTTATACGGGAACAGTATTTAACAATACCGAATATTCTAAGAAAAATCACGAATTTTTGAAGAAGATTTTGTTGAAAGTAAAAGCAGATTATGTATCTAGGACACATAGTACGTATCCGAAAGAACAATATATTATTAAAAGAGTAAAAGGAAAGTTTTTAATTGTTCATACCCCTACGGGAGCTACAGATTTATTAACGGATGATGAAAGCAATTTAGTTATTGCCATTAGTCATGTTCGTAGATGCTATGATAAGAATAATTTGTTGATCAATGATAAACGTTCTGATTTCCAAATCGATGTCTTACAACAGGTATTGGAAGAATATCTTCAGAAGAAAAAGGCAATGGTAAAATGAAATTATGTACAGTTATGTGCATAATTTTTTTGACTCTTTATAGAATTTATGTTATGATGGACGGGTTGCACTTTGAAAGGGGTTTTTGTATGAACATTTTAATAAAGTTTTGTCTTTGGTTAGAATCGAGAATTGGAATCGATAGTGGACTATTAGTTTCCTTTTTTTTGACTGTTTTTTCTTTCTTATTTATCCAGCTTATCAAAATTTTTTGTCGCCGAATCTGTAAGCTACTAGAACAGAGAAAAGCATTTTTATATTACCAAAGAATCAATATTATTCTTACGATTGTAAATGTTTTGATTATTTTAATGTTATGGGATCAATATTTGGGAAATATTGTTACGGTTATTAGTTTTACTTCTGCTGCTTTAACCTTGGCTCTTAGAGAACTAATTTTTAATTTCTTTGCCGGTCTTTATATTAAAGTAAGGCGACCTTTTATGGTAGAGGATAGAATTGAAGTGGAGGGAATTAAGGGCGATGTTGTCAATATTAATTCTTTAAGTTTCGAAGTTTTAGAAGTTGGTTCTTCGAGTCACGGGGATCAAAGTACTGGTATCCTTGTCAATTTACCAAATTCCTATGCTCTTACTTCTTCTGTGAAAAATTATGAAAAAAATTTTAAATATATCTGGAAAGAAATTACAGTACAGACTACACTGGATGCCGATGTAGAAAAAACGAAGGAATTATTATTAGAAATTATTGAAAATAATGAAGTTGTTAAAAGAATTCCCAAAAAAATGAAGAAAGAATTAAAAGAGATTAGTCCAGATTACCGTATTTATTACAATAAATTTGATCCGATTGTGTATGTAGAAGTAGTCGATAGTCATATTGCTTTTTCTATCCGTTATTTAGTTCATCCCAAAAAGAATCGATATGTTGAGGATGATGTATGGACAAAAATTTTAAAACTTTATAAAGAAAAGAAAATACCTCTTTATAAAGGATAACAATTTGATATAATAAGAGATAGGAGATGTTAGGATGCCAGAGGAAAATTATGAAAAACGATTTTTAAAATTACAGAAGAATGGTTTATGGCTATCAGAAGAAGAAACAGAAATTTTAAAGAAGTATGGGATTTCTTATGAAAAATGTCGTCAATTAACAGAAATTTTATATCAAATTGATCGAGTTTTAGAGGAAGAAGAAATTCCTGAATTAGAACTTGTTGCTATCAACTTATCAGAAAGAAATTATTATCAAAATACAAGAAAGTAATTTTTTCTGTCAAGAAAGGAGTGTAAAATGATTCAATTTGAATTTCAAAAGTATCAACAGGTAAAACTAGATTCCTATGATTTAGAAAATATAAAAGAAAGATTTTTGCAAGATAACCATATGAGTGGTTGGTATGACTTAGACAGATCTTGTGTTTCTGAAATCAAAGCTTTAGCTAGTAAGATAAGACTTCAATGTGATGTTTTTTTAGTAATTGGTATTGGCGGATCTTATATGGGCTCTAAAGCGATTATAGAAGCAATGTCTCCTTATTTTTCAAAACAAAAACCAGAAATTTTGTTTGCTGGATATCAACTTTCTAGTGAGTATTTACAGGAATTATTAGAATATTTACAGGATAAAGAAGTCATTGTAAATGTTATTTCCAAAAGTGGTACTACATTAGAACCAGCGATTACTTTTTCAAGTATTTTATCTTTTATGAAACAAAAATATCCACAAATCTATGGTCAGAGAATTTACGCAACGACTGATGCTATGCAAGGAACACTCTTGGAATTAGCGAAAAAAGAGAATTTTCATACCCTTGTAGTGCCAGAGAATATAGGAGGACGTTTTTCTGTTTTAACACCAGTAGGGTTACTTCCTATTGCTGTAGCTGGATATGATATTGATGATTTATTTGAAGGAGCTATGGAAGCAAAAGAAAATCTAGATAATTGCTACTATTATACAAGTCTTAGACATGCTTTCTATCAACAAGGAAAAGTCATAGAGTCTTTTGACATCTATGAACCCAAATTAGCATCTTTTGTAGAATGGTTAAAACAGTTATTTGGAGAATCCCAAGGAAAGGAAGGAAAAGGAATTTTCCCCGTATCCACGATTAATACTAGGGATTTACATTCTCTAGGTCAGTATTATCAAGAAGGAAAAGATATTCTTTTTTCTACTACTATTTTTGCTCATTCTGACCATACTGTTTTCTTACAAGACTACCAGAAATCTTTAGATGAAGTCAATCAAATGGCTATGGAGAGTGTTTGTCAAGCACATTATGAAGGGCATGTTCCTACTTCTCTCATTTTGATGGATAAAATCTCTTTAAAAAATTTAGGATATTTGCTTTTTTTCTTTGAAATGAGTGCGATGTTAGGCAGTTATTTATTAGGTATTTCTTATTATGATCAACCGGGTGTTAATGCTTATAAGAAAATTTTAAGAGAAAAATTAGGAGAGGAATAGGGAGGTTTATATGGAATTAAAGGAAGCTATAGAAAAGCGGAGAAGTATTCGTAAATATGAAGAAAAGGATGTTCCAGAGGCCTTATTAGAAGACCTAATCCGTTGTGCTACTTTGGCCCCATCAGGTCATAATAGGCAACCATGGAAGTTTCAAATAATAAAAGGAGAATTAAAAAATAAAATAGCAGACACTCTCTATGAAAAAACAATTGCTATCGAAGGATCAACGGCTCCTCACACTGCTTCCGTTATCGAGGAGGCTCCTGTTTTAATTGCTGTTTATTTAACGGAAACTGACGAGAAAAATTATTTGTATGATATTCTTTCGATTGGTGGAGCAATTGAAAATATGTTACTTCGGGCAACGGATATGGGATTAGGAAGTCTATGGATAGGAAATACTAGCCATATCGAAGAAGAATTAAAAGAAATCTTAAAAACCGATTTGCGTGTTGTATCGACGGTAGCTATTGGTTATAAGAATCAAGATCCACACGCTAGACCTAGAAAAAATTTTGATGAGATACTTATCAAAACACCTGATATTGAATCTTAAGGTATTGGTCTTTTGACAATCTGTTGTTCTTTTCTTAAAAAGAACGATTTTTATAAAAAGATACCTTTAATAATTACTTTTTAAAGAAAAAATGAATGAACTTTTCACATACAAAAAAAGATAACTTCTTCTTTTTTGTAAACTTTAGTGTCAAAGAAAATCTTCTACGGAAAGATTTTGAAGATGTATCTTTTTTTTGATATAATGGATATGGTGAGAGATATGGGATTATTTTTTAAAAAGAAACAAGCATTATCTTCTGTCGTTATGGCTAAATTAATTCATGAAACTGTTTGTGTGAGAACAAGCGAGATTGAGCCTATCTTGGATGAAGCGGGAGCTATTTATGATCCTTTAGAAAATCAATTAGTAGTTATGGCCATTAATTATGAAATTATGGGTTGGAAATTAAAGAAAGGTAATCCGAAGGACAAAGTGGATAACATTTTAAAAATGTCTTATGAAAGTTTTTTTCGGTCTTTACAAATTGAACCTATAAAAGTAGCGGAATATCGAAATCTCATGAATCAGGCAAAAGAAAAAGCAGATGAAATTTTATTCGCTCGTTTTCAAAAGGTTTCTAAATCTGTTCTCATCTATAAATTAATATTGGAGTTAGAAAAAATTAAAGAGGATGTCTTAGATTTACCATTTCAAAAAAACTTGGAGTTACTAGTAAATGGGTGGTTCCAAATTGCTAAGTCTATTGGGGATGAATATAAGATTTCAGACAATGAGCAGGATTTGCAACAAAACAAACCAATTGATTTTGATTTTTAGTAAAAAATGCTTTCTTATCTAGTATTTTATGCTATAATGTAGGTAATAATGGAGGAAAAAGGATGGAAGAGAATATAAAAAATGTAGACTTTGAAGTTATATGGGAAGGAAAGCCATCTGGTTTATGGCAAAGATTTTTAACTTCTATCCATATGAATTTTACAACTTATCAGATTACCAAAGATGAACTGATTATAACAACTGGCTTTTTTAAGAAAAAGACAAATACAGTTGAACTATACATGTTAAAGGATCCTGATTCAACAGAGAGTTTATATCAAAGAATGTTAGGAATAGGAACTATTTCAGTGGTTATTGATACCCATGGAACGTCCGATAGACAAGGTACTAAGGTTTGGGTTAGAAATGTACCGGAACCAGCTAAAGTAAGAAAATTACTACGGGATGCTATTGAAGCGGATGTAATGGAGAGAAAAATAACATATTTTGATAAAATATAAGATCGTGGTGATAGTATGAATAGAAAGGCAGAAGCAGTGGAACTAATTAATAAAAAATTAGCAGGACAAAGTTTTTTGTCTTATCAAGAGATTGCCACTATTACTGGCTATCATCCTAAGTATATTTTAAGATTAAAAAAGGAGATATTAACTAATCAAATACATTTAGAACATGGTAATAAAAATCGGAAACCAGTTAATACCATATCTGATCAAGAGAAAAAATATATTGTAGATCTTTATCGAAGATCAAATGTTAGTATTCGAAAATTTTGTAAATTTTACGGAAAAAGAAGTTATTCTTGTATTTATAATGTATTAAAAGAAGCTGATTTAATACATCGCAATGAAAGGTTTCCTTAGGAAATCTTTTTTTCTGGGAGGTTTTATGAATCCTTATTTAGAACAGGTTAAAAAAGAAATTTTGTCGGGTGTAAATCCACAATGGAATAAAGATCAAAAATTGAGATATGTTTATATGAAAGCGGGAAAATATCTGACGAAAAATGCAGCTTTCTTTTACAGTTTAAGTGGAAAGTTGAAAGAGATGAGTCTTACTTTTGAACAATTAAAAGAAAAATACGTTTTGAATCAAGTATCTAGGAACGAAGTAATTTGTAAGTCAACATCTCTATTCTTAAAAGATATCTATGAAGAATTGGGGATTGAAGTAAAGTTGATGAAGTCAGATGAATATGAGCAAATTTTTTCAGAGGATAGAAAAGAATATTTGGATATTTATCATTATTTTTTGTGTTGTACGGGAGAAAATAACAAAAAATATTTTTTAACACTTTCCTCTGATTTAATGAATATCCAGAATAATTGGCAAACGCAACATTTTGCTAGTGCTATGGAGTATCATCTACGAGAAGTCCATGGTAAAAAAGCAGTTGCTTATCAGGGGGAACCTATCCAGGAAACTGTTCTTTCTTTGCCGGAACTCCTTGCCTTAGATGAAAGTATAGGTCTCATTACCGATAAAGATGCTGCAAGACTTCCGAAAGGAGGGGAACATTTTGTTTATTATGAAAATGGTGTTTCGCAAGATTCTATTAGTTTGAGTGATAGTCCTTTCGTTTATCAAAGAATTAGAGGTCTAACTTCGACGAAGTCTGGGTATTCTCGCTATTTAAGTCAAAATACAGATTTTTATCATGAGTTTTTCCTTTTTGAAATGCCAGATGGTAAGAAATTATCGTTAAGTGATAAAAGGATAAGTGAATTTACAGAAAAAGAACTAGAGGCATGGTATACCTTTACTGGGAATAGAGTGGAAAAAATTCCATCCAATCACCAAGAGGAAATTTTAAAAAAAATATCAATTATCTATGAAAAATTAAAGACAATTCGAAAGAGAGCCTTACAAGTACCTAATATAAAAGATCAAGAAGAGAAAGAAACCGAGATGGCTCGTATTCGGAAAATGACTTCTTCTTGTTACAAACTTTTAAATGCTATTTCTTATTATTTTGTAGATTCCGCTCATAAAGATCCAGAGGGAAAAGAAGAGATAACCACCGAATATTTAAAATACCGTTTTGAGAATTTATTTGCGGATTTCATGATGTTCAATCAAGAGGAGCCATCTATGTTATCAAGATGTAATGGACTTGCTGAAAAACTGGAATTGATGGACCGAGTATTAATGGATCTATTTGGGGGAGATATTTTTTCAAAGATAAAAAATGATGCGATGATTACCCGTTCTGTCGCAGTAGATAGGGAGACAGAAGAATATCATTTGTTTTTTCAATTAAACGGGGAATTATATTATCATTTGGATTTAGATACGGGAAAATTATCGATTGTGCCAGATATTGCCAATTATTTACAAAATCGTCCTTTTATCTTTATTAGCAATAGTTTTCACGAACAAATTATGGATATTGAAAATCAAGTATCCAAAAAATAGGAAGCAAATTCATTGCTTCCTTAAATTTTGTTCTTTTTTTGATAAGTATTTGTTTTTTGATTTTTTGCATATTCCGTAAGTGCTTTTTGCATCTCCCTAAATTCGTCATTAGAAGGAATAAAAGGATAAAAGGAACATTTTTTTCGATCTGATAAGAACTGTAACATATTTTCAATTTTCACAGCCGTTTTCGTTTGTCTGTTATATAAAAAATATTCACTCATGATGTCGGATAGGGGAACAACAATAATCGTTTCAGAATCATCTTGACTGATATGATATGTTTTAAAAGAATAATCCAACCAATCACTTCCTTAATTAACTGTATTGTATTATAAAATAAAGGAAAAGTCAATTTTTTGAAAAATAGTCATATTTTGTTTTCTATAAATTTAAAAGTAAAAAAATTTCATGAATATATTTCCAATAGGAGGATATATTATGAAGAAAGAATTCGGTCTTACGAATGCAGAAGTCTTAAAGAATAGGGAACAATATGGCAAGAATGAAATAGGAAATTATAAACAAAACAGTTTTCTTCATTTAGTCCTACAGTCCTTGGGTGATCCCATTATTCGTATTCTTTTAATTGCCTTGGCGATTAAAACCGTTTTTTTATTTCAAAATTTTGATTGGTATGAAACGTTAGGAATTGTTTTAGCGATTTTTATGGCATCTTTTATTTCCAGTATTTCAGAATACGGAAGTGATAAAGCTTTTGCGAAATTATTAGAAGAAGCTTCTAAAATCAAATGTCGGGTAAAAAGAAACGGAAAAAAAGTAGAAATTCCCATTAATGAAGTAGTAAAAGCAGATATCGTCTGTTTGGAAAGTGGTGACAAAGTTCCTGCTGATGGAAAAATTATAAAAGGATCGGTTGGCGTAGATGAGTCTAGTTTAAATGGGGAGAGTAGAGAAGTAAAGAAAACAGTATCTAAAACGGTCTTGCGGGGAAGTGTTGTTATTTCAGGGGAAGCACTCATGGAAGTTGAGAATGTTGGTATTCATACTTTTTATGGACAAATGGCAAATGAATTAAAAGTGGAACAACCTGTTAGTCCTTTAAAATTACGCCTTGCTGAATTAGCAAAGTTAATTAGTAAATTAGGATATATCAGTGCCATTATCATTTTTCTTTCTTATTTGTTTTTAAATGGAATAGACTTTGCTAATGTTTTATATGCTCTTACGCTATCCGTTACTATTATTATTGTTTGTGTACCAGAAGGTCTTCCCATGATGGTAACTTTAGTTTTATCTTCGAATATGAAAAGAATGCTCAAAGATAATGTACTTGTTCGAAAGTTGGTAGGCATAGAAACAGCTGGTAGTTTAAATATTTTATTTACGGATAAAACAGGAACTCTTACCAAAGGAGAGTTAGAAGTAAGTAGATATGTCTCTGGAGCTTTAAAAGAATATACTTATGAAGAATTAATAAAAACGAAATTATCGCGTATCGTAAAGATATCTTGTACGATTAATAATGCTAGTTCCTTTGATCAAGATAAGATTATTGGTGGGAATATAACCGATAAAGCTATTTTAAAATTTATTAAAAAAAATAATTTATCTTTTTATAAAGAAAAAGTGATTCCCTTTTCTAGTAAAGAAAAATACGCCATTACAACCATAGAGGATGACGGAAAAATTCATCTCATAAAAGGAGCTCCTGAAAAGATTCTTCCTTTTTGTAAGTATTATTATAATGAATTAGGCAATAGAGAAAAATTAAATATTACAAGAGTAAAAAAATATATTGAAGGAAAGGCAAAAGAAGGAATTCGAGTTCTCTTATTAGCTACTAGTATTCAAAAAGAGCCACTTCCTTTTCAAAATTTGACATTCGTTGGATTACTTTTAATAAAAGATGAAATTAGACCGACGGCAAAAGAGGGAATAGAATTAGTTAAAAAAGCACATATTAATACAGTAATGCTAACAGGAGATAATAAAGAAACGGCTATTGCTATTGCCAAAGAACTAGGACTCTTAGAAGACGACGGAATTGTTCTGACAAGTGAGGAATTAAATAAATTAAGTGATGTGGAATTGAAGGGAATCTTACCGAAACTAAGGGTAATTGCTAGAATGTTACCCCACGATAAAAGTAGATTGATCCGTGTTTGTCAAGAATTAGATTTAGTAGTAGGAATGACAGGAGATGGAGTCAATGATGCACCAGCTTTAAGACGTGCCGATGTTGGATTTAGTATGGGAAGCGGTACAGAGGTAGCGAAAGAAGCAAGTGATATTGTTATTCTTGATAACAATTTTTTATCTATCAGTAAGGCTATTTTATATGGAAGAACGATTTTTAAAAGTATTCGTAAGTTTATTATTTTGCAATTAACGATTAACCTATGTGCTTTAAGTTTAAGTATTTTTGGACCTTTTGTAGGAATTAATACTCCTGTAACTGTTATTCAAATGCTTTGGATTAACATGGTTATGGATACTTTAGCGGGACTTGCCTTTGCTTTTGAACCACCACTTTCAGAATATATGGAAGAGAAACCTAAAAAAAAGAATGAATCTATCATGAATCGATATATGTATAGTGAAATTTTATGGACAGGAATTCTTTCTTCGCTCTTATGCTTTTTCTTTTTAAAGTCCTCTTTTGTAGCATCTTTTTTTCAAAATCAAAATTCACTACTTTCTGCTTTTTTTGGCCTTTTTATTTTTATCGATATTTTTAATAGTTTTAATGCTAGAACACATCGTTTAAATTTGCTTGCCAATATTTTAAAAAATAAAGTTTTTATTATTATTATCTGTTTTATTGTTTTTATACAATTATTGTTAATTTATTATGGAGGAAGTGTTTTTAGAACGACAGGACTTCGTTTTCATGAATTAGAATTTATGATTATGATGGCTTTCTTAGTAATTCCAATTGATTGGATTCGAAAATTTTACTTAAAAACGAAAAACAGAAATACCGGTGTATAAATGTTCTTTTTTTGCTCAAACTAGTAAGGGAGGGGAAAAAATGAAAAAATGGATGCTTGGTCTTTTATGCGTATTGACTTTGGTTGGTTGCTCCATCGGAAAAGATATGACAAATACACCTACGAAAAAAGTAGAAGCTTACATGGATAGTTATCAACAATTAGATGATTCCGTTTTAAACGACATTGATACCATTCTTCAAGATACGAAATATACCGTAGAACAAAAATCTCGTTATAAAGAATTAATGAAAAAACATTATAAAGATATCAAGTATGAGATAAAAGAAGAAAAAGTTAATGGCGATAGAGCAACGGTAGAAGTTGAAGTAGAAGTAAGAGACTATAGTAAAATATTATCTTCTGATGTCATCCCTGATGAATTAAAGGATGAAGAAGGTAATTATAGTGAAGAAGCTTATTATGATTACCAATTAGATCAAATGGAAAAAGCAAAAGAAACGGTAAAATATACACTAACTTTCTATTTGACAAAAGAAAATGATGATTGGGTAATTGATGATTTAAGTGAATCTACAAAACAAAAAATACATGGTATTTATATATACTAATGTATTTTTTTTGCCTTTTAGAATTTTTATTTATGCTATAATAAAATTAGGATGGTGGTAGTGTGAACAACGAAATTACGAAAACCTATGAAGAAAATGTCGAAAACTTAAAAGAAAAATTACAAAGAGGGGACTTTTCTTTAACGCCAACTGACTTTTATTTATTAAAAAACGAGGAAAGTGTATTAGCTCTTTTTCGAGACTTAGTGGCACAGAAAAAAGTGGATTGGCATCAATTATGGGAAGATATGGCAAAATTGAATGCTTCTTATAGTGCTTCTGAGATAAATTTTAACTCTTTTATAAGTTTTGTGTTTAATGGTGATGAGAGAGCAATTGATCCCGAATTGATGTTTTTGATGCTTAGATGGGACACCATCAATAAAGGTGACTATGATTTTAGTGACTATGAACAATCAAATTTGCCTCTCTCGCCTGAAATGAATCAATTGCTGATGGAGGATGCTTATCAAAGACTTATCAGTGTCGCAAAAACAAATCAAACAATTTATTTGTCGAATAGTTTGATTCAGCGATTGTTAGAAGAAGAAAAATATGAAATCTTTACATTGGATTGTGTTTTGCCAGGGAATGTTGATGTCGAATATATTTTAAGTAAATTTCCTTATCATCAGTATCATTCTGATTGTATTAATAATCTACTTGTTAAATACTATTCTTCTCAAAGAAATGATATTGCTGCTATCATTGATAGTGGTTTGGCAGATCGTTTGCCTACTCAAACAGTTTTGAGCATAGCAGGAGAAAGTTCTAATATTTCACCACAACATGTATCCTATTTAGTGAATCAAATATTGGCAGAGTCTAATTTAAATGATCTTGATATTAATTTAATATTTAACTATTTTTCGGAAGAACAAAAGAGTCAAGTCATTGCTTATTTAAAAAATATGGGACGCTTTGATTTAATTTTTTGTGGGAATACTGTTACTGTTGAAAAAGATAGTGAGGATTATAAGTTTATTCTTTCTTCTATGCAAAACGGTGTCAAATTTCGCAATTTCCCCGATAATATAGATGATTTGTCACAAGATGCCACCTTCTTAGAAGCTATTGTGGTAAGTGGAAGTATCGATAATCTTTATGATAAGTTAACAGATGGTACTAAGTTACGAATTGTTCAACGGATTTTTCAAGAAATTGCTAATGGGAATAAAAACTATATAAATGGCATTTATAACATTGAGGAATATATAAGCGATATAGAATTATTAAAAAGCGTTGATTTTGATTTTCATAATGAATTATTTTTTAATCATGTTCTAGAAATTGAAAGCATGGATAGTAAAGAAAAAATTATGAATTTAATCTTAATAAAGAATCCATTATTAGCAGAAAACTTAATAAATAAAGGACAATATGACCTATTTTTTAAAATATTTCGTCTACCAAAACCCTGTTTCTCTTCTCTAGAGGTGTTTGGACAATTGAGTGAAAGTTCTCAAAAACAACTAGTAGAGGCAATTCAGCAAAATTATACCTATCTCGAATGCATTTCTGAGGAGTTTGGAGAGAATAAACCAATTTGGAGAAATCCGATTCTTTTAGAGGCACTTTTGAATTTCCCAACTAGCCGAAAGAAAATTTTTGAAGTATTAAATAGTGAAGAAAATCATCCTCAGTTTGATAAGGTATATGAAGTATTCAAAGAGTATTTTGTAGAAACTAAAGGATATAATGCTACTCACCTAGATGCTTTAAAAGACAGGTTTGGCTTAGAAATTATCAAATATTTAGAAGAAGAAAATATTGCTACTATCCTTAGATATGACGATGATAAATTTAATCGATTAATGGATTTGTTTTCTCAACAAAAAATGACGTTTGATCAATTACGAGATGCCTATGATTCTATTATTCAATATAGATTTCCAAGAGAGCATTCTGATGCCATTAATATTTTTAATCAAATAATGAGTTTTCTTCAGAAAAAAGAAAAGCAACTTTCAGCAAATAAATTGATAGAAAATCAGCTACTTCCTCTTTTAGATTTTAAGTTTTATTATGAATTTAAAGCAACGAATCCAGAAGAAGCTAAAAAATATTTAAATATCTTTCCATCATTATTTCCGTTTTTAGAAGATTGCTTAAAAAATAAATTGTTACAACATAAAGAATATAGTGATTTATTAAAATTGTTAGAAACGAAATTTCCTAAAAAATATAGTGCATTCTTAAGAGAATTAGAAAAAGAATCTCCAGAAAAGTATAAGGAATTATCCGATTTATTAACAAATGAAAAATATAATGAATTTTTCCAAGCACTAGAAACGAATTTTCCAAAAGAGTTTAAGGGTTTATTAGAGTTATTAAAAGATAGATTTCCAAAAGAGTATCTGGAAGTAGAAGAAACTAAATTATTGCCCAAAAAATATAGTGACTTCTTAAAAGGATTAGAAAAAGAATCTCCAGAAAAGTATAAAGAATTATCTGATTTATTAAAAAATGAAAAATATGGTGAATTCTTGCAAGTATTAAAAATGAAATTTCCAGAAAAGTATATGGAATTCTTAGAAACAGCATTTCCAGAAAAGTATAGTGAATTTTTACAAGTAATAGAAGATAGTAAAATACCAGAAAAGAACAAAGATTCAATCGAAGCAGAATTAAAAAAAATGTATAGCAATCTATTGGCAGTAATTGTTGAAAAAATAACAACGAATGCAATAGATAGTCAACATTATAAAGATATGTTACATCTTATGACGGATTATTATATAAAAGTAGAGCGTGAAAATTATCGAGCAGAACATGATATAAATCGCATGGCTTCTGATTTAAAGTTACTTTATCATATTGATGCCAATGATGCGAAAAGAAAATTACCTAAATTTTTAGTGGAAAAAAAATTTATCAAAGGGAATTAGAGCAAAAATTAAAGGAGCAAGGACTTAGTGAGGAATTGGCTCGTGCTTGTATTGATTATTTTGTGACTCATACAACCACAAAAGATTTAGCTATGATTCAGAAACATCAAAAGATTATTGGTAGCTTTCTCAAGGATAAAATATTGGAAATGCCGGAACAAGAAAGGCAACAGTACTATAATCAAATAAGTGATGCAAAACGAGAATATGATGTTCCAGGATCTTCCATTGGTTTTTTAAAAATATTAATGGAATTAAAATTAGGACATTTGGATAATGTATTAGTTGACGACAAATTATATAAAAGTTTAAAACAACATTTGAGTAAATCTATGGCTATTCCAGATGTTTTATTAAATTTTATGGCTCAACCACCAGCTAATATAGATGTTAACGTATATAATCTTTCTGCTTTTATTTCTTATTATTCGGAAATCTATAGGGTAGAAAAGAAAAGACTAGATCGAATGAAAGATGCTTCTCAAGAAGAAAAAGAAGTTTCTTTTGGAAGTGTTAGAGTTTTTAATTTGGCAGAAACTTATGCAGCATCCTCTAGTGTCTATTCTGCAATACTCGGTGTTGAAGATGCAAGACTGATTAAGACTAATCCCCCAAGAAATTCTGCCACTAGGAAACTAGCGAATGATGAAAGACTAAAAGAATCTATTGAGTGGTTGATACGAAATTATCAAAGACAGGAAGTAACAGTCCCAACCTTTAACCAAGCATTTGAATTATCAAATCATAAAAAATTACAAGTTATTGCTGGAAATTTTACCAATCCATGCAATCTTACTCACGGAGAGCGGACTGGGGCTTGTATGCGAATTGGAGGAGTTGGCGAAGGTCTTTTTGAATTTTGTTTAGAAGATAAAAATGGGTTCCATATTCGGTTTCAAGATCCAGAGACAGGAGAATATATTTCAAGGGTAAGTGGTTTTCGAAATGGAAATACTGTTTTCTTAAATCAACTTAGATGTTCTTGCAATCCTAATTCTTACTCAGATGAAGATATTGTAGAAGCTTGTAGACAGGCTGCTCAACTCATTATTAAAATGAGTGGAGAATATGAAAATGAAAAAAATGGATATACTCCGATTAAAAATGTCGTTTTATCTCCTGCATTTGCTGCAGAAAGTTTGCCAACCCAACCTTTAGGAATAAGTGATGTCAAAAATGGATTAAAAAATCTTACTTACTGTGATATTGGTGAGAATGTTATTTTTCTTGCAATTTCTGAACAAGGGATTCAATTGTATGAAGAAAATCATCCTAACAAGTTTAAAACGTATCCGTATCGCCCAGCTCGTGATAACCTTATAAAGGTTCATTCGACTAAGGAAATATTACCTTATATTTGGAGAATTGATGCTGTTCAAAAATTAATGGCTGGTAAAAGTTATAAAGAGATGGATTTCACAATCTTGGAGGAAGAAGAAGTAAAATATGGCTTTGCAAATCATGATTGGTATCTTTATGTGGATGCAAAAGGAGAAGTACATGAAAAAATAATTACAGAAGATTCAAGGGCTAAGGATGAATTAAAGGAAGCTAGAAAATTAGTTCAAGCCTATGTAGTAGAGAAAAGAGTGAGTACAAATTATGTCATTTAAGATTGGAAAAGTAAAAGAATATAATGGAATTAGTGGGACGATTGTCACACCAGAAGATAGTTATATGTTTCTCGATAGTGATGTTGATAATTCCGTAAAGGTAGGGGATTTGGTAAAGTTTCGAGCAGAAGAGATTTACGAAATGAAAAGAGCTTTTTTCGTAAAGCCATACGTTGAAAATGCGTTAGATAAAGGGGTTATGGCAAATGGAAATCCTGAAACACCGAATTTGCACGAGGATGAGAATTAAGGACTAAACTAGTCCTTTTTTTCATATAGTGGAGTAGGTGATTCGTATGAAAAAATGGATAGTAGTTTTTTTGATGTTCTTCCTCTATCCACGAGAAATTCTAGGCATAACAACAAGTGCCCAAAGTGCTATTATGATGGATATGAATTCAAAAAGGATTTTGTATGCTAAAAATATTCATGAAATTAGAAGTGTTGCTAGTATTTCTAAAATTATGACGGCATTACTAGCAGTAGAATCGGGGAAATTAGATGATATCGTAACTATCGGAAATGAAATTGATAAAAGTTATGGCTCTGGAATTTATATTCAAAAAGGAGAGAAGATGAGCTTGAGAGATTTAGTTTATGGTCTTATGCTACGAAGTGGAAATGATGCTGCTTATGCTATTGCCGAATATGTAGGCGGAGAAAATTTTGTGGATATGATGAATATAAAAGCCAAAGAACTAGGAATGAAAAATACCACTTTCCATAATCCTAATGGATTAGATGAAGAGGAAGGAAATAATTCCACCGCTTATGATATGGCTCTTTTGACGAGCTATGCCATGCAAATACCAGAATATAAAGAGATTGTAAGTACTAAAGTTCATCAAGTAAAAACGAATAAGAATAGTTATTATTGGATTAATAAACATAAACTTTTATTTCAATATGAATATACTACAGGAGGAAAAACAGGATTTACGAAAAAAGCAAAAAGGACATTAGTTTCCACTGCTAGTAAAGATCATTTAAATTTGGTAATTGTTACTTTAAACGATGGCAACGATTTTTTAGATCATGTTTCTTTATTTAATTACGGATTCGAGAACTACCAAGCCGTTCCTGTTTTACAGAGAGGAAAATTAGAACTTTATGACGAAAGATATTATGGAAATTATTCTTTAAGTCTTCGGAATAGTTTTTCTTATCCAATCCAAGAAAATGAAAATATTAAGATTAAATTTGAATTAGAAGAAGAACCTAAAGAGGGAAATGTTGGGTATGCCAAAGTATATTTAGATGATAAAGAAATTTATCATGAGCCGATTTATGCGGAAAAAACGATAACGCATCAAAGAAGTCTACTAGAATGGTTTCATCAATTATGGTAAGTAAAATATGGGGTTATTTTATTGTTATTGGAATTATCTTTGGTCTAATCAGTGGAAATGCTATCAAAATAAATGAAAGTATTTTGACGAGTTGTAAGACAAGTTTAGATTTAATTATGCAGATTTTTCCAGTAATTGCTCTTTGGTTAGGAATTGCTAATATTGCTACTAAAAGTGGACTTCTTCAAAAGTTATCTAACTCCTTAACAAAGCTATTAGGCCCTCTTTTCCCGGAAATTCCAAAAGGACATATCTCTTTAAGTTATATCGCAAGTAATATTATTGCTAATGTATTTGGCTTGGGAAGTGCTGCTACTCCTTTTGGATTAAAAGCCATGAGTAGTTTACAAGAGTTGAATTCTGATAAAACAAAAGCTAGTCGAAGCATGATAACGTTTACTACTATTAATACTAGTGGAGTGACAATTGTCCCAACAACTATTATTGCTCTTAGAATTATGTATGGAAGTATAGATCCTACGAAAACTGTTGTAACCACTCTAATTGCCACTTCCCTAGCCACTATAGCCGGTTTATTTTTTGATTATTTATTTGCAAGGAGGTATCATGAGTAATTATATACTTCCTTTTATGGTTTTAGGAATTGTTCTCTATGGTATTTCTAAAAAAGTGGATTTGTATGATACCTTTCTAGAAGGAAGTAAAGAAAGTTTTAAAATGATAGTCACTATTTTTCCTAACTTATTAGCGATGATTGTTGGGGTAAATATTTTAGTAGAAAGTGGCTTTTTAGAATTTCTTATCCATCTTTTGATACCTTTTTTGAAAGTACCAATTGAAGTAGTTTCTTTAGCCATTATGCGTCCTATTAGTGGAAATGCTACTTTAGCCCTTTTAAATACAATTTATACGAAATATGGAGTAGATCATTTTTATAGTTTATTGGGGTCTACTATTCAGGGATGTACGGATACTACTTTTTATGTAATTGCTCTTTATTATGGTAGTATTGGTATTAAAAAAATTCGATATGCCTTAAAAACAAGTTTACTAGCCGATGTTGTAGGTATCTGTGCTAGCCTAGTAATTTGTTACTTGTTATTTAGTTGAATTTTCAATATATATTTGCTATAATGTTTGAGAAAGTGAGGATTGTTATGAAAAAAAGAATGGGGATTGGACTTCTTACCTTTTTATTTTTCTTAACAGGATGTAATCAAAATCGATTGGTTTGTACAGCTTCTGATGATACGAATGGAATTGATACAGATGTAAAATATACTTTTATTTTTGAGAAAGATTCTGCCTCTAAGGCAACCATGAAGGCTACTAGTAGTTTATCAGGAGAAAACTTTTCAGAGGAATTAATTTCTGCATTAGAAGCTTCTGCTTTAAATGCTGCAGAGGACTATAATCAGGTAGATGGGATTGAGGCTAAAGTCAGTAGTAATAAGGACAAAGTTACTTTAGATGTAGAGATTTTAGCTGCAGGACTTAGTGAAGAAAATAAAAAATTATACGGTATGGATTTAGATAAAGAGACCTTAAAGAAACAATTAGAAGAAAGTGGATATACTTGTAAATAATGTGGGTGTTTTAGATGGAAAGATTGCAAAAAGTGATTGCACAGTCTGGATTTTGTTCAAGAAGAAAGGCAGAGAAATTGATTCTTGAAGGAAAAGTTTGTGTTAATGGTACAAAAATTACTCAATTAGGAACAAAAGTGAGTTATGATGACGTCATTTTGGTTAATGGGAAATTATTAGAAAAAAAAGAAGATAAAGTATATTATCTTTTAAATAAACCTCGTGGAGTTGTTACAACTTCTTCTGATGAACATCAAAGAAAAACGGTATTAGATTTTATTCCTGAAGAAAAAAGAATTTATCCAGTTGGAAGATTAGACTATGATACAACGGGTGTGTTATTGTTGACTAATGATGGAGAATTGACGAATTTACTGATTCATCCTCGTAATCATGTTGAAAAAACATATATAGCAAAAGTAGAAGGTCTTGTTTCCAAGATAGATATAGAAAATTTATGTAAAGGAATTTTCATAGATGGTAAAAAAACAGCTCGTGCGAAGGCCAGAATCAAAAAAATAGATAAAAAAAGTAATACGACACTCGTGGAGTTAACTATCTGTGAGGGAAGAAATCATCAAGTAAAGAAGATGTTGGAAGGGATAAATCACCCTGTTATAAAGTTAAAAAGAGAAAAATTTAGCTTTTTAACAGCAGCTGGATTAAAATCTGGAGAGTATCGCAGATTAACTGTAAAAGAAGTAAAAAAATTATATAGTGAAGCACAAAAATAGGGGCAATATCTCCTTTTTTTCATAATAAAAAGGAAAGACTCTAATATATCTTTCCCCTAAAACCTGACATCTGCGTATTTAACGCTATCCCCTAATCGTATTTTAGCTTGCTTATATGGATTTAATTCTAAATCTTGCATTCTATTGATTAAATTTTTTAATTTTTCTAAGGCAGTAAGCAATTCTTCATCGTTATTTGCTCCAAGAACAGAAAATATAGAAGTCACATGTATGGATGAGACAGCTCTAGGATCTGGACCTAAATAAGCATCACTAAACACTTGAAAAATATATAACTGTTCAATTGCTTGTGCTTTATTTTCCTTACTGATATTTTCAGTTAGTAAAAACTTTTTCATATCTTCTCCAAGATCTATTCTTCGCTTATCCTTTATTTTTTTGACAACTTCATCAGCAACAAAATTTACAAATCGATCTTCCATTTTTAACCTTCTCTCTATAGTAAGATTATAGTACAATTATTCAAAAAATTCAATTTTATCAAGATGATTTGGTTTGATTTATTATTTTTAAAAAAGAAGCATTAAGCAGCTTCTTCCATTTCTTCTTCCTCTGGATCATAGATAGCATTTACAGGACATCCTTCTTTTGCGTCTGTAGCATCTTCTACAAGATCCATACTAATTTCGTCCGTAATAATGGCTTCTGCCACTCCCTCGTCATTTACTTCAAATACGTCTGGAGCAACAGCTTGACATGCACCACATCCAATACAAACATTTGGATTTACTTTAACTTTCATAAACTTCCTCCCATAGAAAATTATAAAGAAAGTTCTTAAAAAATGCAACTACAATCTTCAAAAAAAACATGTTTTATGATATAGTTAATAATAGGTGGTGCTATGGCAAGTAGGATGGAAAGATATCATCAACATGAAGAACGAAGTACAAGAAATGAGCAACTCTATAAAAATATTGAAAATTTAGACAATTATACGAATATAGAGGGTGTAATTGCCATAGATAAGACAAATGAAATCGATATTACAAAAGTAAAAGAAATGTTACAGGGAAGGGAAAGCTATCAGAAAGAAAAGCAATATCGAAACTTAGTAGAGGAAGAAGAGAGCTCTCAACCTGTTCGTCAATCAGTAGAAGAAGAAGAGAAAAGCTATGATATTAAAAATGTTCTCAATAGGGCGAAAGAGACGAGACAGGAACCAGAAGAAAGTTATCGTACTTTAAAAAATATGAATTATGATGTTCGTCAACGAATTAAAGTACGAACAACTCCTGATCAGGAAGAGGTTTTGAAAGAACTTATTGATACGGTTTCTTTGAAACGGACTACAACTCAAGCAATATCAAATGTTTCGGAAGAAAGTGGACTTTTAGATGATTTAAAATCAGATACGATGGTAGGAGATCCATCTTCTATTAAAAAAATTATTGAGGAAGCAAAACAAGAAGAAGAAAAGCAAAAAGAAGAAAAAAAGTATAGTAGTAAAACGACGAATTTGGAAGATATTGATAAAACCTTTTATACTTCCAGTTTAGGTTTTACAGATAAGGACTTTGAAGATTTAAAAGATCTCGGAGAAAATATTAAAAAACGAAATATTTTACTTCGCATACTAGTAATCGCTGTTGTCATTGTGATTATTGTTGCGGTCATTTTTCTAGTTCTTCATTTTTTGAATCAATAGGAGGATATCTCCTTTTTTTGTAAAAAACTTTAATTGTTAATAAGAAGAGAAGACCAATCATGAAGATAGGAAGCAGATACATTAAATATTTTTCTATGAAGGTATTCGCAATGGTATTATCTTTAAATAAGAAGATAGATACAAGAAAAGTCAGGATGGGAAATAAATAAATTTTCCAATCCTTTTGAAACCCTGCCAATTGATTACATCCCTTTAGGGCAACGGAAGAAAAAATGAAGATATCTAATAGCCATTGAATGGTTAAAAAGTTTTCTAGTCGATAGGTTAAGATTCCCTGGTAAGCTCTTTTTAAAATATGAAATTCAGGATATTGATAAATGGTTGCTAAATCGACCCCTAACACACCGACTGTGAATATTGTATTAATAAAGAGAACAAGGAAGGATATCACATATCCTTTTTTTATGCTACCTAATATTTCCTGATTGGGAAATATTAAAATGAGAAAGATGGGAAATACTTGAAATCCTAGATAAGGAAGAATACTTTTGGTAAGGGGATTCGCTAGTATAGGTTTAAAATTATCAAAATGAATTTGGAAAATTAATCCATTTAAACTAACTAAAAATAGAAAAATACTGATATAAAATAGAATTAGAGAAACTCGGGAAATAATTTTTTCTTCTTTGTTCATCAACATGAGTAGGGGAATTAAAAAAGAAATTCCAACTACTATTTTAGGTGTTTTGTTTAAAAATTCGCTAGTAATTAAATTAGATAAATTCCAAAAACTAAGTGATGTTAAGAAAAGAAAGAGGAGAATAATTATCCATATTAGAATTTGGGAAATATTGGGAAATAAATGGGAAATTTTTTCTTGTAAGTTTTTTTCAGGTAGATAGGAAGCTATATACTGAATTAGAAAAAGGAATAAAAAGCCGATTGGAAAGGCAAGAAGAAGAGAAATCCATATATCCTGTTTAGAAAATTTTAACATTAAAGAAAAAGAAGCTCCTATAAAAAAAGCTCTTGATAAGAAATAGATGATAGAAATATAAGATAGACTTTTTTTCATTTTTTCTCCCTTTCTAAACTCTGCTCTAATGTTCCTTTACTCGTATATTGAAAATCAACCTCTACTTCAATTAAATAATTTTTAAAAAATTCATTCCAATCTTTGATTTGTTTAAATTCATTTGGAAATTTTTGATAATATTTTAGGCCAAATCCAAAGATATCCGTTTGATAAGATTTTGCAAGTTGAATAGCTTTTACCATATAGCTTCTAAGAACTTCTTCTGCCTTTGTTTCTAATTTTTGAATTTCTTTTTCCTCTTCTAGGTTAATTTTGCAGTTTACTTCTCGCATAGTACCTTCACTTTTTGCTTTGACGCGTAAAACATTTTTTTCAACTTCATAATCCACTTTATAATTGTTAGATACGGAAACGACTGTCCCATCGTCACAGGGAACATTAAAGTAGAAAGTATCTACTTCTCCTAGAATTAAACTGATTCCAATACTTTCATCTTCTGTTGCAAATCCTAGAAATTGATCATTTTTAAAAAGAGCAATTGTACTTAATTTCGTATAGGCATCTTGCTTAGACTTTTCCTGACTATCGGATGTTTGGCCTTCTTTTATATCTCCCAGAATTGTGATACTATTCATAACAGGCTCAAATCCTGGCTGCAAGTATTTTTCCATGAATAAATTAAAGCTAGCATCACTGATTTTTGCTTGTAACTTATAGGAATTAATAAGATTAGAAGTAATGTTTTGAGAGGTATAATCAGAAAGTGGCGATAGAATGGAAAGAACATCCTTTGCTGGTTTGTCTTTGGCTAGTAATAAGTAAAAGTTCTGATGAGATTGTGGATCTCTAAGTAAGAAGTCTAATACACTGGAAATTCCTCTAGAGGCAACATCTTCAGAAAATATGACAATAGATAGATGGCTAATATAAAGTTCTTTAGGACTGATTAGACTGATATCTTTAATTGCCTCATAGATGGTTTCTCCTTCTCCCGTTAAAAGACTTGTTTTAGTCGAATTATCTTCTGACTTATTTCCATTGGCAATTAGGAAGGAAACTTCATAATGATCTTTTTTCCAATCAATAGCCATTCCTGTTACAATGGCATATTCATTTAATTCTTGATAGTTCCAGCAACCAGTTAGGAGAATGGTTATGAACAATAAAGTGATTTTTTTCATTTCTTTTTCACTCTCCTTGTGTTATGTGTTAAATAGTTAGGTCTATTTTTTCGTTTATTAGAGGGAAATAAGAGGATACTGTCTTCCATAGCTGATAAGTTAAGCGGACTATAAGGAATTAAATATGGGGTATTTAAAGGCTCTAGACTGGCTAATTTGATGATTAAGATTAAACTAGCAACTAAGATTCCAATCATTCCCGTAAAGATTGTTGATAGGATAAAAAGAAGTCGCCATTGCCGAATCGCATTAATAAAATCCATGTCGGTAAATACTAATTCACAGATTGATGTAATGGCAACTACAATGACTACAATGGGAGAAACAATTCCTGCTGCAACGGATGCATCTCCTAAAATAAGTGCTCCGACGATACTCATACTAGCCCCACTCGCACTTGGAGACTTGATGTCCGCCTCCCTTAAAATTTCAAATAAAATTACAAAAATGGTAACTTCCATAAAAGTTGGAAATGGTACTTCACTTCTTTGTGTAGCTAGCGAAATAAGCAGTTGATCGGGAATCATTTCTTGATTAAAGGTCATGAGTGCAATATAAATAGCAGGTGTTAGAATCGTGACAAAAAAAGCAATTACTTTTAATATTCTGCTAAAATTACTACTTGAATAACTTTGATAATAATCTTCGGAAGATTTAAAGAAATCTGTCAGAGTAGCTGGCATGATCAAAACATAGGGACTATTTTCAACCATAATGACAATTTTTCCGTTTAAAATTCCTTGACAGGCAAGATCGGGACGTTCGGAGCTAATCATTTTTGGAAAAAAAGATTTTTCATGTGATTGCAAAAAATCTCTTAGATAACCGGTATCTAAGATTCCATCAATGTCAATCGTTTTTAATGAATTTTGAATAGTTTCTACTCTTTTTTGATCGGCAATATCCTCTATATAAATTAAAGAAACTTTACTTTGTGTTCTTCTTCCTATCTTAGTTTCTAAAATGCGAAGCTTTGGATCTTTGATTCGCTTTCTAATAAGACCAAGATTAACGGCATGATTTTCGGTAAAAGAGTCTTTAGGACCGCGAATAGATGGTTCAGAAGTAGATTCTGTAACTCCTCTATCCAGTTTTGTTTTGGTTTCAATAGCTAAATATTTTTTCTCTTGATCTATAAATAAGCATGTATATCCAGAAGATAAGTAGTAATAGCAATCAGAAGTTTTATCTAATACGACGATGTGACTATTATAAAGAGTATTTTGAATGGTATGAAAAATATCTTCTTGATTCTCCATTTCAACGATGCTTTTCACTAAAAAATTGCTTATTTTATCATCGCTGCTTACACTTTCTAAAAAAAGATAAGATATTTTTTTGTTTAATTCTCTAACAACAATATCACTACTATTTCCTAATTCTTTTTGAATTTTTTCGATTCGCTCTTTATTTGTCATACCATCACCTTTTTTAGTATGGTGAAAAAAATACGTTTTTATGCAATTCTTATATTAGTGATTTTTTATAAAAAAAATGGTAAGATAAATAATAGGTGATACTATGAAGAAAAAAAGGAAAGCAAGTAATTTTTTTGAAGAGATTTTATCCATACCACGTTCTTCGGGAAATGAGGGAAATATTTCCCAGTACCTTGGGAAATTTGCAGAAACCTATGGTCTTGAATATGAAATTGATGATACTTTTAATGTCATTATCAAGAAGCCGGGAAATATTCCGGGAAATAATGAGCCAATCATTCTTCAAGCCCATACTGATATGGTATGTACAAGCACGATAGAATACGATTTTTTGAATCAGGGAATTGATTGGACATTAGAGCATGGATATTATAAAGCTAAGAATACTAGTTTAGGTGGAGATGATGGAGCAGGTGTAGCTATCATTCTTGCTATTCTTGCTGATGATGAATTAGTTCATCCACCTATTGAAGCAATTTTTACTACGCAGGAAGAAACAACTATGAATGGTGCTAAAAATTTAAACTATAAACATATCCATGGAAAGAGACTTATTAGCTTGGATGGAACGGAAGAGGGAACCATAGAAGTATCCTGTGCTGGAATGGCTAGTTTTGAGGTTTGGACCTCCTTTCAATTGGAGTCTAGTAAGGGGTCAACTTTTGAACTTTCTATCAGTGGTTTGATGGGTGGACATTCTGGAGTTGATATTGATAAAAATCGTGGCAATGCTATTAAAATTTTAGCACATATTTTGAGTGAAATAGAGGACATAGAAATCGTATCCATTTCAGGTGGAACGAAAGAAAATGTTATTCCAAGTGACGCAAAATGTATCTTTCATTCTTGTAAAGACTTCAGTTCAAAATTTGAATTTTTAAAAAAATATTATCTTGTTCAATATAGCGGAATTAAAATTCATTTAAAAAGATTAGATTCCATTTCTATGGCAATGAATAATGAAATTAGTCGATCTATTATTACTTATTTAAATTTAATAGAGGATGGTGTTCTTGTAAAAAATGATGTTGATTCGCCAATTACCTCTAGCAATTTAGGGGTTATCCGGACAAATTCTGATAAGGTAATAATTTCGCAAAGTATACGTAGTTCTTTGGTCGGTTATGAGGACTTTTACCTAGGTAGAGCAGAGGGGGTAGCAAAAGAGTGCCATCTTAAGTTTAAACAAGGGGATAAAAAGCCTTTCTTTACATATAAAGAAGATTCTCCGTTGCGTAAACTATTAGTAAATAAATATCAAGAACTATTTCATAAAAATGTTACTTTAGAACATGTACATGCCGGACTTGAAGGGGGAATCTTTGCCTACGAGATAAAGGATCTTGATATCTGTGTTATTGGTGTAAACCTATATGATATTCATTCGGTGAATGAAACAGTTGAAAAAAAGTCACTGGATAGGGTATTTTTGTGGCTTTCTGAGGCTTTAAAATGTATGAAATAAAAAAATCCTTTGCAACAAGGATTTTTTTTAAAATAGACCGGTAATAATACCATCTTTTGTAATATCCATTTTTTCATAGGCTGGTGATTTAGACAATCCTGGCATGGTCATGATGTTTCCCATATAGACAACAATGAATCCGGCCCCAGAACACAATTTAACATTTCTAACAGTAACAGAAAAGTTTTGAGGATGACCTAATTTTTGTGGATCATCGGATAAGGAATATTGTGTCTTAGCAACACAAATAGGCAGTTTCTCTTTGCCCAATTTTTGAATTTTCTCGATTTCCTTTTTTGCCTCCTCTAAGTAGACGATATTATCTGCTCGATAAATTTCTTTCGCAACTTTTTCTATCTTAGTTAGAAGTGGATCAGAGAGATGATAAATTGGTTGATAGGTGCTTTCTTCCTCACATAGTTTGATAATTTCTTTCGCCAAAGAAATAGATCCTTTGGAACCTTGTTCGAATGCCTTGGATAGGTGGATAGGAACTCCCAATTTTGCGACTTGCTCTTTTACGAATTTTATCTCTTTTTCTGTATCCTGATAGAAATGATTGATACATACGATTACATGGTTGGAATATTTTTTCATGTTTTCGATATGGACAAGTAAGTTTCCAATTCCTGTCTCTAAGTACTCTAGATTTTCCTCTGCTAATTTCTCCTTTGGACAGTATCCATTATGTTTAATACTTCGTATAGTTGTATTAACAACAATGACGTCAGGATGAATATTTCCCAACTGGCATTTAAGGTCTAAAAATTTTTCAGCTCCGAGGTCACTTCCAAAACCTGCTTCTGTAACTACATAGTCAGCTAGGGAGAGCGACATCTTTGTTGCAATTAGTGAGTTACATCCGTGGGCAATATTAGCGAATGGTCCGCCATGAATGATTGCTGGATTTCCCTCTAGCGTTTGAACTAAATTTGGTTTTATGGCATCTTTGAGTAATAAAGTTAATGCTCCCTCAATTTTTAAATCTTTTGCATAAATAGGATTTCCCAACGTGTCATAGGCAATTAAAATATTTCCCAACCGAGTTTTCAAGTCTTCTAAGTCACTGGCCAAACAAAAGATAGCCATAATTTCAGATGCAACCGTAATTACAAAAGAATCTTTTCTCTCAAAATTATTTTTTCCTTCTCCAATCGTAATTTTTCTGAGAGAGCGATCATTCATATCCATTGCTCTTGGGAAATTAATCGTATCGACATCGATATTTAGTTGATTCCCTTGAAATAAGTGATTATCGATAGCGGCACATAATAAATTATTACATGCCGTAATAGCATGAAGATCACCTGTGAAATGTAAATTGATATCTTCCATAGGAACGACTTGAGCCAATCCGCCACCAGTTGCTCCACCCTTCATTCCAAATACGGGCCCTAAAGACGGTTCACGAAGAGTTACCAATGTTTTCTTCTTTAATTTCCAAAGGGCATCGGCAATTCCAATGCTCATAGTAGTTTTTCCTTCTCCGTAAGGGGTTGGATTTGTAGAAGTTACTAAAATCAATTTTCCTTTAGGATTTAGCTCAGAAGAAAGTTGAATTTTCGCTTTAAAATTTCCATAAAATTCTAAGTCTTCTTTAGGAATACCAATTTTCTTTGCGATTTTTTGAATAGGTATTAGTTTTTTGCTTTGTGCGATTTCAATATCCGTCATTGTTTTCACCTCTATTATCATTATAACACGTCTTTTAGGTATCAAAAAAGATATAAAAGTCAATTTTATAAAAAAAGAGTCCTTTGTTTTCTTTACTTTTTAAGGTTTAATCATTATAATAATCAAGTGGTGAGAAAAATGGAAAAAATTGTAGAAATGGAAAATTTCTCTTTCTCATACGGAGGAGAAGCTATTTTTTATCAATTTTCATTTACTATGGTAGCAGGAGATTTTTGCGTTATTTTAGGACCAATGGGAAGTGGAAAAACTACTTTAGCTCGGATATTAATGGGGCTTGAGGCTACTCATGATTATATAAAGATAAATAACTTATTTATGAATCCTAAAAATTTAACGGAAATAAGAAAGAATGTAAAAGTTGTTTTTGAAAATCCGATCCCTTTTTTATCAAATTCTACTGTATATCAAGAATTAGCTTTCGCACTCTCTAAAACAGATTGCGAAACACCAGAGAAAAAAATTCGGCAATTCGTTCAAGAATTTCCGATAGAATCCCTTCTTTCAAAAAACGTTTTTTCTTTAAGTAATGGGGAAAAACAGATAGTTTCTCTCGCTTCTGCTCTTCTGCAAAATCCTAAATTGTTAGTTCTTGACGAAGCATTGTCTTTAATAGATGAAAATAAGAAAGAGCAGATACTGGATTTTTTAAAGCAAGAAAATCAAAAAGGATTGAGTATTCTTTGGTTGACTAATGATTCAGAAAATTTAATGTATGGAAATAAATTTCTTTTCTTGGATAAAGGAGAATTGATTTTTTCGGGAAAACCAGAAGATGTCGCTAAGCTTGAAAAAGAGCTTAATTCTCATCATTTGGAATTGCCATTTTTCATTGATTTATCGAAGAGGTTAAGCTACTATGGGAAATGTTCAGAAATTCCAAAAGATTATAAAGAGTTGGTGGATCAAATATGGAAATAAAAATGGTAAATGTCGGTTATCAAAGTCCTAAGGGAGAACTTTTATTAGACTCTGTTGATTTCTCTTTTCAAGAGGGAAAAATTACAGGAATTATTGGCCCTACCGGAAGTGGTAAGACAACTGTATTAGATTTAATTCGGTTAGTAAAACTTCCCACAACGGGAGAAATAACGATGGGAAAATATTTTATTAATTCAAAAGGAATGCAAGGAAATATTAATGAGTATTATTCTAATATAGGATATGTTTCAGCAGATCCAAAATCTCGTTTTTTCTTTCATCAAGTTGCTGAAGAAATTTCTTTTCAATTAGAAAAATTTAGATATCCAATGGAAAAGAGAACCCAGCAGTTAGAGAGAACTTTAGATATTGTTGGATTAGATTCTTCTTATTTGTATAGAGATCCTCTTTCTCTTAGCAGTGGGGAAGCAAATTTAATTTCTTTAGCCATTAATTTATCCTATAATCCTAAAATTTTACTGTTGGATGAACCAACGATAGGATTGGATAGTTTTCATAAACAGACCTTGATTACCCTTCTCATGAGAATAAGAACTAGATATCAGAAAACCATTCTTATCGCTAGTCATGATGTTGATTTTATAAATCGCGTAGCGGATGAATTGCTCGTTTTAAAAGATGGAAAGGTTCTTTCATCAGGGCCTAAGGTTGATGTTTTAAAGGAAAGTCAAAAATTAAAAGAATGCAATATTTCCTTACCTAAAATTACAAAATTCGAGGATTATGTGATGGAAAATAAGAAAATTCGATTGGGAAGACGACAAGAAATAAACGATTTAGTAAAGGATATTTTGCGAAAAAGTTAGGAGGATTTTTGTGCGTTATTTAATTACCTTTTCTTACGATGGTTCTAAATATAATGGTTATCAAAAGCAACCTAAAGGAAAAACCATTCAAAACGAAATTGAAACTGTATTAACACACATCAATGGCAATCAAAAGGTTTCTATTCATGCTTCCGGCAGGACTGATGCTGGTGTTCATGCCAATCATCAAAAAGCCCATTTCGATTTACAAAAAGAATGGGATTCTGATAAATTAAAAAGTAGTTTAAACAGTCTATTACCTCCAGATATTTATATTCAAAAAGTAGAGTTAGTTTCAGATGAATTTCATGCAAGGTTTGATGTAATCTCTAAGGAATATGTTTATAAAATTAATATGGGCGAGTATAATCCCATCGAAAAAGATTATATTTATCAATATAATCAGCCATTAAAATTGGTGGAAATGGAAAGAGCTTTAAAATATATAGAAGGAACACATAATTTTAAGTCATTTACAAAAGCGGATGCTGAGCAAGAAAATTATGTTCGTACCATTTATAAAGCCACACTTATTCGTGATAGGAAAAATCTACAACAGATTCAGATTGTATTCAGAGGCGATGGTTTCATGCGATACATGGTTAGAAACTTAGTAGGAGTGTTAATAGAAATTGGAAGTGGCAAGAGAAAAAGTAAAGATATTTTAACAATCTTGAAAGCTGAAGATCGGACAAAAAGTGGCAAGACAGCCCCTGCCTGTGGCCTTTATTTAAATGACGTTTTTTATTAAATAAGCATAGCTTATTTTTTTTTGTATACAATAAAGTATGAAGAATGCTATTCGATACTATTACGGATTAGAAGTGAATCAGTTGGATTTCTATGAATCGAGATACTATTTTGATTCTTATTCTCTTATTCCACTACAGAAAAGTTTAGACTTATCAATATATCAATTATTACAGCAATATCGGTATCCTCTTTATGAAATAGTGCCGAATAAAGATCAAGAATATATTACTAAAATTGAAAATCAAGAATATATTTTGGTTCAAACTCATGAAATTTTGCCAATTACTTTTGAAGTTTTGGAATACTTTCAAATTCCTATTTATCAAGAAGAAATTTTGCCATGGCATGAACTTTGGATGACGAAGATTGATTTTTATGAAAAATATAGGAATAATGTTGCTAGTTCAAAATTGAAAAATAGCTTCTTTTATTATGAAGGTTTGACAGAAAATGCGATTTCTTTTTATCAAGAAATTAAGAAAGTTATGCCTCTTTATATAGCCCATAGTCGTATGAGTGATGATTTCGATTATTGGAATCCTACGAATTTTATAATTGATTATAAGGCTAGAGATATAGCGGAATTCACTAAAAATAGTTTTTTTAATGGAAATTTAAATTTGTCGGATCTATTTCTTTATTTTTATCGGACAGGATTTCAGGAACAAGATTATTTACTTTTCTATGCTAGGATGCTTTTTCCAAGTTATTATTTTGATTGTTTTGATAAGATCATAGAAGGGGAATCAGATAGTTGTTTAGATCTTTTTCTTGATAGAGTAGAAGCATATGAATCTCTTCTTCAGGAACTTTATTTTTCTTTTTCGAGACAATTTTTTTTGCCAAAAATTGATTGGTTGGTGGACAAATAAAAAAATGCTTTCGCATTTTAGTTTACTCAATATCATCTAAGCCAACGTTTACAACCGCTAAAACTTCGGGAATTTCTTCTTGAATAGCAGCTTCTATGCCGTCTTTTAGTGTGAAGTCTAGCATTCCACAATTCGCACAAGCACCAAGCATTCGAATATAAACAATATTGTCTTCGTATTTAATAAATTCTAAATTTCCACCATCACTTGATAAAAAAGGTCTTAATTTATTTAAAATTTCTTTTATTTTTTCTTCCGTCTTCACATTATCACCGCTTGTTATTATAAAGTAAATATCATGGAAAGTAAAGGCTTTTTTTCTTTTCTTTATTATGGTATAATGAAATTGGTGGTTGGATGACGAAATATAAGAAAGGAAAAATTATTCGTGGAACCGTCACGGGAATTGAATCTTATGGTGTTTTCGTTTCCTGTGATGAATATTATAGCGGATTAATCCATATTTCTGAAATTTCACATGGTTTTGTTAAAAATGTAGCTGACTATGTGAATATAGGCGATGTCATCAATGTAGAAATATTAGATGTAGATGAAAGTTTAGGACAATTAAAACTTAGTATCAAGAATATTGATTACAAAAAACACAAGGCTACTAGAAGAAGAAAAATTGTTGAAACGAGTCTAGGTTTTTCGACACTTGCATATCACTTACCGATATGGGTCGAAGAAGGGGTTAAAAAAATAAAAAATCCGGCGAATACTATTGACAAATAAGAGCTCCTATGATATATTTTATACTGTCAATGTTTTTTTTCCGGGCGATTAGCTCAGTTGGTTAGAGCACCTGCCCTACAAGCAGGGGGTCATAGGTTCGAGTCCTATATCGCCCACCATTTTTTTTGCCGGAATAGCTCAACTGGTAGAGCAACTGACTTGTAATCAGTAGGTTGTGGGTTCAAGTCCTATTTCCGGCACCATTTTTATGGAGGGATAGCGAAGTGGTCAAACGCGGCAGACTGTAAATCTGTTCCTTCGGGTTCGATGGTTCGACTCCATCTCCCTCCACCACTTTTTAATAAAATTGCCTTGTAGCCAAGCGGTAAGGCACCACACTTTGACTGTGGCATGCGCTAGTTCGAATCTAGCCAAGGCAGCCATCTTATTATTTTGTTCCGTTAGCTCAGTCGGTAGAGCATTTGACTTTTAATCAAAGGGTCTGGAGTTCGAATCTCCAACGGGACACCATCGTGCCTGAGTGGCGAAATTGGTAGACGCACAGGACTTAAAATCCTGCGGGAGTCAAATCCCGTGCCGGTTCAAGTCCGGCCTTAGGCACCATCTTGAAAATGAACTAGGGAAACCTAGTTTTTTTGTTTTCTACAAGTTAGTGCTTTTCTTTTTTTTAAAAGTAAGATATACTATTGGAACATTTGGGGGTGTTTGTGTGCTAGAAAGATATCCATTTTCAAAATTGTTTTTAGAGCAGGCTTCGGGAATTGATGGCTTAAGTGTAGTCTTTAGCGGAAGAGGAGCAATTTTAATTCCACCTAAGGTTAAATATTTTTATATGCCTAGAATCATGATTCATGATGTGGAATTACTGGAAACAAAACTAAAAAATTATATTTCTGCTATTGAGAGTACTGATATTCTTTTTACAAAAATTGATCAGAAACATGATATAGCCTATTATTTAGGGATTCTTATAAAAAACTTAACAAATTCAGATTATCAAAATTTTGAAGAATATGTTGATATGTTTACTCAGTTTATTTTAGATAATACATTTTCTGAATTTGATGAAAAAAAAGACTTAGGTTTTGTCTCTTCAACGGATGCCATATCTGTGAGAAGATTTTCCGAATTCTATGGTTCTGAGACCCCTTATGCTTTAAAAATATGGAAGAAGAATAGACATATGCGATATGAGCTTCCTCTTATTAGATATGGAATTTATCAAAATAGTAGAGGAGAAAAAGTAGCTAGAATCTTTATGGTTCAGAGAAAAAAAATTTATAAGCAAAACGAACTTATAAAAAATATGAATAAATCTTTTAATCCAATCAATTCTGGGGTTAAAGAATATAGGGATATTGCACCTAGTATGGTCGCTTGTATGACAGTTTTTATTGGAATGCTTCATAGCCGGGGAATAAAAAATATAGAAGTTGCAGATTTTATACCGAGAAGATACATGCATTTTAAAGGGGTTGTAACCGAAGAGCAACGGGATAATATTCAATTTCATGCAACTGACAAGTATCTAAGATTATTTCTTCGGATCAACAATCATTTGGAAGGCTTTGATATCACGGCTTATCCGAATGATGTAGATTCTTTTATGCATATTCGGTTACGGGATACATTAAAAAGTAAAAGTGCTAGTTTGGATCCTTATCTTCAACTTGGAATGAGTAGTCAAAATTTGATTTCAGAGAAGAAACTGGTTAAAGACTAGTTTTTTTTAATTTTTTTAAGGATTAATAAAAGGAATATGAAACTTAAGTTTGCAAGAAGTGGTTGAGTATTATTAAAAAATAGACTTAATAGTATTTCAAACTAAAAAATATGCCTTGTGAAAGAAAATAAAGAGGAAATATTCTATTTAAAATCTGTTTCATAAATAATTTTTTCTTTACACGTAAAATGCGAGTAACTGGATTTTCATGTTTCTAAAACAGCGTTAATAAAATAGTAAAAGGTAACATATTCAAAAAAACAACGAAAATGAGTTACAGATAAACGAAGTTTACATTTTTTGAAAAAAACGGATTAAACTTTAAAAGTTTGTAAAAATAAATATCCTTTCTTTTCGGATATTTTATGATTATTTTCGATTCGAAAATTTTGATTGTTTTGATTAATTTACGAGGATAAGTGGTGAAAAACAATTCAAGAGCGAAGAAGAGAATGTTAAGTTCATTTTTTTATTTAAAAATTTATTGACTTTCATAAAAAGTTTATGATATAATCAACTCGTATCTAAAAAACGGAGAAATACCCAAGTCTGGTTGAAGGGACCGGTCTTGAAAACCGGGAGGTCGGCGACGGCGCGGGGGTTCGAATCCCTCTTTCTCCGCCATTTAGGTTGTTTTATATCGCGGGGTGGAGCAGCTTGGTAGCTCGTCGGGCTCATAACCCGAAGGTCGTAGGTTCAAATCCTTCCTCCGCAACCAATGGTTCCGTGGTGTAGCGGTTATCACGTCTGCCTGTCACGCAGAAGATCGCGAGTTCAATTCTCGTCGGAACCGCCATTCTTGGTTTCATAGCTCAGTCGGTAGAGCAGAGGACTGAAAATCCTCGTGTCGGTAGTTCGATTCTACCTGGAACCACCATTTTATAAATTCAAAGGGTTCTTTGTCAAATAGTGTTGGTAGACAATAAATTTGATAAATGAATCTAATTATAGAGGATGATGAAAGTCATCC
>CANQTT010000009.1 GCA_947626855.1 uncultured Bacilli bacterium
CTTTGTTTTAAACCTGAAATAAGTCTAGTAAATGAAACAAATTTTTATAAACCTGCATTTAGTCTAAAAATTTGCGTTTTGTCTTTTAAATCTTACCAGTCTTGAAAAAATATTCTTGCAAAAAGGCCCGTTCAGTATGCATTCTTCCCTCATAATAGAAATGATATCTTACACTACGCTTCATTTTGGTAGCATGTTTTCCTACTATATTTTTTATCTGATAAAAGGAAAAATCTTCTTGATATCGTTCAAATAAAAACTTTAAAAAAAGAGATTTAATCGTTAAATACCACTTCACATTTTGATAGAAAAGATATCCCAAAAAAAGGAAAGATAGAAAAGATGGCATTGCAAGAAAAAGAAAAATGATAGTAAGACAAGAACCATAAAATAAGAGGTAACAACTTCGATAATAACTAAGGAAACGATTCATCGCTAAAAAGAAAAATTTAGATCCATCTAAAGGGTAAATAGGAAGTAAATTAAAAAATAAAAGTGGATAGTGATAAGGAGTTTGATAAAAACGATAGAAAAGAATTTGCAAGAGTGGTCCCGCTAAAAGAATTAAAAATTCTTGATAAATCGGTCGATTTAATTTCTCACAAAATTCCACCATTCCCCCAAAGGGAAGGATTAGAATCCTCTTAATATGCCATTTAAAATAACAAGCCATGAAAATATGTCCACACTCATGAACAAAAATGACAATCATGAAAGATATAAGCTCCTGAAAATGAGCGGTTAAAACAGCCATCAGAGCAAAAAAATAAAAAAGAGGATGAATCTCTATTTTAGACCAAATATTCTTCATAGGAAACCTTTTGTCCTTCTTTTCTATAGACTAAATATAAATACTTTTCCGTAATTCCCAATAGCGAACCAGCTTCTACATAATCATAAAGTTTGACACTACTACTAGAAAGATTGCCATACCAACAATCAACACCATCCAATTGTTCAACAATGACAACATTTCCATATCCTTCTTTCTCCCCTACAAACACTACCAGTCCTGCTTGAATAACAGGAACTGGATAAGTTTCTTCTACAGATAATTTTACACCGTCCAAATAATCCTCTTTTTCTTTATAAGAAAGCTTTTCTTGAAAGACTGGTTTCACTTCTAAATATTTTTGAAAGGGAAACGTTGTTCCAAACAAATTTTGATACCACTTACTGACTTCTAAGAAAGGAAAATGTTCCTGATAAACTTTTTCATAAACGATTTTCTTAAAATTTTCATTCTGTTTCACACCAATTAAAAGAAGTAAAGTAAGAAGAATTGTTAATAAAGTTCGATAGAAAAAAGAGATTAAGTGCATAGAATCACCTATTAATAATTATGAATAGGAAGCAATTCTAGAACAAAAAAAGAGAGGAAACTCTCTAATCAAACAATAAGTTTTTGTTCATCATATAGTATTGAACACAAGAAACCAAAGATAACACAGCTGCTAAAAACAAGAGAAAATCGGCAACTCGAATATTATATAATTCAAATGGTAAATTATAAAATAAAGTAAGTGTAATTCCTAACATTAAACACGCTGTCTTCAATTTTCCAGATTTAATCGCAGCTACTACCTTTCCTTTACTTCCCGCTATCATTTTAATAGAATTAACTACACTATCACGCATAACAATAATAACAGGAATAATAGGATGAATAAATCCTGCTGCCGCTAAAATAATCAAAACAGAATTTACTAACATCTTATCTGCGATAGCATCAATCATTTTTCCAAAGTCTGTCACTAGATTTCTTCTTCTAGCAATTTGACCATCAAAAAAGTCCGTCAAAGAAGCAATAATGAATAAAACACCAGCCACTAGATATTTCACATCGACTACAATTTTTTCATCGATAAACAGTTTAGGAACATTGATTCCCATCATATCAAACGGCAATACCAAAACTACAACAATGACACACGATAACAAAATTCTTGTTATCGTTATTTTATTTGGTAAATTCCAAATTGTACTTTTCCGACTATTTTTTTTCATTCTCTTCCCACCAATACATAAGAAATTTCTGTTTTTGAATTAATATCTGTCTTGCCATCTTTATCATCTTTCTTAGACGAAATAAAAAGGAAAATAGCAAGTACTAGACACACTACTAAAACGATAATCCCTACGATTGCTAAAGCAAAGATAGGACTTCTTTTCTTCTCTTCTACCGTATAGGGAGAGGCAATTCTTTTAGGTTTCTTTTTATCTGTTTTTTTATTTGCTTTTTGGATATCCTCTAAAGAAATTTTAGAAGTATAATCAAAGACAAACTCATTGAAATCTTCTACCATTTCTTCATAGTCCAACCCTAAGTATTTGGCGTAATCTCTAATAAAGTATTTCAAATAAAAAATATCTTTAAAAGCTTCCCGATTTCCAGCTTCAATATTCTCCAATTGAGAAGGTTTTAACTTCAAATCTTCAGCAGCTTCTTCTATAGATATTCCCATACTTTCCCGGGCTTCTTTCAGTTTCTCCCCTATTTCCTTCATACGAAAACCTCAATTCTAAAAAAATAACACTTCATAAGCCATGTTCTGTACCACAGAGGGTGGCAAACATTTATCTACCAAAACTGGTCCTTAACTCCGTTCGATTCCTTTGTTAAAGCTCCCCTACCAAAATTTGGGTTTCTCGCTCGTGGGGTTTACCGCGTTCCACTCCTTTCATTTCTGAAAGTATCGTCACTATGGCACTTTTATACTATACTAAACCATATCCTAAGACTTAGGTCTTTCTAGAGCCGTTAGTAAAAACTACTAGGGGTTATTTTTTCCCCCTACACGAACACTACAATCATCACAGATTGTGCGAGCATGGACTTTCCTCTATATAGTATCCTATACAGCGTTTGCCCGAAATATTATTCTTTTCCATATATTATTTTTTCTAGATTTGATAATCTTCGAAGTAGATCTGCATTCGCACCAGATGCTCCACTAGATTCATTTTCTGCTAAAACGTCTAATTTCGTCCGAAGATTTCGTACTTCTTTTTTCAAACGAATATTATCCTCCAACAAATCTTTTTTATCTTCCTCGAGTTCCCGAATCATAGCAGTCATTTCGTCATAATCTTTGATAATCATGTCGAGGAAGCGATCTACCTCTTGTGGTCGATATCCTCTTGTATCAATTTTAAAATCTTTCTCTAGAATGTCCTTGCTAGTAAGCACTACCCTATCTTGATACATTCTACCCACCTCTCTTTATTTCAGTCATATTATCTCAAAAAAAAGGATGTTTGTCAAACATCATCATTTTTCCTAATCGTTCCCATTTGATAAGTACTTAGCTTGATATAATCTACATCATTAATCATGGCATTAAACATTTCTTCAATGTGTTTTTTTCGTTCCATCTTCTCACCTCAAAAAACACTATAATCCTTTTGTATGGAAAGATTTGTCGAATTCAAACAAGAAGTAGCATAAAACAAAAATTTATAGTATAATAGCAATAGGTGACGTTATGAGGTACCCAAATGGAATTCAAAAAGAATATCGAAGCATAACGAATTATGCGAATAGAGGAATGACCTTAGAAGAAGATTTAAATGTTACCAATGAATATTATAGAGATAGGAACATTGCTATTATCTATAAAAAACCAACTCCTATTACCATTTATAAAGTAGATTATCCATCTAGGAAAGAAGCAGTGATTAGAGAAGCTCGCTTTAAAATTCCATCTACTACCGATTACAATGGTATTTTTAAAGGAAAATATATTGACTTTGAAGCAAAGGAAACCGCTCATAAAACTAGTTTTCCCTTATCCAATATTCATGCTCATCAAATTGAACATCTGCGAAAAATTATCCAGCACGGAGGAATTGGTTTTCTCATCGTTCGTTTTACAAGCTTTCAAGAAACCTATCTCCTCACGGGAAAAGATTTTTTCAATTTTATCGATCAACAAACTAGAAAATCAATTCCCTATTCTTATTTTAAAGAAGTTGGAAAAAAGATTCCAATTGGATTAAGTCCTAGACTAGACTATTTAAAATTGATTGAGGTGAACTATGAAATCAAAGAGTAAACAAAAAATAAATCCCATGACATTGGCTGTTTTAGTCATCAGTGTAGTAGCCCTTGTCGTTGGAATCCTGGCTGTTGGCTGGATTCCTAGTATCCTTATTGTAGGGATTTTAAATATCGTTTATTTTAGAAAAAATATTATGATTGCTGGCAGAAATATCTCGAAAAGTATCAAAAAGAAAAAGAAAAAAAAGGAAACAGAAGAGACAGTATATGAGTATAAACAAGGAGATGAAATTGTTTCTACAAAGGATGAAGGTAGTATGAAAAAAAAGAAGAAGACAAAAAGTACTAAAGATACTAAGAAAAAAGAAAAGAAAGAAAAACATATCGCACTCAGAATTTTTCAATGGTTTTTACTATTTTGTTGTTTATGCTTTATGATTGGTATCGTATTTGCTATTTTCTTCTTTATGTCCATTGCTAAGAATGCTCCAGAGTTTGAACCAGATAGACTTTATTCTGTGGAACCAACTACGATTTATTACAGCAATGGAGAATTAATGACTACGCTTGGTACTGAAAAACGGCAAATTATTACTTATGATGAAATTCCAGAAATTTACATAAATGCCCTTGTTGCTACAGAGGATGCAAACTTCTTCCAACACAATGGGGTAGACTTAAAAAGATTTTTAGTAGCATCTTTCAAACAATTACTAGGAAATCATGATGCTGGTGGAGCTTCTACGTTAACCATGCAATTATCCAAAAATAAATATACTTCTACACAAGCTAGCGGTATTGAAGGAATCAAGCGAAAATTTACTGACGTATACATGGCAGTCTTTGAGATTGAACCAACATATACGAAAGAACAAATTATTGAATTCTATGTAAATTCTAATCAAATGGGTAGTACTTGGGGATTGGAAGCAGCTGCTCAAATGTACTTTGGCAAGAGTGCTAAAGATATTAATGTTTCCGAAGCGGCTTTATTAGCTGGTATGTATCAAGCACCTTCCGGATATAACCCATATTATTATCCTGAGGCTGCTGAAACCAGAAGAAAAACTGTTTTATCCCTTATGAAAAGACATGGTTACATCACAGAGGAAGAATATGAAATCGCTTTAAAACTTACTGTTGATAAAATTGTCATTCCACAAGAAGAAGCAAATGGTTCTGATGAAATGGATGATACCATTCGTTCTGCAGTAGATTCTATTGTTAGTGAAACAACAAAACTAACAGGAGAAGATCCTAGAACAGTTTCTATGAAAATTTATACAACCATTGATAAAGATCTTCAAAATCATGTTGGAAAGATTATGACTGGGGAATCTTATAATTGGGAGAATGATAAAGTTCAAGCTGGTATTGCCGTTGTCGATGTTAAAACAGGTGCCTTAGTAGCTGTTGGTGGAAACCGAGATAATTCCTCTGATAAGAACATTAACTGGGCTACGGATAGCAATTATTTAAGACAGATTGGTTCTACCTCTAAACCTCTATATGATTATGGTCCTGCTATTGAATATCTAAACTGGTCAACAGGAACGGCTATTGCCGATGAACCTTATGAGTATAGTGATGGAATTCCTATCAATAATGCTGATGGAAAATGGAAGGATCCATTGAAAGAAGCTTATACCATTCGTGATCAATTGAAATATTCTCGAAACATTCCTGCTTTAAAAACCTTCCAAAAACTAGATAAAAAGAAAATACAAGCCTTTGTCGATAGTTTAGGATTGCACCCTGAAAACCCACTTCACGAAGCTCATGCGATTGGTGGATATGAAGGAGAAACACCTCTTTCTATGGCTGCTGCCTATTCTGCTTTTGCCAATGGAGGCTATTACACAGAACCTTATGTCGTAACAAAAGTGGTATTCTCCGATGGAGAAACGGTAACCAATCAAAAAGAAACAAAACAAGTTATGAGTAGTGCCACTGCTTACATGATTACGAATATGCTTCAAGATGCAGCTGCTTATGGTATTGACTCTGGTAAATATAAAAATATCAACGGTGTTCCTTATGCTGGAAAGACTGGTACTGCTAACTTTGATGAAGAGACGAAACAAAAATTCAATCTTCCAGACAATGCCGTTAATCATTATTGGGTATGTGGTTATAACACCCAGTATGCCATTGGAGTATGGTATGGATATCCATCTATCCACGATGGCTACAATAAATTAGCTAGTATGCAACACACAAAATTCTTCCAAGCAGTTGCCAAAGGAATATTTGTAGATAAAACGGATTTCACAATGCCTGATACTGTAAAGAAAGTAAAAATTGAAACTGGTTCTGCTACTTTGAAATTACCTAGTGAATATACACCAAGTCAATATATTAAAGAAGAGTTATTTGTAGCTGGTACAGAACCTACAGAAAAATCTACTAGATTTGCAAAATTAAGTGATGTTTCTAATTTAACAGCTACTACATCTGGAAGTAATATCATTCTTTCTTGGAATGCTATTCAAACTCCTGATGCTCTTAATAAAGATGTCATCCGTTCACAAAACAGAAGTGCTTTTGCAAAAGATAATGCTCTAGAAAGCTATGTAAATTCTTTATATAATCAAAATCTTAGTATATTAGGAAACCTAGGATACAATATTTACGTAAAAACGAATGATGGATTAACTTTGATCGGTCGTACAGAAGATACAACGTATACCGTTTCTGGACAATATGGAGATGTTACGATTGTTGTAAAAGCTAGTTACGAAAAATTTGAAAGTAATATGAGTGATGGAAAAACGGTTACTGCTAAAGTAACAGAAGTTCCAAGCATTCCACCAGTAACGGATCCTGAACCTAATCCAAATCCTGAAGGAGATTCTAACGTACAATAAATAAAAAAGAACTGAAAATGAAAATCTTCAGTTCTTTTTTTACTATTTTATTAAGGCGTAGAATTCCCTGGATATCCATCAAAATATTCTCCCACTTCGTCTCCTCCTTCAGCACCAGGATGAATATTTTGCCCAAATTGTCTTCCATTAGGATCCACAACAATCCAATGATCTTCTTCTGATAAATAAACCATTAGAAATTGATGATCCCATTGATTTCTATTAATATATTCATATTTTACATTGGCATATTGACATAAAAGTTCTAAAGCTCTTGTCGTTCCAGAGCAAGAAGCAACTTTCATAAGTAATGCAGCATATGCTTCATTACCATGATTTTCATCATAATGATCCTGCTGCCATAAAGGTAATTTTTCAACCGAATCTCGCAAGTATTGATACATAGCAATGGCCTTTTCACGATCACTCATCCCTGGCTTAATAATCTCTTGAACTACTCTTTTAGCTTCCTCTTTTGCTAATTGTAATCGTCCATCCTTTGTCTTAGTAGGATCTGATGGTTGAGGGTTAGAATTGGAGTTGGTGTTCGAATTCGTATTGGAATTCGAGTTTGTATTTTTATTGGTATTAGAATTTTTATTTGTATTTCCATTATTTTTTGATGAAGTTTTTCGTTCTTTCACGACCACTAAAAATTCTTTTTCTGTACGATTCCCACTTTTATCCTCTGCACGAACTTTAATCTGATAAGTACCTACTTTAGAAGGATTAACCTCCCCCTCTATCTCAAATGTTATCTCACCATCAACATCATCAGTCACACGAATTTCTTCTAGAAGATTGATAGAATCCCCTACATAAATTTCTCTATCATAAATACCTTCTATTACAGGAGGAACTTGATCCGTAACCATAAGAAGGATATTTTTAACAGTACCATCTTTTAGAGAAACAGAAAAGGAATACTTACCAACTCTTGAAAATTTAACTCTTTCTCCAGAAGAAAGGGTTCTCCCCTGAAAAGCTATTTTAACAATCTCTTCTTCCTGTACTTCTAAAAAGTCTGCTAACTTAAATAGTAAACTTTCATATGACCACTCACTTCCATATTCCCATGATTCTTCATACACTTCATAATCTGATTCTGTTTGAGAAGAATTATCCGAAGATGACTGTTCCTGTTTCTTTAACGGTAGGTCTCTTTTTTTAGTTTTACGAAATATACCTATTCCTATTACCATAACAAAAATTAGGAAAACAATTACAAGAACATATAAACCATAGAATTTTCTATGAGACCTATCCTTTTTCTTCTTATCCATATAAAGCTCCAATCTACTATTCTTTTTTTATTATATACCTGTTTCCATGAACTTTCTATAGAATTTAAAAAAAAGCGGATTTATCATCCACTTTCTCCAATTGCAAAAAACGAAAAAAATATTAAATCACTAAGGTAAATAAATTACCGGATCCTTTGTTAACTAATTTACACAAAGTTTGCTGTAGTTTATACCTAGCTGATTCGGGCATAAGAGATATTTTCGCTTGGATTCCTTCCTTTACAATAACATCTAAACTTCGACCAAAAATTTCACTTTTCCAAATATTATCTTGATCCTTCATTAAGTAATCAATAAGCTCTTTACTTTGTACTTCCGAACCAATAATAGGTTCAAAGGTAGACTCTACATCTACACGAATCATGTGAATGGAAGGTGCTACAGCTTTTAACTTAATACCATACCTACTCCCTTGTTTAATAACTTCTGGGGTTTCTAATTTCATATCGGCTAAAGTAGGACTAGCTACTCCATAACCTGTCGTTTTTACCATTGCTAAGGCATTTTTAACATGATCATATTCGCTTTTGGCCTCGTTATACTCTTGAAATAAAGAGATAATATCGGCTCTACTGGTAACATCTTTCCCAACAATTTCTTTTAAAATACGATTGTATAATTCTTCTGGAGCATGAAGATTAATCGTTACAATTCCTGTGGAAGTATCTACATTAGAAATATAAGACTTAGAAATATATTCACATGCTTCAAAATGTTTCGTAATCGTATCAATATCACGCAATTTATCCACTTCAATAACACTTTCTCTAATCTTATCGATATAAATTTTCTTTAACCAGTTATTAGGTTCTAAACAAGCTATCCAGTCTGGCATATTTACTTCTACTTCTAAGACAGGAAACTCATATAAGGCTTCTCTTAAAATTTGGTAAACATCTTTTTCATTTAAATTTTCAATACTGATAGGAAGAACTGGTACTTGATATTCTTCTCGCATCTTCATAGCTAGATTCTCTGTTTCTGGAAGCATAGGATGAGCAGAATTTAAAAGTACAATAAAAGGTTTTCCAATACTCTTTAATTCGCCAATAATTCTTTCTTCTGCTTCTAAATAACTATTCCTAGAGATTTCTCCAAAAGAAGCATCCGTTGTTACTACAATACCAATACTAGAGTGATCTCTGATTACCTTTTCCGTTCCAATTTCTGCTGCTTCTACAAAAGGAATTTCTTCATCATACCAAGGCGTACGAACCATTCTTGGACCATTCTCATCTTCATATCCTTTCGCACCATCAATGACATAGCCAACACAATCTACTAAACGAACACTAGTTTCAAAATCATCCATTTTAATTGTAGCAGCTGTGCTAGGGACAAACTTAGGTTCTGTTGTCATAATCGTTTTTCCCTGAGCAGATTGTGGAATCTCATCTAAACATCTTTTTCTTTCATACTCATCTGTAATATTTGGGACTACTAAATTCTCAATAAACTTTTTAATAAAAGTACTTTTACCAGTTCTAACTGCTCCTACTACTCCTAAATATAAATCTCCACCTGTTCTTGTTGTTATACTTTTTATAATATCCGTTTTTTCCATATATTCCCTACTTTCTTTCATTTAACTATATGATAGAATTCTAAAAATATGAAAAAAGAGAAAGATAGTTTAACAGAATTCGCTTATCATTCTCTTCTTATTCATTTTCTGGAACATAACAAATAATTTGATTATATAATTCTTTCATTTCATTGTCATCAATATGATTTATGACATATTTTATTTAACAGCGTCAAAAAAATATATCAAACACAAAAAAGGGAACTATTTCAAAATAGTTTCCCTCGCTTGAACAAAATTAACTATAAGATTTTATTGTGCCAATTCACATACATAATTTTCTAATGAACATTTTAAAGGTACATCTCTTAAATCAGCAACAGGTATATCTCCATTATATCCACTAATACGACTGTTCAAATAAATATTCTCATCATCGACATCAACAATTCTATAAATAGAATGATTTAAAATTTCAGCATCTAATATCTTGCTAACATCAAAAATTAATTCTTTTCTTTTTGTATTTTCTTTATCCAGTGTGTATTCTATAATCAAATCTGATAAATTACTAGTATAAATTTTATCTTTATACATTATTATATCGTTACTTTTAGCTTCTTTTTCACCAAGAAAACTATAAAGTAATATATAATCATTTTCACCCACTTCATAAAATAATCCGTTCATATATCCTTCCATTTCTTGACCTATAGGTGAAAGAACTGAAATAGCATAGTGTTCTATCTCTAAATCATTCTGATTACCATTAGAATTTCTTATATATGTATATATTGTATGACTATAATTTCTTAAATCATAGTGTTCAAAATTGGCATACTTATCCTCTTCTTCTATATTAGAATTACATCCACTCACTATTAGTATAACAATGAAATAAAATAATAAAATCTTAGTTTTATTCACTTGTATCACCTAGTAGTAGGTATATCATAATGTTACATTAATACCAAGCTCTTTCTGAACCAGAACTAGCATATTCTAATCCTATACTAACAAATTTTCCACTTGTAATATCTGTTCTTCCATCCGCAAATTCTATTTTACTTGCATAACAACACCATGGTTGTAATTGCCCAACAGTATTAAAATTTGCAGAAGTTATGGTAATAATATCTCCTTTATTTAATGTACCTTCATATTCTCCATATCAGCTATATTTTCAATCTTTTTACTTTTTTCATTAATTTCTCATAGATAGGTTTCATGTGTTCTTCTTCTACTTTGTCTAAAAGGGTATCTATTTCTAACCAACCAACACCTTTATTTTCATCTGGTTTCATTCTGATTTCTTCCTTTTCAGATACTTCTACTAAAAACTGTAAATCATAATGAAGATGAGCACTGACATATTTTCCATTTTTCCAATGGGCTTTTACCGTCTGAATAGAAAGGCCAAAAATATCCTTACTTAAAAATTTCATTTTTGTGACTCCTGTTTCTTCTGCAATTTCCTTTTGAATCACTTCCCGTAAATTTGCATTTCCATCGGCATGTCCGCCAACCCATGACCACGAATTATAAATATTATGATAAATCATCAATACTTTCGTTCGTTCTGGATTTACAATCCATGCAGAAGTCGTCACATGAAACATTTCATTTTCCCTTGTTAAAGCATTAGAAAAAAGAGAAAGATAGGTTAACATAATTCGCTTATCATTCTCTTCTTGTTCATTTTCTGGAACATAACAAAAAATTTGATTATATAATTCTTTCATGAAAAAACACCCATTCTACTTACTCTCTTAACCATCATTATAATAGGATAAAAAAAGGAAAGCAATAGATTCCTAAAAAAAACAAGCAATGACTTGCTTGTCTCCTTTATTTTAGATAATACCTTGAGAATACAAATAAGAAATAACTAATAAAACAGCTAAAATGAAAAATCCAATCATTCCTATGACAAATATTTTCTTTCCGGTTGATTTTGGTTTTTCCGTTGTAAGAGGACTAGCTTCATTCGTTATTCCCAAATTTTTTTGAACGAGAGTAGCTACTTGTGTAAAATTGCCCTCTTTTTGAATAAAAGTATTATTTCTACTAATATCACTTCCTGCAATCAAAAGTGGTACCTTTTGAGAGAAATCAACCATTTCATACGTTGTAGTGAGCAATAACTGCGTTTTGATTCCATATAGAGAAGTTGCATAAAGGGTATATCCTTTTTCCATTCCTCTTGTATAAGCAACATTTAAAATAGAATCAATAGCAGCCATATTTTGTTTTAATTGACTAATCGTTTTTTGATCGGACTGTGTACTCAATAATTCACAATCGGCAACAATTAAATCATAAGTATTTTGATTAATATAAGCAGCTAAATATTCTGCCATTAATTCAAATCGTTTAGCTTTATCCTCGATTGGCCAAACGTTAATATTAGAATTAAACTCACTTCTAAAACCATTCAAACACTTACTAATGTACTGTACTCTATCCCTATCTGCAATAATCAACACTCTTTGTCTGGCTGATAAGTTTTCAAGGAAGTAGTGCTTTGGCAATTCACTTTCAAAGGCATAAGGAATGTTGACATTTTCAGCTACTTCAAATAAGGCATTGACTGATACATTTAATGGAACCTTTCCTACCGGGAAAAATTCATGTGGATTTTGAACAATATCCAAATATTCCGCTCCAACATTGTTATCATAATTAAAATTCATGACACTATCATTTGAACGAATAACATTCTCTCTAACTGTCAAAAATCCACCCATAGAGTCATCGTCTTCTTTATTTTTATATTTTTTCTCTAAGGTTTCTTCGTAGTTAGACCATACTTCTCCTACTCCACTTACAATCATTCTATAATACGCTAATTTGACATCCTTAGGAGCATCCGTCAAGTATTTTCTTCCTGCTATCGATACCACTTTCATTTGAGGGAGAGAATTTAATACATAAGATCTTAAATTTTTTAACCACATTGCCGATACTTTCATTCCTTGAACACTATTTTCTCCTAAGAATAAGTGAAGACAAATTTCCCTTATCCCACTTTGTACAGCAAGTTGTCCATATCTTCTCAATTGTTCAAATTGAGCAGGTTCCGTTCTTTCTCCTATACTGAACAATACATGTAACCGAGATTGGTATTGTAAAGCATAATTGATAGAAGCAACAATTACAGGGTTGTTATCAAAGACATTCTGTTCGATTCTTTCTGCTATTAAAGCAGACTTTTTACTAGGTTTTCCAAGGGTACTAAACATTAGATATCCTACTCTGAAACTAGATAACTGTCCCTTATTTAATCCACCTTCTAACCCACTAGCATACATAGATCCAAAAGGATAATGCTTTGATAATTTTGCCAAAGAAGGCATTAAAGATTCTGTATATACATTAAAAGATTTAGGAGCTTCCATCCCAAAACCATTCATCAATAATAGGATTGTCTTTCTTCCATCCATAATGCTTCCTCCATTCTACTCAAATTTATTATACCAAATTTTCTTTAAAATTGCTAAAAAATAAAGAAAATAGAACATTTTCTTTATTCCCCTGTCAACAATAATCCATTTTTTAGAATTTTATCCGTATCTTCATATATTATCTTTCCTAATTCATAAAGAAGATATTCTTCCTTTTTCGTCTTTTTTTGAATGTAAAAATGGTGTTGATAACTATAAATGTCATAATTGGGATTTAGAAAGTCAAAGATATCTTCTACTTCATATAAAAACTTCACATTTTCTTTTACAATTCTCATTTCTAATTGATGAAAAGGACAAAACTCCATTTCTTCCTTTTCTAATTTTAAAACCATTCCTTCTGTTGGATCTAAGTAAACATGAATATTATAAAATCCATCTAAGGAAATGTGATGAAACTCTTCTAATTGTAAAAAGAGCGTGCGAAAATAATTTTCTATATCTTCTACCTCTTCAAAGGAAATGTCTTCTATCTCCTTCCTTCGAATGAAAATAATAAGTCCATTTTCCATTTCCTCTACTTTCACATTACCACCCATTGTAGTTTATGAAAAAAAAGATAGATGGGAACTACATAGTCCTCTCTATCTTTTGATAAATCTCACTTTTTCCTAACTTCGTTACATTTGAAAACATAATAAAGTCGTCCCCTACAACAACATCTAAATCTGATAAAATAGCATTTCTTTGTTTTTGATGCATAGTAATTCCTACTTTATCGGTTTTGGTAGCCACTACCGTTACTGGTATTTTATAATGCTTTAAAAAATTATACATCATTAAATCATCATTAGTAGGCTTATGTCGAAAATCAATCAACAGAAATACTTGCTTCAAATTTGGTCTGTTCTGTAAATAATCTTCCATCATCAAACCGAATTTTTTTTGTTTTTTCCTACTTAGAGCAGCAAAACCATAACCTGGGGCATCGACCAAATAAAATTCTTCATTTACCAAATAAAAATTAATAGTTTGTGTTTTTCCGGGAGTGGCAGAAGTTCTAGCATAATTTTTTCGATTAATTAAGGTATTGATAAAACTACTCTTTCCTACATTGGAACGACCAACTAGTAGATACTCTGGTTTCTCATCCGTTGGATACTGACTTCTTCTCACCGCACTCACAACTAAATTTACGCTAGTAATTTTCAAACAATTCACTCCTTTTTAAAAGTCTTGAACATTATATCATCAACAATATGCTTTTGTCAAAATGACACATACTTATCTGCCTTTTAAAAACTAATCTTTTCCCTGAAAATGACGAATCAACCATTCTAAGAAAAGATAGAAATAAAAGGTAAAAGATAGAAAATTTCCTACCATAATCATTGGATAGGTGTTTCCTAAAACTAATAATTTTTGATGATTTACAAGGGAGCTAATATAATATTGAAAAATGACATTCGTAGTTAGAATAACAAAATAAATAAGAGAAATTATCTGTTCTCGCTTCGAGTGATTCTTAGCTGTCAAAACAAAAGGGAAGAGAAGATATAAGAGAATCATATTCCAACAATAAAAATATAGATTCTGATAAAAATTAACATTAAAAATGGTAAAAAAATGAGTGAACATCTCCTCTTTGCGAGTAAAGAATATCATCAAAGTAAAGAAAACAAAGATAACAAAAGTTATTTTAAAAACCGTTTTTTCTCTATTTATTTTTAAAAGAATTCCTAATATGACTATCGCTACGAAAATAGAAAAGAAAACAGGATAGTTTTTTATGAATTCTTGATAATCTGGAATAGCAGAGGCAATACTAAAATTTAAACTACCGAACAATTAATACTTCGCCATCCATTTCTTTTGGAATAGGAAGATCTAGTAAATACAACATCGTAGGAGCAATATCGCTTAGTTTACCATCTTTTAAAGAAAGGTTTTCTTTGGTTATGAGAAAAGGTACTAAACTAGTAGAATGACTTGTTACAACATGATCATTTTCATCTAACATCGTATCACTATTTCCATGGTCTGCTGTAATAATTAAAGTACCACCTAATTCCATTACTTTTTCATAGATTTTGCCAATACATTCATCAACTACTTCTACTGCTTTTATGGTAGCTTCTAAAACACCAGTATGTCCAACCATATCTCCGTTTGCAAAATTAAGAATAACAACATCAAAGTTAGGAAGTTCTTTTAATAATTCTTCCGTCACTAAATAAGCACTCATTTCAGGTTGTAGATCGTAAGTAGCAACCTTTGGGGAAGGAATCAATATCTTCTTTTCGTTTTGATATTCTATTTCTTTTCCACCATCAAAGAAAAAGGTTACATGAGCATACTTCTCTGTTTCCGCAATTCTAAGTTGACGAAGATTGTGTTGTTCTAAACAATCTCCTAAAATATTAGTGGGATTCGGATCATCAAAAGCATGAGGAGCTATAACAGATTCTACAACTGGCATCATCGTTAATACCGAAAGATTTTGAAATCTCTTTACTTCCATTTCTTGAAAAGAAGGATTCGTAAGAGCCGTTAATAATTCTCTTAAACGATCTTTCCGAAAATTAAAAGTAATAAAACCATCATTTTCCTCTACCATGCCCTTTTCATCAAAAATCGTTGGAAGGAGAAATTCATCTGTTATCCCTTGTTGATAACTTTCTTCTATAAAATTTGGAATAGAGGTATGTTTAGGAGCCATTCCTGTTACGATAGCATCATACCCCTTTTTTAATCTATCATAGTTATTATCGCGATCCATCGCATAATAGCGACCTCCAATAGAAGCAATCGCTCCTCCTGTTTCCTTTAATTTCTCCTCTACTTTGGAAATATAGGAATAAGCACTTTTCGGATCAACATCCCTTCCATCCGTACAAAGGTGTAAATAAACTCTTTCGATTTGGTTTCTCTTGCACATATCTAAAAGGGCTAACAAATGAGAAATCGTAGAATGAACGCCTCCATCACTGATTAATCCCATGATATGTAATTTAGAATGATTCTTCTTCACATGATCCATTACTTTTAAAATTTCCTTATTTTCAAAGAAAGTGCCTTCTGAAATAGCATGATTAATCAATTCTAATGGTTGATACATCACTCTACCTGCTCCAATGTTCATGTGACCTACTTCACTATTTCCCATTTGACCTTTAGGAAGTCCTACTTTTGTACCACTTGCTTCCAATTTGGAATAACCGTATTTTTCTTTTAATTTATCTAAATTTGGTGTATGAGCAAGTTTCACAGCATTTCCATGAATTTCTTCTCTTTCCCCTACACCATCCATAATGCATAACACTAATGGTTTCATATCATCACCCATTTCATTTTAACACATTATTCCCTAAAATACTATAAGATATAAAGGGGTAACGTAATTTTAACACTAGTTCCTGTACCTATTTTAGAGCTATATTCCATTTTTCCACTATGGGCGTCAATAATTTCATTAGAAAGAGAAACACCTAGTCCCGTACCTCTTGGTTTTGTTGTATAAAAAGGTTCCCTCATCCGTTTTAATACCTCTTGACTAATTCCTTCCCCATTATCTGTAACATAGACTTCCAATACTTTACTAGTTAAATGGGTTTTTAAAGTAATCTTTTTGGCATTCGCTTCGACACTATTCTTTAAAATATTTACCATGACTTGATTGAGACGATTATAATCTCCGTTAATCAATAATTCATCATCAATCGTATCTACTAAAAATTGAATGTGATTTTCATCCATTAAAGGTTTAATTTTCTTAGAAACATCTTCCAATAGCATGTTTACATCCATAACTTCATATTTCATATTGGCTTTATTGACTAATAAAAAATCCTGTAATAAGAGAAGAAGTCTTTCAATTTCTTCTTTCATAATTGGCACGTATTTTTTAGCATGTTCTGGATTTTCCACATCAAACATGTCTAGATAGGCTTTACATACGGCAACCGGATTCTTAATTTCATGAGTAATTTTAAAAAGAGAAAGACGAATCTGTTTTTCCTTTTGTAGTTCCTGAAATTCCAAATGATTTTTCATCATTTTTTCTCCTTGAACTAATAAAAGACGTAAGAGATTCATTAGAACAACAAATACTGCTATATATAAGAAAGAAAAAGGAACATAGCTCTGATAGAAAAGGATAACCCATAAGAAAAAACTACTACTATATAGAAATAAATACGTCTGAAAAAATGAAAATCTTGTATTTTGATATTTTAAATAAAAGAAATAAAGAAGATTTAAAACAAGATAAAACCCTAAAAAGTAAAGTACACTTTGATAATCTGGAACAGAAGAAACAATACAAATACTTTCTAAAAGAAGAGATATCAAAAGCTTCTTTTTAAAAAGGGCTAAAAAAACAATTCCCCCTAAAAAAAAGGTTAACAAAACTTTTTCAAAATATTGACTATAGTGTAACACTAAAAAGGAAGAAGAGATTAAAACAAAATCAAATAAACTTCCCTTTTCTTCTTTACTTATATTCTTATTTGCAACAATATAAAGAATATATATCAAAAGAGGATAAGATATCAAAATCAAACTTAAAATTAACATTTCAAATACATTCATAGGATCACCAATTATACTTTATCCTTTTATTTTGTCGAAGGATGTCGAAAAAAGCAAAAAAAAAGCGAAATAATTCACTTTAATTCTTTAATATATTTTGTAATCTGTTTTGCTTCATTTCCTAAAATGATCTTTAACTGATTGTCGATTTCCACAATTCCTTGTGCCCCCATCTTCTGAATGCCTTCTTTATTAGCTTTAGAAACATCTTTTAAATTCACGATAAATCTAGATTTATTCGATTCATAACTTTCTATATTATCTTTTCCTCCCAATAATTCCACTAACTTATTGGCTTCAAATTTAAAGTCTCTTTTTTTAGACTTCACAATAGCGACTGCTATTACAACTAAAACAAATACAATAATAATATATTGCCATATGGGTTCCATAATTAATCACCTACCTAACATTATACTATAAAAAGAAAAAAAAGAAAACACTAAAGAGAACCGTTATTTTTCGACAAAAAACACAAACTTTCCTTGTATAATAAGGGCAATTAGTGTAAGATATTGAGAAGGTGATTCTATGAATTGGAGAAAAAATTTTCATTTAGATTTATCCATTATCATCCCTATTATATTGTTTGCCATTATTGGAATTACAACCATTTATAGTTCAGAAAGTCTTTTAACGGAACAAAATGATTTTGCTCTAAAACAACTGATATGGTATACCATTGGTTTTATCACTGTTTTTATCGTTATGATAGTAGGAAATCAAACCATCTTGAAATATACCTGGCATCTCTATGGATTTTTTATTTTTTTACTCATCCTACTCCTATTTTTTGGACAACCTATTAATAACGCAAAATGCTGGTTCTTAATTCCTCATATTGGTGTCTTTCAACCCAGTGAATTTATGAAAATTATTCTCATTTTAACACTCAGTAAAATGATTCATACCTTCCAAGAAAAGCATCCACAACCTACTGTTAAAGAAGAATTTCTCTTTTTACTAAAAGTAGCTATAGTTGTATTGATTCCTTCCCTTTTGACCTTTTTACAACCAGATACAGGAGTTGTTTTAATCTATTTACTGATTACCTTTATTATGTTATTCATATCTGGAATTCGCTATCGTTGGTTTTTTCTATTTTTCACCATTTGTGGAATAGCTTTAGCTTTTATTTTAGGTCTTTATTTTTTTCAAAAAGAACTTTTTATTGATATTTTTGGAACTAGTTTCTTTCTTCGCATTGATCGATTACTAGATTGGTCTAGTAAAAGTGGTTATCAATTAGAAAAAGGAATGACAGCTATCGGAGCAGGAGGTATGTTTGGATATGGTTACAATCAAACACCGCTTTACTTTCCAGAACCCCAAACAGACTTCATTTTCGCTGTATTCGCATCCAATTTTGGTTTTGTTGGTTCTATTCTTTTATTTCTCCTCCTACTCTATTTTGACCTTAGAATCATCTCACTTGCCTTTCAAAGTAAAAAAAACACTTCAAAATATATTATTGCAGGAATTGTTGCAATGTTAATTTATCAACAATTTCAGAACATTGGTATGACATACGGAATCCTTCCAATTACTGGAATAACGCTTCCTTTTATCAGTTATGGAGGATCTAGTTTACTTAGTTATATGCTAATGCTGGGAATTTTATTAAATATTGCGAATGAAAATAAAAAAAGAATATTTTCATGATGTTACTCATGAACTATTCTTTTTCTGTTTTATTTTTTCTTAAGAAGAAACCAATTCCAACAAGGAATACTCCCATTATGCTAGCTAGAATAGTTGTTGGTAAATTATCTACTGTCTCTGGTACTGGAGGTTCTGGCATTTCTCCTTCTACAACGATGCAAGGATGCTCTGGTGTTCCATCTCCCTCTTCACATACCATATTTTTCTTTAAAGATACAACTGGAAAAGCAAGATACTTACTAACAGGACATCCGCCTATTGGCATAACTTCACTATTAATATTATTAATATTTAGAGGCATATTTTCTAAATAATCCCAATCGATATAAGAAATCCAACCACTACCTCCCATAGACATAGTTACTCCATAGAATCCTATACAGTAACCAGCTCCTTGTGGAATTATATCACCTGCATACAATAATTCATCAGCAGTAATTGTTGCAACTGGATAGGTTAACTTTCCATTTCCATTTTCGTCACTAACTGTGAAGCTATCATTTTTATTTGGACATGCAAGACTTGGTTTTGCTACAAAATCCTTATCATTCCAATATTTTGGATAGTTACGTTGACTACTAGCAAATCTAACGTCATCATAAAAATTAAGTACAGAATTCTTATCTAAATTACCATAATAGACATTTCTATCATTACACCATACTGTATCTTCTAAATATTTGGTGTAATCCAACATATGCTCACTATACCATTTATCTAAAGTTTCCTTTAAAAGAGAATCTTTTTCATTTGATATATTCTTATATACATCATAGGCAGCTTGAAGTGTTTCAACAGTATCTCCATTTGATAAAGAAAAAAATTCCAAACTCTGTCCATCATAATCTGAGTCCCCATAATATAAACCCTCATCATCATATATATAAGCTACTTTTTCACAAGAATTAGAAGCACTGAAACATGTATAATGCCTATTTCCGATTTCACGTTCTATCAATGAAGTCTGTGCTGTATTTTGCAAAGTATATTTTCCATCTTGATAGATTACATCACTTCCAATGATTATCTTTTGTTTCTTTAACTCTTCCATTGTAGATTCTTTTGTTTCACCATTCTGGAATGTTACATATTCTAGCCTATTGTATTCAGAATCAAGATCATCATAATAAAGATTCAAAATATAAGTGATTTCATCACATGTTTCGCCATCATTTAAGCAAGTATATTTAGATACCATGCCATCGATTTGATTATATTCCCTATCATATTCTTCCTCATTCTCATAATCCATTTTTTTAAAGGTGTATGATTTAGGATTAACTAATGTATACTTTCCGTTTTCATAACGAACCTCACTAGAATAATAATAAGTTCCTGACACTTCGTTTTTTTCTTGCTCTTCTTTTTCCGCTAAAGCTGTCTATGAAATATTTTTTGAATCTGTTATATCGTATAACTCAAATGAGGGAGCTTTAAAATCATTAGGAGTCATATATCCACCATCATAAGTACCCCAATAACTCTCTCCAAGGTTTAAAGAGGGATCAAAAAATTTTATAGAATCTACACATGTTCCATCCTCATTTGGTTCTCCATTATATATAATCTTTACACCACCGGTGTCTGTTGTTCTAACCATTTTCCAACAATATCCACCAAAGATTACATTATTGTCATCTACTTCTCCACGGTAATAATAAATTGGGTATAAATCTTTTGCAGTGGAGGATATCATGTAGACACCCTTTCCATTATTTATTTTTACAGAATAATCTTCTTTTTCTTCGTTAGGATAATATACTGGACTATAATTAAAATTAATTCCATTTTCAAATTCTACATATTCACTTTTAATATTATCTGGAACCGCTTTCTTTGCCATTATACTATATAGATAATTTTTACTTTTACTTACTGCCAATACTGGAACAGCCATCATTTGAAAAATCATTAATGTTGCTAGTACAGCTATCATCCTTTTTCCCATTTTCTTCATTTTTTTGAACCGCCTCCTACTATCTAAAAATATCACAAAATATAAAAAAAAACAAGTAACTCTTTCAAGTTACTTATCTTATTTTTTAGCAAACCTTGATATCATGATTGACTGTGTATACAAACATCCAATCGAATACCAACGGAAGACAAGAAATCCCTTAATTCTTTATTAGAAGAATATGTCGTATAATACCGTTCATCAGAGGATGCGTAGATAGAATAAGGGCCTAGAGGATCTTCTGGATACTGATCGATGTTTTCAAAAAGTTCCGTAAAATCATAATCATAAGTTCCTGTTTCCGGAATAATTGGATTTTGATCGTTAGAGAAAGTATCATAGAATTCATAAGTAGAATCGTCATACAATCTTAAAACAGGGGTTAAACAATTAATTCCATGATAACTCATTTCATAAACGAGATGAACTCTATTTTCTTCAAGATATTTCTCATCCTTTTCTTGAACACTTTTTATCCAATACTGCTCATCTTTATAAAAATAAGTTTTATAAACAACGTTAGAGTCTTCCCCTACCCATTGTTTTACTTGTTCTTTTAAAAGCTTTTTATGGTTCTCTTTAAAATTTAACGAATAAGAGTCAATGTTTGTCATTTCTTCTTTGGAATTCAATGTAATTTTCTTTACTAAAATAGAGTCATCTTCTTTTAAATAGACTACATACGTTGTCGTTGGGGACTCCTCATAAATGACTTGATATTCGTATTCTTCTACAGATATTTCAAAAGCAAGTTCACCATCTTCTAAACTACTTATAACATCCTTTTCATACGCATTTAAACTTTCAAAAGGAATGTTAATGGTTTCCTGATTTGGAAAATGCTTCTCGATAAATTGTTTTAAAAGTTTCATATTTTTATCATGGAAATGATAGTCAAAAACAACCGGTTCTTCTGGCTCGCAGTCCACTTTACTGCAAAAAGAAGTCTTAGTAATTTTTATATCATTGTTACTATAAATTGATATTTCATATTTAGCTCCTGGCACATAATCATTTTGGTATTCTAGGTGATAGAGTATTTCTTTTTTTTCTTTTGGCCAAAAAAGGAAAAGAACAAGAACTATACCTAATAATAAAACCACTACCCCTATTCCTACGAGATATTTTTTCTTCATCTATTCAACTCCTAACCCTTACTATTATAAGTATAACATGAAAAAGAAAAAAAGAGAGCTATTCCTTCTCTCCTTTTAACATATCGAACACTTTTTTTACTTTTAAATCGTATTGAACCATATCTTCTCCGAAGTTTTTAAAGAATTCTTCTTCTGTCATTTGATATTTAGAAGCAATCTTAGAAGCTTCCTCTTTTACTTCTTCCTCTGAAACTTCAATTTTTTCTTTTTCAATGATAGCTTCTACCATTAACCGATAAGTTACTCGCTTAGTTGCTTGTTCTTTATATTCTTCCTTCAATTTGTCTTCTGTTAAACCAGTAAATTGATAAAATTGCTCCATAGAAATCCCTTGCATTTGTACATTTTGTGCGTATTCACTAACCATTCTAGAAGTTTCTTCCTCAATCATAACCTCTGGAATATCTACTTTCATAGTAGAGGCTGCTTCTTCTAATAAAGCATTTAACCAATCATCTTCTGATTGACTTTCTTTTTGAGCTTCTAAATTTTCTTTTACTTGTTTTTCTAAAGATTCTTTAGAATGAATTCCTTCCATTCCTAAATCGTTAAAGAAATCTTCATCCAATTCTGGAATTTTTACTTCTTTTACTTCATTTATTTTTACTTTAAAAACAACAGGTTGGCCTTTCAATTCTTCAGCATGATAATCCTCTGGGAAGGTAACGTTGATTTCTTTTTCATCGTTGGCTTTCATACCGATTAATTGTTCCTCAAACCCTGGAATAAAAGTATTACTTCCAATTTCTAGAGAATAATTTTCTCCTTTTCCGCCTTCAAACGCTACACCATCTTTAAATCCTTCAAAGTCAATAACAGCAATATCCCCGTTTTCAATCGCTCCATCTTTTACAATATTTTCTTTATAATGCTCTCTCATATGTTCAATAGAATGCTCTATCTCTTCTTTCGTAACTTTTACTTTAGGTTTTTTAGCTTTTAAACCTTTATATTTTCCCAAAACTACTTCTGGTTTTAAAGTCAAGGTGAATTCAAATTCTACACCAGTTTCTCCGATATTTAAAATATCGACTGTTGGTTGAGCTACAATTTTTAAGTCACTATTTTTTTCTAACATTTTATCATAAGCTACTTCTACTGCACCATTAGAAGCATCATAATAAAGAGATTCCATTCCATAATGTTTTACGTAAACATCTTTTGGAGCATGTCCTGGTCTAAATCCTGGAATTTTAGCTTTTTTATTAGCCTTGTTAAAAGCTGCATCCACTAATTTTGTCCATTCGTCTCCTTCTATTTTGATCACAATTTTCTTTTCATTTTTATTCTTTGCTTCTTTTTCCATATTATCCTTCGCTTTCTACACATTCAATAGTATATAATAAATTACCCCTTTAAGCAAGCATTTTCACCTGATTGACCTCAATTTTTCAGCCATATTTTCTGCCTTTGTAATATAGCTACCAACGACTAAAATATCTGCTTTTTCACACTTTTTTTTCGTTTCTTGATTAATTCCTCCATCCACTTCTATTTGGTAATGGTAAGCATATTTCTCACGAATTTGAAAAAGCTCTTCTATTTTAGATTCCGCTTCTGGAAGAAAAGCTTGACCTCCATATCCTGGTTCTACACTCATGATGAGAACTAAATCTATTTTGTCTAAATAGGGCCTTAAAGCGGTTACTGGCGTATTCGGTTTTATAGAAATGCCGACTTTACTTCCCATTTCATGAATTTTGTCGATATATTTGATGGGATTATCCGTAGCTTCTAAATGGAAAGTAATATATTCTGGATGATAAGCTTGATAATCTTCTAGATAAGAATCAATATCTTCTACCATTAAATGAAGATCTACTTTAGAGTGATACTGAGGAAGCGTTTTCATCGAAGTCACTTCTGGAACAAATTTTCCATCCATCACATCTAGATGGATATAATCAGGATGAAGACTTTCTATTTTCTCTACTTTCTTTTTATCATTTACAATATTCAATATAGACACAGATATCATTCATTATCCCTCCTAATTTAAAATCATGAATCTCTATTATCCAGTATACAAAACTATCCTTAAAAAAGTAAACAAAAGTAGACCTAGCTACTTTCGTTCGATAAAACTAACATAATTTTCATAACGAGATTTTAAAATCTCTCCTGTTTCCACTTTTCTTTTAACCTCACAAGAATCTTCTTTGATATGCATACAATCCCTGTACTTACAATGCTCACTATATTGCTTAAATTCTATAAAACAATCTCGAATATCTTCTTTTGTAAAATCTTGAAATTCAAGAGAACTAAATCCTGGTGTATCTACTACAAAACCATCCAATAAAGGAAGTAATTCTACATGACGAGTAGTATGTTTTCCTCTTCCCAAGGCGTAAGATACTTCTCCTGTTTCGAGCTGAAGATTGGAATCTAAACGATTGAGTAATGAGCTTTTTCCAGCCCCACTCTGTCCTGCAAAAACAGTGACTTGATTCTGAAATATTTTTTTTAAGTCAGGATCTGTATTCTCATATACTTCATAACCAATAGAACGATAATATTGTTCATACGCTCGTATTTTTTCTTGCATAACTTCCCCTACTAAATCCATTTTCGTGATACAAAGAATTGGTTTAATATGATGGTGTTCTATTGTTACCAGCAATTTATCTAATAGCTTAGTAGAAAAAGCAGGAACTTCTACACTGTTTACAATCAAAGCTTGAGTGACATTAGCAACACTGGGTCTTATTAATTCACTTTTCCGTGGTTCAATTTCTAACAAATAACGATTTTCATAGTCAATCATCACGAAATCCCCAACTAGAGGAGTTACATTTAATTTTCTAAACTTTCCCCTTGCTTTACAAATAATGATTTCATTATCGATTTCTACAAAATAATCATTACTTAATTGTTTAACAATTCTTCCTCTCTTTTGCATTCTAGTTTACGTTTGATTCTGGTGTCACATTAGAGTTTGAAGGGTTAGAAGGTTTAGCAGAAGCAATTGTAATCGTCAATTTCACTCCTGATTTTACCTCTACTCCCGGTTCTCTATCTTGTTCTAGAATCGTTCCTTCCTTCTTACCTTCTTCATATCGTTCTTCAAAAGAACAGTTAAGATGATTATCGGAACAGAAAGTCTCGATTTTCTTTCTCGTCCATGTCACTTCTTCATCGTTTACAAAATCTGGATAAATAGTAATTAAGGTAGCAACAGTAAGCTCTAACACACCGCCCTCTTTTATACGCGTATTAGGCTCTTTTGATTGCCCTATTACCATACCCTCTTCTATATCTTTATATTCCTCTTGCTCCGTTGATACTTTTTTCTTAGTCAATACTACTTTAATTCCTTGACTTTCTAAATCCGCTTTTACGGCTTCTCCATTCATTTTAGAATAGTCATCCAACACAATACCAGATAATCCCGAAGATACGACGACAACAACGGTTGAACCTTTCTTTACCCTTCTCGTCTTCACATTCTGATAATCAATAATATCTCCTTTTGCAATATCATCACTAGGTTCATCCTCAAAGACAACTGTTAGACCTAATTTCTCTAAAGTTTGGGTAACTTCTTCTTTATTTTTACCAGCTATAGAAGGCAAGTCTACAATTTCATTTTTTGGTAATAAAGAAAGAGCAAAAATGATTACTGCTACAAGAGTTACAATACAAGTCATAATAGCCGTAATAACCGCTATCGTCATGCCCCTTCCTTCTTTTTTCTTTTTCTTTTTCACTTCTTCTTCGATATCCTCATTTCTTTCTACCCTAGTTTCTGTTATTTTACTAAGATTTGGTAATGCTTTTGTTTCCTCCAAATCATTTTCAGGATATTCATAAACAATTCTTTTTTCATCTTCTCTTTCAGAACTCAATGCCGTTTTCAAATCATTATGCATCTCTGTAACAGATTCATACCGATTTTTCGGATTTTTTGCACAAGCTCGAAGGACTATATTTTCAACACTTTGAGGAATTAAAGGATTCTGTGAGCGAAGACCTGGGATTTTATCCTTCATATGTTTAAGTGCTATCTCAACGGCATTTTCCCCTTTAAAAGGAAGATTTCCTGTTAGACACTCATACATTAAAATTCCTAATGAATAGATATCACTTTTAATGGTTGCCCCAGCCCCATTTGCTTGTTCTGGAGACAAATAGTGAACAGATCCCATAACGGAATTAGTTTGTGTTAATTCGGCACTGTTCAAAGCTACGGCAATTCCAAAATCAGTAATCTTTACTCTTCCATCTTCCAAGATTAATACATTCTGAGGTTTGATATCTCTATGAATAATATAACTATCATGGGCACAAGCAATGGCACTTGTCAATTGCAACATGATATCAATCGTCTCGGAAAGAGATAAGCCTCCCCGTTTTTTGATTAGACTTTTGAGTGTTTTTCCATCAACATATTCCATGACAATAAAATAATTTCCACTATCTTCCCCAACATCGTACATTTCAACGATATTTGGATGATTCAAAGAACTAGCTGCCTTGGCTTCTCTTTGAAACCTTTTTACAAATTTCTCATCACTTGCAAGGTCTCCACGCAATACTTTGACGGCAACTTCTCTATCCAAAATAGTATCATAGGCAAGATAAACATTTGCCATACCACCTTCGCCAATGGTACGAACAATTTGGTATCTACCATCAATTTTTTGACCTTTTATAATCATAATTAGCCTTCCTCCTTGACTAAATAAGCTATCGAAATATTATCGCTACCCCCACGATTGTTACATTTAAAGATTAATTTTTTTAATTTTTGTGGAATAGGAATATCTTCCATTAATACTTTTACAATTTGATTATCATCAAGCATATTGGTAAGTCCATCGCTACATAACATGATACCATCTATTCCCAATTCTACATTGAAAATATCCATTTCTACATTCGTGTTAGCTCCTAATGCCTTCATAAGAACATTCTTGCGAGGATGAGCTTTTGCTTCTTCTTCCGTCAATTCCCCACTCTTTACGAGGAGATTGACTAGGGTATGATCAACGGTAATCTTGTGTAATTTTCCATTTTTTACAACATATCCTGAAGAATCGCCGATATTCCCAAAGAGAAGAAAAGAAGGTGTCAATACAGCAAGTACTATCGTAGTTCCCATTCCTTCACTTTCAGGATGTTCTTTTACGTACTTAAAAATTTCAACATTTGCTTCACTTACGGTACTTTGAATCCATTGAATGGCATCCTCTTTATTTCCTACACTACTAATAGAACGGAATCTTTGACTGATGTGCGTAATCGCTATACTAGAAGCTACCTCGCCATCTTTATGACCGCCCATTCCATCTGCAACACACATCAAAATCTCATGAGCACTGTTTTCAACAATGATAACACTGTCTTCATTTCTTTCTCTTACGAGGCCTGGATCTGTTAAATAACCATACTTCATACTATTCCTCCTTGTAATTAGACCTTAGTTGCCCACACGCCGCATTGACATTACTGCCAAACTCTCTTCGAATGGTTACAGCAATTTGATTTTTCTTCAATTCATCATAGAACGCTAAAATCGTATTTTGATCACTTTTCTTATATTCAATATGACTGGTTTCATTGTAAGGAATTAAATTCACATAACAATTAATACCAGCTAATAAAGTACTTAACTCTTTGGCATTTTCTCTAGAATCATTGACACCTTTTAATAAGATATATTCAAAAGTTACTCTTCGATTCGTCTTAGAAATGTAATACTGAATAGCCTCTATTAACTTTTCAATTGGATATGCTTTATTAATTTCCATAATACTATTTCGAATCGTATTATTAGGAGCATGTAGGGAAATTGCCAAGTTTACTTGTTTCTCATAATCTGCAAATTCTTTTATCTTCGGTACAATTCCACTTGTCGATACGGTAATATGTCTACTACCGATATCGATTCCTTTCGGATGGTTAATAATATCGATAAATTTGATAACTTCCTCATAGTTATCAAATGGCTCTCCTATTCCCATTAATACCACATGAGAAATGCGAATAGCGGAATCTTCTTCTACTGCTAAGACTTGTCTTACCATTTCAGAAGTCTTCAAATTTCTTACCTTTTTGAGTCTACCACTTTCACAAAAATGACATCCCATATTACATCCAACTTGGGTTGAAATACATAAGCTATTACCGTAATCATGATACATCAAAACAGCTTCAATATAGTTATCATCTTCTAATTGAAATAAGTACTTAGAAACATCTTGATCGCTTTTCTTTGTCACGATTTTTAAAAAATCCATCGAAAAATCCTGTTGCAACAACGAAATTGTTTCCTTACTGACATTTCTCATTTCATCAAACTGATGAATCCTTTTTTTATATAACCACTCAAATACCTGCGTAGCCTTGAATTTTGCTTGATTATGTTCTACAAAATACTGTTCTAACGCTTCCATGGTTTCGCCATATATATTTTTCATATCTACTCCTAATACTCATTATATCAAAAAGGAAGAAAAAAAGGAAATATTATTCTATTTTTCTTCCAAAACAGGGATTTTTTTTGAAAAGAAGAAAATTTTCTATACGTTCTTTTGACATATTCTATACAAAAAAAGGAGAATTTCTCCTTATTCTTGTGTTTTTTCTGCCAATGACTCATAGTATTGATAAGTCGCAATACTATAATTTTTACTATCTTCTAAAAGAGAAGAAGCTTTTTCTGGATTAATTACTTTTAACATACTAAACCGTGTTTGCATATTTAAAAATTCCTCATAGAGATCAAAGTCTACCTTTTTACTATCTAGATGGAAACCCTCCACAGGATGTCTACGGAAAGTTGGGAAAAAGCCAGAAGAAACAGCTAATTTTTCCATTTCTAAACTATTTTCCATTCCCCCTTTTATGCCATGAGAAATACAAGGTGTATAAGCAATTACGATTGCTGGACCTGGATATTCATTGGCTTCTTTAAAAGTCTTAATAACTTGTTGTGGATTCGCTCCTAAAGATACTTGTGCTACATAGGCTTGTGGATAACTCATCGCAATACGAGCTAAATCTTTTTGATTACTCGTTTTTCCACTTGAAGCGAAAGAAGCAATGGCTCCCTTAGGACTAGCTTTTGAAGATTGACCTCCTGTATTGGAATAGACTTGACTATCTAGCACAAGAATTTTGATATTGTCATTAGAGGCCAAAACATGATCAATTCCACTAAAACCAATATCATATGCCCAGCCATCACCACCAATGCACCAAACATTACGCATAATAAGATAATCCTTCAAAGGAATTAACTCTTCAGGAAGATTATCTGTTAAATTTTGATAAACCTCTTTCGTTATTTCATAGGAATTTGGGTTTTCTAACCATTTTTTAAACCATTCACCATTTTCATTGTCCATATTTTTACTCATAATATTCGCAATTCTATTACGAATCGTATCATTGGCGATAAGCATTCCATACCCATATTCAGCATTATCTTCAAATAGACTACTTGCCCATGGTAAAGTATAAGGCATAGAAGGAGCACTTGCCCCATAAATAGAAGAACAACCTGTCGCATTACTAATGATTAAATGGTCTCCAAATAACTGCGTTAATAATTTAATATAAGCAGTCTCTCCACAACCAGCACATGCTCCACTAAAGGCAAATTTCGGTTGCCTAAATTGACTTCCTTTTATCGTATAAGGATTGATTTCTTCTTTTGGAGAAACATTCTCCATCAAGTAATGAAAGACTTCCTGTTCCTTCCGATCTAATTGATCCATCGTAATTGCTTTTTCCCCTTTTTTACCAGGACACACTTTATGACACAAACCACAACCAGTACAATCTGCAACAGAAGCACTTAAAAGGAAATAATAATCCTCCATACCAATAGCCTTTACCGCACGCTCTTGAATGGTATGAGGAGCTTTTTCATATTCTTTTTGATTTAATAAGAAAGGTCTTATCACTCCATGAGGACAAACTAAAGAACATTGATTACACTGGATACAATTCATACTAATCCAATCAGGAGCAATCTCACTGATATAACGTTTTTCTAATCCGGCTGTTCCTACTTCAAATTGTCCATCTGGATGTTCCTGAAAAGCGGAGGTTGTTAGAGCATCCCCTTTTCGATAACGCATAGCATCAAAAACAGAAGAAAAAGACATTTCTTTTGGAGTTCCAATAACTTTTGGAACTTCTAATAGCCGTAAATGCTTTGAAACTCCATTGATAGCTTTTTGATTGGCAGTTACTACGTCTTCTCCCTTTTTAGAAAATTTAGAAGCAATCATCTTTTCCATACAAGTTAAGGCTTGTTCATAAGGAATTACACTCGTAACGGAAAAAATAGCACTTTCGATAATGGTACTAATTTTATTTTTTAGTCCAACTGACTCTGCTAAAGCATAAGCATTTATAACGAATACCTTAGCTTCTGCATCACAAATCTGTTTGCGAAAGGTATCTTTCATCAAATGAATAATTTCTTCATCACTCTTAGTACTATTGATAATGACAGTAGCATTTTTTTGTAAAGATTTCACAAAATCATAGCGATAAAGATAACTATCCTTTGTAATTACTAATACACTAGGCTCCTCGACATAATAAGTAGAACGAATTTTTGATTCACTAAAGCGAAGATGACTAACAGTTACTCCTCCACTCTTTTTAGAATCATATTGAAAATATCCCTGGACATAATCTTCCGTCTCTTCACCAATAATTTTAATCATGGATTTAGAAGCACTAACCATTCCGTCACTTCCATAGCCATAAATTAACCATTCACTGGCTTTAGAAGTAACGATGGGAATTGGTTTTAAACTCAAATTCGTAACATCATCTACAATTCCAATCGTAAAATTATGTTTTGGATTTTTTAACATTTCAAAGGTAGCATATATTTGATTGGGAGTCGTATTCTTACTAGAAAGGCCATATCTTCCTCCTACCACTTTTACTCCCTTTGGAGAAAGGATTGCAGAGACATCTAAATATAGAGGTTCTCCATTGCTTCCAGCTTCTTTTGTTCGATCCAAAACCGCTACGCTTTCCACCGTTCGCGGAATAGATTTTAGAAAATATTTTAAACTAAAAGGTCTAAAGAGATGAACTTCGACAAGACCAATTTCTTCCTCTGCTTTGGCATCAATCACTTCTTTAATCGTTTCACAAACAGATCCCATAGCAACGATTATTCTTTTCGCATGAGGGTTTCCATAATAATTAAATGGTAAATATTTAGTACCGGCCTTTTTATTAATTTTTTCCATATAAGAAGTTACGATATCAGGAAGATGTTCGTAGTATGGATTTCTAGCCTCTGTAGCTTGAAAATAAATATCATCATTTTGAGCAGTTCCATAGATGGCTGGATGAAGAGGATTTAAAGCTTTTTCACGGAATTTTTTTAATGCCTCTTGATCAATTAAATCTGCATAATCCGTTGCTTGTAAAACTTCAATTTTCTGAATTTCATGACTCGTGCGAAAACCATCAAAAAAGTGCATAAAAGGAATGCTTCCTTTTAAAGCAGAGAGATGAGCTACAGCACTCATATAAGCCGCATCTTGAACAGAAGACGATGCTAACATAGCAAAACCAGTTCCTCTACAAGCATAGATATCTTGATGATCGCCAAAAATAGAAAGAGCATGGGTCGATAAAGATCTAGCAGCGACATGCATTACTAAAGGAAGCATTTCCCCTGCTATCTTATACATATTAGGAATCATGAGAAGTAATCCTTGAGAAGCCGTAAAGGTAGTTGTAAGACAACCAGCTCTTAAGGAACCATGGATAAAACCAGCAGCTCCTGCCTCGCTTTGCATTTCTACTACTTTTACAGTATCCCCAAATAAATTGATTCGATCTTTACTCCACTCATCAAGATGTTCTGCCATAGGACTAGAAGGAGTAATGGGATAAATTCCTGCTACTTCTGTAAACATGTAGGATGTATAACTACAAGCTTCATTTCCATCTACCGTTATTGTTTTTTTCATCATTTCACCCCAATTACATTTTATACACATTCTTGTGTATTTTACATCATTCCCATTATATCATAAGTGGCAAAAAAAAGAGAAGAACCTTTTCTTAGGAAAACGAAAAAGCTAGAACACTTAAAAACCACACTGATTGGTGTGGTTCTTTCACTCTACTTTTCCAGATGAATTATAAAATTCTAACTCAGGCTCTCCAAAATTTTCAATTTTAGCATAAGCTACTATCTTTGAGAAATCATTCAAAGAGGTTTGTTTTGCTAAATCGTCTATGGAGCTTTCTCCATAAAATTCATCCTTTGAGACAATGAGAAGCACATAGAATTTTCTCATTTTAGAATTTATTTGTTCTAAGAGTTTAGGTAGAATTTCTTCTTGAAATTCACTCTCACGCACCTCTAAAATAACATAAAGATGACGCTTTTCCTCGTCCATCAAATAATCGTTCAAGGTGGTATTTTTTGTAAAGTGATTGGTATCATCCCTATAGTTAAAGCCAGAATATTGAAGATGAAAGTCTTGAAAGTAAGTATCAATGATAGAGTGAAAAACTTCTTCAATGTCATCTTGATACTGAAGAGCAATATAATTTTCATAGACTTCTTTTTTATCCTTTTTCTTATCGACACTGACATAGATATTCTGATTGTATAGAGGAGAACTTTCCTCTTTCGGAGTTACATAAAATTGATAAGGATAACAAAATTCTAAGGAATAACAGGGTTCATTCTTTGGAGCATCTTCTACATATACGAATTCTTCTCCATATCGTTGTTGCATCGTTTTAAGGGCCAAAGAACGCGATTCCCTCATATGTTCTTCAGCGGACTTACAACCAGTTATCATAACGAAAAGAAAGAAGAATAAAAGGTATTGTACTTTCTTTTTCATAAAATTTTCTCCTATAGATCATCATGGAACGTTCTACTTAATAACTCTTCTTGCTGCGTATGATTCAAATTTTGAAAACGTACTCCACACTCTGCATATCGAACAATTAATTTTGAATATTTATCTGGATTTTTCTGAGCATTCATCAATTGATTTTTAGAGATAACATTCGCATTTAAATGTTGTCCCCCATTTTGGAAATATTCCCGAATTAATTTTAAGAAATTAATAATTCTTTCTGATTCCTTCTCTCCCAACGCATTTGGAGAAATAGAAAAGTTATTCGTGATGCCATCCTCACATACCCCTTTATAAGGAATTTTGGCAACACTTCCCAAAGAAGCTTTCGCTCCACTAATATCTACCCCATTCGAAGGGCTTGCACCAGGAGCATATGGTTCTAAGGCCCCTCTTCCATCTGGGGTTGCTCCTGTTAAGTTTCCATAAAAGACGTGATCTGCAACTGTTTGAATCGAAATTCTTCCTTCCGCATTTCGATATAAATGATGAGCTTTCATCGTTTTGGCGAATAGTTTCGCGATATCACAAGCTATTCGATCTGCTCGTTCATCCATATTTCCATATCTAGGATATTCTTGTTCTGCTTGATAACTTGTCGCAATTCCATCTTCATCTCTCGTTACCTTTACTTTTCCATAACGAATAGCAGATAAAGAATCTACAATGGTGGAAAAGCCAGTAATGCCAAAAGACATTTTACGTTCTGTAATGGTATCCAAAAAGGCCATACTAGCAGATTCATAAGCATATTTATCTTGCATGTAGTGAACAACGCTTAAAGCATCTACATAAACCTCACTAAACTCTTTTAAGACTTTAGCAAAATTCCTAACAACCGTCTGATAATCTAAAGTATCATTTGGCATTGCTTCCAAATCAGAGACCATCACTTTTTTCGTTATTTCATCTTTTCCCCCATTAATCGCATATAACAAAGCTTTTGGTAAATTGCAACTAGCTCCATAATACACCATCTGTTTTCCCAATTTAATTGCTGAAGAACTACCGGTAATTGCATAATCTGTTCCATAAATTGGTCTTATTGCTTCATCATTGACAAATTGAATGACATGGGTATCAATTGCCATCCTAGAGACATATTTTTGAAAAGGCAATGGAAGTTTAGAGGACCACAAAATGGTAAAATTAGGTTCTGGAGAAGATCCTAGATTTTTTAATGTATTTAAAAAGCGATAAGCAGTCTTCGTAACAAAAGAATGTTCTTCATCTCTCATTCCGGCAATAGACTCTGTAACCCAGGTAGGATCGCCAATTAAAATTTCTTTGTATGCATTTTTTCTAAGATGTCGCACTAACCGAAGCTTAATAATTAACTGATCTACTAATTCCTGAGCTGTCTCTTCCGTTAAAATTCCTTTTTGAATATCTCTTTCAATATAAATATCCAAGAAAGCAGTATTTCGACCAAAAGAATTCATAACACCATTATTTTGTTTAATGGTAGCCAGATAAGCAAAGTAAAGCCACTGAAAAGCTTCTTTGGCAGTAGAAGCAGGACGACTAATATCAATTCCATAGCGAGAAGCCATCCATTTTATATCTTCCAAAGCCTTTATTTGTTCTTGAACTTCTTCCCTTGTACGAATCATCGCAAAATTCATAGGAGAGGTTAATTTTTCTAAATCTTTCTTTTTACGGCGGATTAAGTAGTCAGCACCATAAAGAGCTAAACGACGATAATCCCCCATAACCTTTCCTCGACCATACGTCTCTGGTAAAGTAGATAATACATTGGCTTGACGATACTTTAACGCATTATTAGAATAAGCTCCTAAAATAGCTTCTTCATAAGTCTTATGGTATTCTGTAAATTTTTCTTCTATTTCTTTATTCATAGAATATCCATAGGAATTTAAAGTTTCTTTGACTGCTTCCATACTACCATAAGGATTCATTATTCTTTTTAAAGGTTCATCCGTTTGTAAACCAACAATTACTTCATTTCTTTTATCAATATATCCTGGATCAAATTTATCGATACCAGAAATGACATTCGTCTCAATATCTAAGACTTTCGTAATTGCTTCTTTCTCTAAAAGTTTTTGACATCTACTCCACAATTTAGACGTTTTCTTAGAACTCTTCGTCAAAAACTTTTCATTTCCAACATACTCTTGATAATTATTTATAATAAAGTCTTCTACATCGACTTTCTTTCGCCACTTTTCACCTTGGAATTCATTCCATTCATTCATTTCATTCACCTCTAGGATAGTATCCTCTTGTACATTATATCATGTTTTCCTGAAAAAGAAAAATAAGTCCTAATCTTGATTTACTTTTTGTAAAAATTCTTCCTCTTCCCAAATTGTAATATTTAAACTTTTAGCTTTTTCATATTTACTGCCTGGATTTTCCCCTACGACAACCACATCTGTTTTACCAGTAACACTTCCAGTTACTTTTCCACCTCGAAATTCAATCATCGTTTTAGCTTCTTCCCTTGAGATTGACAACGTTCCTGTCAAAACAAAAGTCTTATTTTGAAAGTCTTCAGTGGTCTGTTTTTCTTGTCCAATATAAGACGTATTTACTCCATCCTGTTTTAATCGCTCAAGACACCTCAAATTTTCCTCTTTAGAGAAATATTCCACAATCGATTCTGCGATAATTGGTCCAATATCTTCTATATCTTTTAATTCCTCAAAAGTAGCATTTTGTAAAGCTTCCAACTGTTCAAAATGACGAGCTAAAATCATAGCTGTCTTTTTACCAACATGACGAATTCCTAATCCAAACAACAATCTTTCAAGGGAATTTTTCTTACTGTTTTCAACCGCATCTAAAAGGTTATTGATACTCTTTTCTCCAAATCCTTCTAATGATTGTAAACTTTCTTTATGTTCATACAATGTATAGAAATCATCTATCTTTCGTAAATAGCCTATATTATAGAAATCTTCTATAATACTATCCCCAAATCCATCTAGATTCATTGCATCTCTACTAGCAAAGTGAATCATTCCTTCCATTTTTCTCGCATCGCAATTTGGGTTTAAGCAGAACCAAGCCGCTTCACTTTCTTTCCGAACGAGTTCTGTTCCACAAATAGGGCAATGAGTAGCCATTTGAAAAGGAAGTTCTTTTCCTGTTCTTCTTTCTTTTTTCACTTCGACTACTTCTGGAATTACGTCTCCCGCTTTATGGATAGATATGATATCTCCGATTCGAATATCTTTCTCTTTAATATAATCTTCATTATGAAGCGTTACACTACTAATAATAGAACCAGCTAAATGAACAGGAGTGAGATCTGCTCTAGGCGTTATTTTTCCTGTTCTACCCACGCAAAACTCGATATCTTTTAGTTGGGTTAACACTTCTACGGCAGGAAATTTATAAGCAATTCCCCATTTGGGTACTCGTGCTGTAAAACCTAATTTTTTCTGATCCTCTAAATTGTTCACTTTGATAACAATTCCATCAATCTCATAAGGAAGTTCAGGTCTATGTTCTTGCCAATAAGAAACATATTCTATTACTTCATCAATATTTTTTGCATGTTTAATATTAGGATTTACCGTAAATGTTAATTTTTTCATGTAGTTTAAAGCATCTTCTTGGCTATGAATATCATATTCTCTTGCTTTTGGCAAATGATACATAAAAGTATTCAAATTCCGACTAGCTGCTATTTTAGAATCTAGTTGCCGAACAGAACCAGCAGCAGCATTTCTTGGATTGGCGAATTCTTTCTCTCCTTTTTCTCTTCTTTCAGCATTCAATTTTTCGAAAGAAGATTTGGGCATATAGATTTCTCCTCTAACTTCAATATCGATATCTTCTGGTAGAGAAAGTGGAACACTCTTAATCGTTTTTACATTATGGGTAATATTTTCCCCTGTAACCCCATCTCCACGAGTAGCTCCTCTAACTAGTTTTCCCTTTTCATAGAGGAGAGAAACAGATAATCCATCAATTTTTAATTCACAGACATAAGTAGGATTCTTCACTACCTTTTTTACTCTGTTATCAAACTCACGAATTTCCTCTTCATTAAAGATATCATCTAAAGACATCATAGGAACTTCATGGGTTACTTTTTCAAATCCATCAATAACAGTAGAACCTACCCGCACAGTAGGAGAATCTTCCCGAACGAGTTCTGGATGTTCTGTTTCTAATTTTACTAATTCTGCATAATAGTCATCATATTCTTGATCGGTAATCGTTGGAGCATCTAAAGTATGATACTCATAACTGGCTTGATTTAAGATTTTTATTAACTCATCTATTCTCTTTTCTATCATGTTATCACCTATTCTCATTATACCATGGTTAAAACAAGAAAAAAAAGAAATTCCTAAAAATTTCTTTCAGACTGTTGACAAAAGAAATTTTGAAAACAGTCTTTTATTATTCATAAAAATTTAGTATAATTAAATTGCGA
>CANQTT010000010.1 GCA_947626855.1 uncultured Bacilli bacterium
AAAAAAACTTAATTGATGATATCAAAGAAAATAACGGAAATAATGATGTGTCATTAACACAAGGAAAGACCCCTAGGAATTTTGACAAATATACCAAAATGTCCTGTGGGGATTTTTATTGCATAAAAAAATCATCTCCTTCAAGAGATGAAATATATTTGAATGTCCGAAAAGTTCGAACAGATTCGTCACTGGAGCGGGTGATGGGAATCGGACCCACGTTATCAGCTTGGAAGGCTGGAGTTCTGCCATTGAACTACACCCGCATTGACATTTTTAATTATACTTAGAACTTTTGTCTTTGTCAATACTAAAATTTTAAAATATTTCAATCCCTAAAATTTCTTTGGAAAAAATTAGTTCTAAAGAAACATCTGTTTCATATAATGAATGGTAGAAAGGAATGAAATAAAATTTATGGAAACACTTAAAGTAGGAACAAAATCTAATCCTAATTCTGTAGCGGGTGCACTTGCTAATGTTTTTAGAGAAAAAGGAGAGGTAGAAATTCAAGCAATTGGTGCTGGTGCATTGAATCAAGCTATTAAGGCAATTGCAATTGCTCGTGGCTTTGTAGCACCTTCTGGAAAAAATTTAGTATGTATTCCTGCATTTACGGATATTTTAATTGATGGTGAAGAAAGAACTGCCATCAAATTAATTGTGGAAGCCAAATAGGCTTCTTTTTTGCATTCAATTTGACTATAATCTTTAAAATTGCTAAAATGAACCTTGTGAAGGCCGTTTTTCACGAGAAAATAAAGAAAGCTAAGGAAACTTAGATACAGAGGGATAAAAGTGGAAAAAAGTTTAAAAGATTTTAAATCTTTATTAGCCAATCGCATTTCAGGGGCAAGTAGGGTATTTATTATACCTCATATTAATGTTGATTTTGATGCTTTAGGGGCTTCTGTTGGAGTTGCAGAAATTTGTTCCCATTTAGGAAAAAGTTGTTGTATTGTCATGAACGAACAAACCAATACTATGAGTGTTGGAATTCGTGGGGTTTATGAAACTGTATTAAAACAGTATACAGTGTTAGCACCAGAGCAGGTAATTCTTGGTCGAAAAGATCAGGACATTGTCGTTATGGTAGATGTTGGAAAGAAAAATTTAATTCCTGATGCTATAAGGGAACAACTGCCTACTTTTTCAAGGGTAGTCATCTTAGATCATCATAAAGAAGATGAGCAAACTATTCAAACAAAAGATAAGTTTGTAAACCTTACAACCTCCAGTACTTGTGAAATGATTACACGACTTTTTAAAATGTATGGCATGAAGCCGAATAAGTGGATGTCCAATCTTCTTTTAGCGGGTATCTTTTTAGATACTAATAAATTGAGAAAAAATACAAATGAAAAAACATTGGAAATTGCCGCTAGACTTATTCGTTGTGGAGCTTCTATTCAAGATGTAAATGATTTATTTTTAGAAGATTTTGAACATGATCGGGCAATTCAACATTTAATAGATGGGACGGAATTTATTTCTCATACCATTCATAGTGTGGCAATTATTGTCAATAGTCAAAATCCAGATAGGATATATTCCCAAGCTGAATTGGCTCAAGCGGCAGATTATTTATTGCAATATAAAGTGGATGCTTCTTATGCTATTGGATTAGTTGGACCAGATACGATTGGTATTAGTGCTAGAACTATGGGAGGTATGTATATTGCCGATGTTATGCATCTTTTCAATGGTGGAGGCAATGAGCATTCTGCTGCTGCTAGAGTACTTAATACGAGTGATGTTGAATTAGTAAAACGAGAATTGTTGAAAGTAATTTCTCGAGAAGAATTTTATGCAGTAAAAAGTACTATTTTGGAACAAGAAGTAGAAAATTTAGAAAAAGATAGCGAAGCTGTGGGTGAAAATGATTTTCACCAACCACAAGATGGAACTAAACAAATCGTAAAAATGAAGATTTGTACTGCTGCTGGTTGCTAAAAAAAAGGAATTATCGTATAATGAATAAGGTGATTTTATGGACAAGAACTTGCGAAGAAGCATTATTTTAGATCATTATCAAAACCCAAGAAACAAGGGACTTGTAAAGGATGATAATTACCTCTATGCAGATATGAATAACGAATCTTGTATTGACGAAGTAGAAATACAAGTTAAGATAGAAGATGGAATTTTAAAGGATATTCATTTTGATGGCGAAGCTTGTGCTATTTGTACAAGTTCTTCTTCCATTATGGTTGAGACGTTGATGGGAAAAACAGTTGATGAGGCAATTCAAATTTTAAAAAATTATGCCAACATGATTGATGAAAAACCTTATGATGAAAAAATATTAGAACAGGCCGTTGTCTATGATGACATTTACAAACAACCAAATCGTAAAAAATGTGCTCTTTTACCGTGGTGGGGAATTGAAAAAATTTTAGGGGAGTTAGTTGATTATGACACCAACCATTCAGCTCAGAGTTGCTAGAATCGTTCAATTTGACGAAATAAAATACATTGAAAGAGGAGTTCTTTTTGAATTCTTAGTCGATGTTTTACGACCTGTCATTTTAGAAGAAAACAGAGCAATTGATATTTTTTCTCATCAAATTTTTGATATAGTCCCAATGGTTGGCGATAATATAGCCATTTCTACTTTAAGGGATTTAGAGCAAGAAAAACTATATGCTTATCAAATTTTTGATGCTAAAGTTCCAGCAAATTATTTAGAAGAATATTTGAAAAAAGCATTGGAAACCTACCGCTGGTATTATGAAGAATATAAACCATCTGTATCAGAGTCACCTAAAAAGTATGCCAAAATTATTCAGTTAGAGGATGCAAGAAAGAAATATGCGAAACAGACAAATTCCTCAAATAGCGAAGAGTGAAAGAAAATCAAAAAAAAATTAGATTTTCTTTTTCTTTTCTTTAATTTCTAGTATAATAAAGAGTAGGTGATTTTATGGAAATCAAGGGACTAAATGAAGAAAAGGTAAGGGAAATTTCAAGGTTAAAAGGGGAACCTGACTGGATGTGTAATTTTCGAATAAAAGCCTATCAAAAATTTGTAGAATCTTCTCAGCCAATTTTTGGACCAGAATTAAAAATTGATTTCGATACAATTACGTATTACAAAACAAGAGCTTCTAAGAAAGTTGAAAAAAATTGGGACGACGTTCCTAAGGAAGTTCGGGATACCTTTGATAAGCTAGGACTTCCAGAAGCTGAGAAAAAATATTTGGCCGGCATTGGTGCACAGTATGAAAGTGAAGTTGTTTATCACAATATGATTAAAGAGCTAGAGGAGAAAAATATTTTGTTTTGCGATACAGATACGGCTTTACAAAAATATCCCGAGTTATTTGAAAAGTATTTTAATCATCTAGTCAACGTTGGTGAGAATAAATATACAGCTTTAAATGGTGCAGTATGGAGTGGTGGTACTTTTATCTATGTTCCTCCCTATACAAAGATAGATAGACCTCTTCAAAGTTATTTTAGATTAAATAGTGCCAATATGGGACAATTTGAAAGAACTTTAATTATTGTGGATGAAGGATCTGAGTTACACTATATGGAAGGATGTACAGCTCCTACCTATTCTGAAGATTCTCTTCATGCAGCGATTGTAGAAATTTTTGTTGGGAAGAATGCAAAGTGTCGGTATACGACCATTCAAAATTGGTCTAGTGATGTATATAATTTAGTTACAAAACGAGCAAAAGTAGAAGAAAATGGGTTAATGGAGTGGATTGATGGAAATATTGGCTCTAAAGTTAATATGAAGTATCCTTCTTGCATTCTAGTAGGACCTCATGCTTCTGGAAAATGTATTTCTATAGCTGTTGCTAGTAAGAATCAAATTCAAGATGCTGGTTCTCGTATGATTCATCTAGCCCCTTATACGACTAGTAATATTATTAGCAAATCGATAGCTGCTGCTGGTGGAGAAGCCACTTATCGAGGAACCGTTAGGATTTCTAAAGAAGCTCATCATTCAGAGTCTTTAGTTAAATGTGATACAATTATTTTAGATGAAGAATCTAAAAGTGATACGATTCCTAAGAATGTGGTAGAAAATAATACTTCTCATATCAATCATGAAGCAACGGTTGCAAAAATTAGTCAAGATAAATTATTTTATTTGATGAGCAGAGGAATTAGCGAAGAACGGGCAAAAGAATTAATTATTATGGGCTTTATTGATCGCTTTCGAGAAGAACTTCCTATGGAGTATGCGGTAGAATTAAATGCCCTCTTAAAAAATTATTTTTAGAAATGAATTTTGATACTTTGATGAAATATATTAACAATTTTTGAAAAAAATCTTATTTCATTCTAATTATTGACAAAGTTCCTTTGTGAAAAAGGAAAAGTATAGTTTTCTCTTTTCTTTGCAAATGTAGTAAGATGCAGATGAAAGGAGGAAAAAATGTGTTAAATCAAGCTGTCTTAGTCGGAAGAATTGTTCAAAACCCAGAATTAAGAGAAACAGAGAGTGGCAAAAAAATTGCTCATATTACTTTAGCTGTTCCCAGGTCTTTCAAAAATTCTAACGGAGAATATGAAACTGATTTTATTTCTTGCGTGATGTGGAAAGGCGTTGCTGAAAACACTGTTGAATACTGCAAGCAAGGCGATCTAGTAGGAATCAAAGGGCGAATTCAAAGTAGAAAAATTGATACAGAAGAAGATAAGAAACGGCAACTGGTAGAAGTAGTGGCAGAGAAAGTAACTTTTTTGTCTAGTAAAAAATCAGAAGAGGCAGAGTAATTCTGCTTTTTACTTTTTTGAAGAAATTTGCGATATCTTATAGCAGATAAAACTTTCATAAATCCTCTTGTAAATGCTATCAGAGATGATAGTTAACGTTTACCGAAAGCCATAGATTGCTTTCTTTTTTTCTCTGCTTTTGGTATAATAAAAATAGGTGATGCTATGACATTTTTAGAAATTATTGAAAAGAAGAAAAAACAGGGGACATTAACGAAAGAAGAAATTCAATTTTGGATAGAAAATATGTGCCACGGAAATTTGCCTGATTACCAAGTTAGTGCACTTTTAATGGCAATTGTATTGAATGGTATGAATATGGATGAGACATTCTATCTAACGGAAGCTATGATCCAAAGTGGTGAGGTTGTCGATTTAAGCTCCATAGAGGGAATCAAAGTTGACAAACATTCTACAGGTGGAGTAGGCGATAAAGTGACTCTTATTTTGGCACCCCTTTTAGCAAGCTTTGGTCTAAAAATAGCTAAAATGAGTGGTAGAGGACTAGGCCATACAGGAGGGACAATTGATAAGTTAGAATCTATACCTGGCTATCGTGTAGAGATGACTAAAGAGGAATTTTTAAATCAGATAAAGGAAGTAGGAGTAAGTATTATCAGCCAATCGGGTAATTTAGTTCCTGCTGATAAAAAATTGTATGCTTTAAGAGATGTTACGGCAACCGTTGATTCCATTCCTTTAATCGCTTCTAGTATTATGTCTAAAAAGATAGCAAGCGGGGCAGATTTCATTTTTCTTGATGTAAAAGTTGGAAATGGAGCATTGATGCCAACTTTGGAACAAGCAGAGAAATTAGCCCATACTATGATTGAATTAGGAAATCGTTTTGGTAAAAAAACGGTATGTATTTTAACAAATATGAATGAACCGTTAGGTCGTGCTATTGGTAATGCTTTAGAAGTAAAGGAATCTATTGATACTCTTCAAGGAATGGGACCAGAAGATGTCACTTCATTAGTGATTCAAATCGCTAGTCTAATTGTGAAAGATACCGAAAAAATTTCAAAAGAAGAAGCAGAAAGACAATGCTTCAAGAAAATTAACACTGGTGTTGCCTATGCTAAATTTGAAGAAATGGTAAACCGTCAAGGGGGAGATTTGAAAAAGTTAGAAATCTCTCATCGCATTTTTTCAGTAAGAACACCAAAGGAAGGTTATATTACCAAAGTGGATGCTTTAGCATTAGGAGAAATTGCTCGAAAAATAGGGGCAGGAAGATTGACGAAAGAGGATAAAATTCATTATCAAGTAGGTCTTGTTTTGAGTCATAAAGTAGGAGATTATGTCAAGGTTAATGATGAGCTAGTAAAAGTATATTTGGATGATTTGGATGTACGAGTAAATGATATTTTGGAATGCTTTACGATTGAAAGTGAAGAGCCAAAGCCAGAACCATTAATTTATGAAACTATAAGCTAATGTAAAGTTTTGTCAAAAAAAAGTAAAATTATTGAGATTTTACATTAGATGGGATATGCTAATAATAAGGAGAGTGAAATTATGATATATCCATCTATTGATAAATTATTAACAAAAGTTGGTTCAAAATATTTATTAGTGAATATTGTTTCCAAAAGAGCAAAAGAAATGGAAGAAAAAGAGTATTATCAGATGAAAGAATCAGAATATGTCTCTAAGAAATCGATAGGCCGTTCTTTGGAAGAAATTGCAAAAGATTTAATTCATGTCCATGAAGAATAAATGAGGAATGCTATGAAAACATTAAAAAAGGAATTGTCTAAATTAAGAAAGGTTATTAAAAACCCAGCTATTCATGTCTTACCGGGGCAAATTGCTTTCTTTTTAGTCTTGTCTATTTTTCCAATTTTGATTTTAATTGGTTTTCTAGCATCTTTTTTCTCATTGTCAATAACTAGTATTGTAGAAGCGATGTCTTCTGGTCTTCCAGAAGGGGCATCAGAAGTTTTGATTCCTTTGCTAGAAGGAAAAGGGTTTGATACCAATGTAGGAATTTCCATGTTAACGGGGTTTATTATAGCAAGTAATGGAGCTCATTCTATTATCTTAGCCTCTAATACACTCTATGGTTTTCCGAATGCTGAGGGCTTAAAGAGAAGAATCAAATCAATCTTGATTACCGGCTTATTAATTGCTCTATTTATTTTTACGTTAATTGTTTTAGCCTTTGGTGATATCATTTTAAAAGCGATTTTGTCATCTATTAATTCAGCATCTTTTGTAAATATTCTATATCATTTGGTTCTCTACGCAAGATGGCCAATAGCTATGTTTATCATGTATTTTAATGTGAAATTAATTTATACGATGGCACCTGATTGGAAAATTCTTAGTAAATATACAACGAGAGGAGCTATCTTTACTACAATTGGTTGGGTTATAGCAACTGCCATTTATGCTTACTATGCGAACCATTTTTCTAATTATGATTTATTTTATAGGGGTCTTTCCAATATTGTTATTATGATGATTTGGATTTATGCTTTATCATACATTTTAGTAATAGGGATAGCCATTAACGTTAACGAGTATTCTAGTGAAGATAGAATTCAAGAGGATAAATAGGTTTATTCTCTTTTCTCATAAAGAAAGAAGGTATTTATGACAGCTCATATTGAAGCATTAAAAGATAGTATTGCCAAAACAGTAATTATGCCAGGAGATCCACTTCGGGCTAAATTTATTGCGGAAACTTATTTAGAAAACCCAAAATTAGTCAATCAAGTTCGTGGGATGCTTGCCTATACAGGAACCTATAAAGGAAAAAAAATTACAGTTATGGGATCAGGAATGGGAATGCCTAGCATAGGAATTTATTCTTATGAACTCTATAAAGAATATGGAGTAGAAAATATCATTCGTGTGGGGACGGCAGGATCTTATACCAAGGATCTTAATTTATATGATTTGTTACTGGTGCAGAAGTGTTACTCAGAGTCTAGCTATGGAAAAACCCAAAATGGGGATGAGAGTTGTTTCAGGGAAGCCAGTTTTTCACTCAATCTATATTTGGAACAAACAGCCCAGGAAATGAATAAGCATTTGACTATAGCAACCATTCATAGTAGTGATGTATTCTATAAAGAAAAAGATAATTATTTAGAGTTATGGAAAAAGTATGGATGTATGGCCTGTGAAATGGAATCTTTTGCTTTATTTCATAATGCTCAAGTATTGGGAAAGAGGGCTGCATGTCTTCTAACTATTTCTGATAGTTTAGTTACCAAGGAATCTACAACAAGTGAACAACGTCAACTATCTTTTACAGAAATGATTGAACTCGCTTTAGAAGCTACTTTAAAGTTTTAAAATAAATCAAGTTTTATAAAAAGTGGTCCACACTATAAATGAAATAACAAAAAGTCATAAGTAGGTGATAGAAAATGAAATATCAAAAAATTGCAAAACAAAACTATAAGTTACACATCATTCAGACGGATAAGTATAAAACTATCTTTGTAAAAATAAATTTTAAGCATAAACTTCTTAAAGAAGAAATTTCCGTTAGGAATCTATTAGTAAATGTTTTATTTGAATCAACAAAAAAATATCCTACTAAGAGATTAATGGAAATTCAAACAGAAGAGTTGTATGAACTTGGTTACCGTGGATCTAATTATGCCTCTGGAAAATTTAGTGTGATGGGATTTGATTGTATTTTCTTAAATCCGAAATATACAGAAAAGGGAATGTTAGAACAGTCTCTATCTTTTTTGAGTGAAATCCTATTTTCTCCTAATGTAGATGAAGATGGATTTTGTGAAGAAGGCTATAATAATGCCTACCACAATTTAGAAGACTATCTATTGTCCATTAAAGAAAATCCAGACTCTTATGCACAGATGAGATTGCTCGAAGAAATGTCACCGGATACGATGATTTCTTATCGCGGATGCGGTTATTTAGAAGATTTGAAAAAAATTACTAGAAAAAATTTATATGAATATTATCAAAAAATTTTAAAAGAGGATGTTATTGATATTTTTATCATTGGGGATGTTCAAGAGAAAGAAGTATCTTCTTTAGTAGAAAAATATTTTCCGTTCGCTAATCGAAAAAATGAAAAAGAGAGCCATTTCTATCGAATTGAAAATGGTAGAAAAAATGTTTTGGTAAAAAAAGAACAAATGGATTTACAGCAAAGTAAACTTCTTTTGGGATTACGGATTGACGATGCGACAGATTTTGAACTCCGCTATGTACTCAATGTTTTAAATTATATTTTAGGGGGAAGTCCAAGTTCTAAATTGTTTCAAAATGTACGTGAAAAATATAGTCTTTGCTATAGTATCAATTCCTCTTCCCAGCCACTTTTGAGTCTCCTTATTATTCGTGCCGGAATTAATGCCTGGGAATACGATCATGCCTGTGCTTTGATTCTAGCCCAATTGGAAGATATGAAAAAAGGAAATTTTGCGGAAGCAGAGATTACCAATGCTATCACGACTTATCAGAATAGCTTGAAAGCTTATGAAGATAATCCTGAAAGCATGATTTCTCTTTATGCTGGGATAGAATATTTAGATTCTGATACGATTGAAGAACGGTTGAAGAAAATAGCCAAGGTAGATAAAAAAGCAGTGGAGACTTTAGCCTCTAAGATAGTGTTAGATACCATCTTTTTCTTAGAAGGGAATGAAAAATATGAAGAAAAGCCATTTGCAACACTTTGATTTAGATTTATATCAAGAAACACTTCCCAATGGATTAACGATTCATGTGATTCCAAAGGCTGGTAATAATATTTATACAAATTTTATTACCAAATATGGAAGTTTCGATAATGAATTTATTCCTTATCAAAAGAAAAGATATTATAAGGCACCTATGGGAGTTGCTCACTTTTTGGAACATAAAGTATTTGAACAAAAAGATGGAGAAGATCCTTTTACCTTTTACACGAGAAATGGAGCCGACTCTAATGCCAGTACTTCTTACATAAGAACTTGTTATTTGTTTTCTGGTCCTAATCATTTCGAAGAAAATTTAACTTATCTATTAGATTTTGTTCAAACTCCGTATTTTACAGAAGAAAATGTGGAAAAAGAAAAAGGAATTATTGAGCAAGAAATTAAAATGTATGAAGATATTCCGTATTGGAAATTGTATGAGAGAACACTGTATAATAGTTTTCACAAACATCCTTTAAAATATCCAATTGCTGGTACAGTAGAAAGCATTTCTAAAATTACTAAGAAAGATTTATACACCTGCTATGATACATTTTATCATCCTTCCAATATGTTTTTGACTGTGGTAGGTAATGTGGATCCTTCTAAAGTAATGGAAGTTGTTGCAAACAATCAAAAACAGAAACAATATAAAGAGCGAGGGGAAGTCATTCGCAAGAAAATCGAAGAACCAGATACCGTCTTTCAAGAAAAGGAATTGGTGGCAGCAGATATAGAAATTCCTAAAGCTTCTGTTGCTTATAAAATTCCAGTAAAAAAATATGATATCAATCGCATGAAAGTTTATTTAGATCTCTATTTTAGTTTGCGATTAGGTCCTACTTCTCTTTTATCTGAAAGATTAAAAAAGGAAAATGTTATCACGGGTGGAATTGGTATAGATATCATGGAAGCAGAATCCCATCTTTTGTGTGTAATTAGTATTGAGTCTAAAAAGCCAGAATATGTTTTGGAGCAAATTGATGGGGAATTAAAAAAGAAAGAAATTACGGAAGAAGAATTAAACAGAAAAAAGAAGACTATGAAGAGTGCTTGTATTTACCAGAGTGATAGTGTTTATTCTCTTGCTAGTCACATAAATGGGCAACTTTTAAAATTTGGAAAAATCATTTTAGATGAATATGAATGGATTGATTCTTTTCAGATAGAGGAGTGCCAACAAATTTTAAAATCGATAAATTTTGATCATAAGGCTACTGTTATTCTAGAAAAGAAGTAAAAGCTTAGGAATGGTTAGTCTTGATTTCTTGTGGGAAGTATGATAAATTATTAGGTAGTCAAAGGAGGTAATTAGGTGAAGGCATTATTAATTTTTATATCCATTTTCTTAATTGCCATAGTGTTATTACAAAGTGGAAAAGCAGAAAGTGCTACTGATATTATGAGTGGTGGAAATAGTGATTTATTTAGTAATCGAAAAGAACGGGGAGGAGAGTTATTTATTACTCGTTTAACCTTTGTTCTAGGAGTTGCTTTTTTCGTTGTATGCATTGTAATGTAAAACTAAGGAAACTTAGTTTTTCTTTTTATGGTAAATGTTTTAAAAATGCGTGATATAATGAATGTGAGGTGAGTCCTATGGAGCAAGTCTTACCAGCTGATATCTTTATTGTTGTTAATAAAACAGTATTACAGGATGATCGCAAAATCTTGATAAGCTTATATGAACCCTTAATCGGTGCTCTTGCTATCAATCTTTACAATACTCTGTGGACTTATTTAGACCATTTAGAATTAATGTCAACAGAGTACACACATAATACTTTGTTAAATACAATGATGATTAGTTTGAATGAGATGTTAGATGCTAGATTAAAGCTAGAAGCGATTGGTCTATTAAAAACCTATGTAAAAAAGGGAAATGTCAATAGTTTTATCTATGAGCTTTATTCGCCAATGAGTGCTAAAGAGTTTTTAAATAATCCTATTTTGAATACTGCCCTTTATAATGCTTTAGGCTCTATTGAATATGATAAAAGGGTGGAATATTTTAAACTTCCCACTATCAATCTGAAAAACTATGAAGATATTACTGCTAAGTTTAGTGATATCTTTACATGGACAAGTTCCTCTTTAAGAAATATAGAAATTTACAATTTAAAAAATAAATCGACAAGACCTTTGGAAATCTTATCTAAAATTGATATTCCTACCATTTTAAGTTTAATACCAGAGGAGATGTTAAATCCTCGTAGTGTAACTAAGGATGTTAAAAGCTTTTTGATTAAGATATCTTTTATTTACAACTATGATAATGAGGCTATGGTAGAACTTATTCGTAATTCTATATCCGATAAACATACGATTGATAAAGGAAAATTAAGAGAACTAGCTACTCGTTACTATCAATTTGAAAATATGGGAAAATTGCCAAGTCTTATCTATAAAAATCAGCCAGAATATTTACGTTCAACGAAGACGGGAGTTTCTAAACGAATGCAGATGATTCATATGTTTGAAACTACTAGTCCGTATGACTTTATTGCTAGTAAATATAAGACAGGGACTCCATCTGATAACGATTTAAAACTAATCGCTTATTTGTTACTAGACTTAGATTTAAGACCTGGCGTTGTTAATGTTTTATTGGATTATGTATTAAAAATTAATAACAATAAGTTAACGAGAAGTTTTGTTGATGCGATTGCTGGACAGTGGAAAAAAAGTAATATTGAAACGGTAGAAGATGCCATGAATATAGCCGAAGAAGAATATAAAATGCGAAAGAAGATTCCAGTAAAGAAGGAAATCAAAACAGATAAAAAGCCGTCTTGGTTCCATCAAGATATTCAGGAAGATTTAGCTACAGAGGATGAAATTAAAGAATTAGAAGAAATGTTGAGGGGATAGTATGAAGACAATTGATGAAAATTTAGCAGGGGCAAACTTTGAAAAAGTAGATTTAGATTTAGAATATGAGCTTGCACTAAAGGAACCAAACTTTCAGGCCATTGTTAAGAAATTAAAAATGCCAAAAAAAGAATTAAAAAATTATACTTCTTCCTTACAAGATGCCGCTTTGGAATATAGTCATTGTTTAGAGTGTAAACACCTTTTAGATTGTAAAAATCGTGTAAGGGGACATGTATATTTTCCTGTTATCCATAATAATATCTTAAATTTCGAGTATAAACCCTGTAAATATCAAATTGGTTTAGATAAGAATACGAAGTACTTAAAAAATGTTCAATATTTCCATACCCCTAGTTCTTTAAAAGAAGCTTCTATGCAAAATATTTATAAGAATGATAAAAGCCGTTTTGAAGCAATTCGTTGGATTGGAGAATTTTTAAAAACTTATGATGGTAATTCTTCTCCCAAAGGAGTTTACCTTTATGGAAATTTTGGATGTGGAAAAACTTATTTATTGGCCGCTTTATTAAATGAACTTGCTAAAAAAGAATATAAAAGTGCCATTATTTTCTGGCCAGAATTTATTAGACAAGCCTTTTATGATGACTTTAAAGAAAGATTTGAATATGTAAAAAAAATTCCTCTTCTTTTGATAGATGATTTAGGAGCTGAAAATGTTACCGCTTGGAATCGAGATGAGATTTTATGCCCATTATTGCAATATCGCATGGATGAGAATCTTACTACTTTTTTTACTTCCAATTTGTCACTGAATGAGTTAGAGGAGCATTTAGCGTCTTCCAAAGCAGGTGTAGAATCCATAAAAGCAGGACGAATCGTATCAAGAATAAAACAATTGTCTACTCCACTGGAAATGATTAGTAAAAATTTAAGAAAATAGAAAAAAAGCTTAACAAAGAAAATAGATTGTGTTACAATAGAATAAATTGAAAGCGATGACTAGGATATGATGATAGAAGACTTTTCTAAAAGCGAGTTAGGGATGGTGGAAGCCTAATTAGAAATCTTTATCATTACTCCCTACGAGTAGACTTTGAAAGAATGTTCCGGGTAATTCCGTTATCAAAATTAAGTAAAAAGTAGGATGGTACCGCGTTTATTCGCTCCTTGTTGTGAAAAGACAAGGAGCTTTTTATTTGGAGGAGAAAATGAATAAGAAAAGTAAGAAAAACAGTTTAAAAAATGTAAAAAATTTGAGTGTAAAATCTTTTTTAGAACGATATTATGGGATTACTAATGAGGGAATATCTTCTATGACTCATCGAGTTGCTAGTAGTTTCTTTCCCCAATTGAAACGAGCTAGTTTTGAGTATATTCAGAAAAATCCTGAATTAGTTTCTACGGGAAAAATTGTTTTAGTAGAAGATGTCAATCATGCTCAAGCTCCTTATTTTATGCCGGAAGAGGAATTTTTAGATATCTCGGTTGGTTGTGGACATAGAGAACAAGTTGTTTTACGGATTAAAGAACTTTTTCAAAAAATGATGGATGAAAATCTTGAATGTCTATTAATCGTAGAAGGAGAGAAAGATCTTGAAGAAGATATTCTTTTTCAGCCAGATTTACTTGTTGAAGATTTTTTAGGAAGTGACTGTTTAAAATCTTTTATAGATAAGGCCTCTAAAAAAGAGGGAATGATTTTGACAGGAGATTATCGGTTGTTGGAATATCAGGGATTACTTCATGGAGATTATTGCTATGAGACGATGTCCTTACCACCTTTAGAAAGACAAGCGGTAGGAATTTCTAGAAAGACAGATGCTGTTGGTATTTTTTATGAACATGGAATTCTTGGAATTTCTATGGAAGGAATTAGTCAATCCTTAGAAGATATTGGCCAACTTCAGAAAACTTTATTAGATATTTTTCCATCGGAGATAGAGGAAGTTCCAGAAATCTCTCCTGTTTTAGAAGAACCTAGCTATAGTTTTAAAGATATGCCAACTTATGAGTTAGAAAAACTTATGAAAGTTTATCGTGCTTCTGGACAGATGTCTTATTATCATACCGTTAGAAGAGAAATCGTAAGAAGAACATCGGCATCGAAAGCACATAGAGTGGAAAAACAAAAATTAAAAATGATGGGAATGGAGGAAGGAGATTAGAATGATAAATATTAAAGAAGATGAAAAACTAAGTATTTTAAATCACAGTTGTGCCCATTTATTAGCACAAGCTGTAAAACATTTATACCCTCATGCAATGTTCTGGGTAGGACCAGTTATAGAGGAAGGATTTTATTATGATATTGATTTGGGGGATAGTGTCATAACAGATGAAGATTTAACTCGCATTGAAAAAGAGATGAAGAAAATTGCTAAAGATGGTAAAAGAATTGTGAGACATGAGATTTCTAAAAAAGAAGCTTTAGAACAATTTCAAGATGATCCTTACAAAATCGATCTTATTAATCGTATGGATGAGAAGGAAGTCGTTATCAGTTGCTATACCCAAGGAGATTTTACGGATTTATGCCGTGGACCTCACGTTGAATCTGTTAAAGAATTAAAGCATTTTAAATTGTTAAAGACGAGTGGTGCCTACTGGAAAGGGGATTCTAAAAATAAAATGCTCCAAAGAATTTATGGAGTATGCTTTTTCACAGAAGAAGACCTACAAGCTCATTTACAAGCTTTAGAAGATGCTAAAATGAGAGATCACCGAAAATTAGGAAAAGATTTGGAATTATTTATGTCTGATGACTTGGTAGGAAGAGGACTTCCTATGTTTTTACCAAAAGGATATATTGTATGGGAACAGTTAGAAAATTACATCAAAGAGAAAGAAAAAAAATTGGGTTATTTGCATGTTATGACCCCTTGTGTTGGTAGTGTTGAACTCTATAAAACGAGTGGACATTGGGATCATTACAAGGAGAATATGTTTCCAGCGATGGAAGTAGATGGCGAAGCTTTTGTTCTAAGACCAATGAACTGTCCACATCACATGATGATTTATGCCAATAAGTTGCATTCTTATAAAGACTTACCAATTCGTATTGGCGAGATAGCACATGATTTCCGGTATGAAGCAAGTGGTGCTGTAAAAGGGATTGAACGTGGAAGACATTTTTGCCAAAATGATGCTCACTTATTTGTTACCCCAGAACAGATTAAAGAGGAATTTAAAAATGTAGTAGACTTAATTTTTGATGTTTATAAAGATTTTCACATCACGAATTATCGTTGTGTTCTTTCTTTAAGAGATCCTAATGACAAAGAAAAATATCATCCAGATGATGAAATGTGGGATAAGGCTGAAAATGAACTTCGGGAAGTATTAACGGAGTTAGGAATCGAGTATACTGAAGAAATAGGGGAAGCTGCTTTTTATGGACCTAAGTTAGACGTTAATGTTCGTCCTGCTGTTGGAAATGAATATACGTTATCTACTTGTCAATTAGATTTTTGTTTACCAGCAAAATTCGATTTGAAGTATGTAGATTCTGATGGTGTAAAGAAGACCCCAGTTGTTCTTCACCGTGCCATTTTAGGTTCTTTAGATCGTTTCATGGCTTATATTTTAGAGGAGACGAAAGGAGCTTTACCTCTTTGGTTAAGCCCTGTTCAAGTCACAATTTTACCAGTTAATAACGATTATCATTTGACCTATGCGAAAGAAATTTATGAATGGTTAAGGGAACAAAATATTCGAGTAGAATTAGATGATAGGGAAGAAAAAGTAGGTTATCGTATGAGAGAATCCGTTCTTCAAAAAATTCCTTATACATTAATTTTAGGTCAAAAAGAAGTCGACCAAAAGGTAATCAGTTTTAGAAAATATGGCACAGAAGAAACGATTACTCTATCAAAGGAGGAATTTTTAAACCATCTTGAAAAGGAAATCAAAGAAAAACAATAAAGAGTTTACAAAGCTCTTTTTGTTTTGTAAAAAAGAAATCTTTTTTTGCATTTTTTCGAGTTGTATTGTATAATGATAAAGGAAGGTGTGAGACTATGAATAAAAAGGAACCTATTAGTATTGTTTCTTTGTTAATTTCTTTAGTGGCATTAGTGATTGGTATTATTCTACTATTTAATGGTAGTGATTTAATCTTTAAATTTTTAGGATATGGAGTAAGTGGCATTTTATTAGTAGTTGGAGTTGTAAAGTTTATCGCCTTTTTAACAGGACGTAAGAAAGGCTCTTCTACTTTTGGAGATTGTGTGACAGCCCTTCTTTTTATCGCTTTTAGTGTACTAATTTTTTTAAGACCAGGATTTCTTCCTGCTACTCTTAGTATCGTAATAGGTGTTTTAATTCTATTTAATGCCATTAATCGTTTGGTATTAGGACTTGCTGTACGAACCGTTGATGCTTCTGGTTCTAAAATCTTTTTAGGATCTTCTATTCTTATGATGCTATTGGGAATTATCATTATAACGCAGAAATTCTTTAATCTTTTAGGATTATTTATCATTATTTATGCGATTTCTGAAGTAGTTGGTTATGTATATTATACTAGTCAAAATAAAGACTATTCTCAGGTATTAAATAAAACAGTTCCTAAGGAAATTAAGGAAAAAGAGGCAAAAGAAGCCGTTATTGAAGAAGTACAAACTACTGATAAACAGTAGTTTTTTTCTTGCACTCTATCTCCCAAATATGTTATAGTATAGCAAGAGAGAACAGAGGATAGATTTATGACTGAAATTACAGTAAACATGATATTAGAAAAACAAATAAAAAAATATCAACCTTTCTTTTCCAAACCATTAGAAGAAAGGTTTTATCAAGAGATGACGTCCATCGTTCCAGAGAGAAATGAAACAAATTCTCCATCAAAATGGAAGGAAAAGGTAGAAAACTTAGCTTATCACTGGATTCAAAAAAACTTTCGAAAACAACTAGAAAGTAACCCTAATTTTTTAACGGATTATTTTTTGACAGGATGGAAACCTGAAAATTATTTCTTTAAGTTAAATGAATTTATTTCTTTTTTACAACAAATGGATTATTATCCAAATTTAGAATTTTATCTTTCTTTATTAGACCAATATCCACCTTTAGTTGCCGCATTGGAATCTATCGTGAAAGTTCGAGAGAATAGTATTTCTTCCAAAGATTTAGAGAAAATTCCTAGCTATGCGAATCTTTCTTCTCTCATTGAAGCTTATCTAACGTTTAAAGATATCGATATTACTATGGAAGAAGAGGATTGGGAGGAAGAAACTTCTACTACCAGAGTAGGAACAGATATTATCAAAGTTTATTTGAACAATATTCGAATTCCAGTATTGAGTAGGGAAGAAGAAAGAGATCTTTTTCTAGCTTTAGAGGCAGGGGATGAGAAAGCTTTTAATACGATTGCAGAACATAGTCTTCGTTTAGTTGTCTCTATTGCCAAAACAAAGGTAGGCCGAGGATTGGAACTAGCGGATTTAATTCAAGAGGGAAACTTAGGTCTTTTAAAAGCCATTGAAAAATATGATGTTCATCTAGGTTATAAATTTTCTACGTATGCGTCTTGGTGGATTCGTCAAACGATAGATCGAGCGATTGCTGATTTAAGTTCTACTATCCGAAGGCCAGTTCATGTTGTAGATGCGACTCGTAAGCTTTTGAAGATTCAAGGAAGACTCTCTGCCCAATTGATGAGAGAACCTACTATTGAAGAATTGGCAGAAGAATCGGGATTTAGTACGAAAAAGGTTACTAGTCTTCTCCAAGGTACAAATAATGTAGTAAGTCTTCAAACTTTAGTGCGAGATGATGGGGATACGGAATTAGAAGATTTTCTTCCAGATACTTCTAATCCTTATGAATCCTTTGAAAATATGGAACTAAAAAAGAATTTATTAGAAGCTATGCAAGTATGTGGATTAAGTCCTAGAGAAAAAAATGTTATTGTTTTACGCTTTGGACTCGATACAGGAGTAGGAAGAACTTTAGAAGCGGTTGGTCAAAGATTGAACCTTACCAGAGAACGTGTTCGTCAAATTGAAGACAAAGCTTTAAGAAAATTGAGAACACCTCGTGGAAAAAAGCTATTGAATGATTTTCGAGCAACTCCTGATGAAAAAATACCTTTTGCCACTATTTCACTAGATATCAAAAGAGATTATGCAAGAGGAGATAGGATGCAAGAGAAAAAAATAACGGATTATTTAAAAGAAACTAATATGGAAAGAATTATGCAAAAGGTTTCGCAATTACAATACGAGTATCAGCAAATCTTATATGCGAAATTTGGTCGAACCTTAGAAAGACCAGGGAAACCTTTAAATGCATCAGATGAATTTTTATTTCAGGAAGGAATTCTTCCTATGTTAAGAAATTTATTGATGGAAAAACCTGCCAAAGAAGAAAGAACAACGGTAAAAAAGAAAGTATCCGTAACAACTCCAAGAAAAGCAAGTATTCCATCAGAAACGAAAGTTATAGAAAATTGTGCCGTACAATTACCAGAAAAACGTCAAGAAGAAATAGTTACGTTACCACAAGGAAAAGAAGAGGAGAGGAAAGTCATGGTTAAAAATCAGGAAAAAAGGGAGAAAGACAAGACATCTATTCCAGTAGAAACTACTCAGAAAGAAAAGAAAACGAGAAGAAGTTTAAAAACGATTTATATTTATTTTAAGGAGGAAAGTGAACAAGCTGTCGATGCTGCGATTTCTACTCTTCTTCCAAAGGAAAAAGCAATTTTGGATCGTTTATATGGAGAGGATTATCATCAACCAGTGAAAGGAACGATTACAAATTCAGAAAGAACTTATTTGCACCGAGTTGTTTTACCAAAAATGGCACGAGTAATAGCTGCTGGAAAGGGCATTTCAGATTCTATTCAGAAAGAACTAGTTCCAAGTCCAACTTTCCGTGTATCTAGTCCTTCTTTGGATAACTTTTTGGCTTCTGTTCCGATTCCACAAGAGCAGTTTACGAAACAGGATTATGAAGTGCTTCGTACTTATCTTCAACGAGAAGAATTTCAGCAAGCTTTGCAGACACTTTCTCTAGAAGAAGCTGTTATTACTGCTTTATCACTTTCTTTAGTTGGAAATAAAAAGATGCTTCCTTCCGAAATAGCTCCATTACTAGGCATGACGGAAGAAGAAGTTCGTCAGGCTTGTCAAAGAGGATTATTTAAATTAAAAGAGACTTTTGATCAAGCGATTGAGGAAGCAAAAGATAGTTATGAGAAAAAGTTAGGGGGAATGACTTCGCATGGGAAAAAAGAATAAACGAAAAGCACCTGATATGCCTATCGTCTATCCGATTGAATTGGCAGTTTCTAGATTTCAAAAGAAGTATGAAAAATTATTAGCTTTAGTAGCAGATGATCAGATTAGAACCTATTATGAGCGTTCTACGGAAGCTTATCAGAAAGAGCATGGAATTAGTTGGGAAATCTTTTCTTCTTTCTTTGTAGAAAAAGAATTTTTCCTTCAAATTAGAAAAGAGATAGAAGAGGGAAATATCGATTTAGAAATCGCTATGATAGCTCAATACGCCTCTGCTGCTAAAATGATGCTTCGAGCTATTCAATATGAAACGGATAAAGTGGATATGCAAGTAGAGTTAGCGATTACCAATGCCATTGAAAATTATGACGGAAAAAATAATTTTCAAAGTTGTATTTTAGCGGAGTTAAAGAACATGAAGAGAGATGCAGAGACTCCTAAGATTTCTAAAGCTTCTATTTCTTCTGAGGTTATCAGTAAAAAGATAGTTACACCTAGGGAAGAAAATTCTACTCCTGCTCCAATTGAAAAACCTTTGCAAGAAGAGAAACTTGATCCTGTTCCAATTGAACACCCTTCGCAAGAAGAGAAGCTTAATCCTGTTCCAATTGAACAATCTTCGCAAGAAGAGAGTTTTCTTCTTCCTATCCGAGATGGAAAGCTTAGACCGCCAACGGAATTAGATCAATTGTTACACGATCTTGATATCGTAAAGAAAGTTCCTTTAGAAGATGCGAAATATGTACAATTTTTATCTTTGAAATATGGATATTATCAACAAAATTTCTTTCGTCTAGAAGAAATTGGTTCTATTTTGTCCCTCCCAGAAGAAGAGGTTGGAAAGTATTATCAGCAATCTCTACAGTTTGTAAAAGATTGGTTTGGAATGCAATTAGATCAATATTATACTTATACGATAAAATCTAGAAAGGAATAGCCATTTTCCTGTAAGAAGTAAAAAAAGCGAGTTTGTTATTCGCTTTTTTCTTGTGGAGTTAAATCCTCTATGGGGTTTTCTTGATAGCTGGGTTCTGTGCCTTTTAGATAATAAAACATAGTTGCCTTTTGATCTTGGGTATCTACTAATTCTCCTGTAATGGGATTTACCAAAGCACCTACGACGTTTTCTGGCATAGAGTACCAAGAAACCTCTTTTCCCTCTAAGTAATTTTCTACGATATCTCGCCACATGAAACGTAGATCGGTTCCATTATTAATAGAACTTTCTGAACTATCATCATTTCCACTCCAAATTCCTACAACGATATTAGGATTATATCCAAAAATTAAGTGATCACTTTTGGTTGTTCCTGTTTTAATGGAATATTTATGAGTAAGACTAGACGTTAAATCGTAGCAATTTGGATAGTTATAATCGATAAATTGATAGTTATAAGTACTTGTTAAAGCCTCATTTAGAATATAAACTAAATCACTATTTAAAATAGGTTCTTTTTCTTCTTTGTTTTCATATAAAACATTTCCTTCCATATCTTCTACCTTAGAGATTAATTTTCCATGTACTCGGTATCCTAGATTGGCGAATGTTGCATATGCTTGTACCATGTCATAAAGAGAGATTTCTCCACTACCGAGGGCAAGGGAAGGAATGGGTTCTAAATCTGAGGAAATTCCTAATCGTTTCGCCATATCTACTAGGACTTGTTCTCCTAAAAAAAGATGTGTTTTTACGGCATAGATATTATCACTGTAAGCGATTGCTGTTGCCATGGTAATATTTTTGTTTCCATAGCGATCATTATAATTGGCGGGACTGTAGGTTTTGTCTTCTGAAAAGACAAAGGTTGTCTTTTCACTAGTAAAAGTTGTTGATTCCGTAAACCCATTTTCTAAAGCAGCATAGTAGAGGATAGGCTTCATAGTTGATCCTACTTGTCTTTTGGCATTGATGGCTCGATTAAATTGACTGGTAGAGTAATTTCTTCCTCCGGTAAGAGCTAGAATGTGTCCATTTTCTGGATCCATCATAATGGCTGCTACTTGAATTTCATCATTTTTAATGTTTTTGTTCATAGCTTCTTCTAAAATAGTTTGAGCATTTAAATCGAGATAAGTATATACTTTTAAACCACCTGTTTCTAAAAAGGTAGGGGGAATCGTATCAATGGTTTTTAATTCTTGCATAACGGCATCCTGATAATACATAAGCGTTTTTAATTCATTTTCTAGTAACGTTCCGTAGTAGGTTAAATCTTCTTCTAAAGCTTGTGTTTTTTCTTCTTCCGTAATCATATCTAGCTGCACCATACTCGATAATACCATTTTTTGTCTTTCTTTTGCTTTATCGGGATTGACAAGTGGGGAGTAATTGGAAGGAGATTTTGGAATTCCTACTAATATGGAAGCTTCTGCTAGTGTCAAATCCTTGGCATTTTTATGAAAATAATATTTACTGGCATTTTCAATGCCATAGATGCCACCATAATTAATAGTATTTAAGTAGGCTTCTAAAATATCTTCTTTAGAATATTGGGTTTCCAATTGGACTGTTAACCAAGCTTCTTTCAATTTTCTCTCCCACGTTTTTTCGAAGGATAGGAATAAGTTTTTAGCGAGTTGTTGACTAATGGTCGAAGCTCCTTGAAGATTTTTTCGATGAATTAAATTGATATAAAAAGATTTTAAAATCCGTAAATAATCAAAGCCATTGTGGTGATAAAAATTTTTATCCTCTACCGCAATGGTCGCATCTAAAACATAGGGAGATATTTCCTCTAGGGATACCCATTTATCACTGAGACCTTCGACTAACTTTCCATCTTTGTCATAGAAATAAAATTCATTCGCACTTTCAATCACTAAATTTGTCATGTATTTTGCGTAGAAATAAATTCCATAATAAAAAAGAGCGGCGATAAGAAAAACAAAAAGACCGAATTTTAATAGCTTTTTTCGTAACTTCATAGTATCCTTCCATTCCTTTTTTTAGTATTCCAAAAAAAATAAAAAAATATGAGTGCATTTTATAGGAAAGTATGCTATAATGTCATGGAGTTGATGTTATGGCTAAAAAAAACATTAAAATGGTTTTAAAAACAAAGAAAAACATCACTTCTTATGAGGGTATCGGTTTGGTAAATGGTAAACAAATTCAATTCTTTTGGGATTCCTTTAAAATGACGGTTGACATTGGCCAAAATTCTGTTACAATCAAAAGAAGAAATGAGGAGTATGAAATCCTTTTATACTTCGAACAAGGCAATTCCTTTGGTAAAGTTTCTTTTCTGCAACGAGAAATGGATTTACCAATTATTTTGAAACAATTCAAAATAGAAAAAAAAGAACTTTTCATTCTTTATCAATTAGAGAAGGAAGATTATGAATTTTCCTTGTATTACTAGGAGGATAAAATGGTAGTAGAACAAATCGAAACAATTTTTATGGATGTTTTTGCGAAGATGAATATAGGAGCTGAAAGTGTTCGGATTATATTATCTAATCGGAAAGATTTATGTGATTATCAATGTGATGAAGCTTTTAAATTAGCAAAACTTCTCCATAAAAGTCCTGTTGAAATTGCTACAGAGATTTGCAAGCAAATTCAAGAGAGAACAGACTTTTCTTCCTATTTTAAAAAAATAGAATGTGTTCCTCCAGGATTCATCAATATAACACTCAGCGAGGAATTCATCAATCGTGTTTTAGAGAATATGTCAGAGAAAGAACGTTTTGGAATTCCTGAACCAGCCAAAAAAGAAACAATTTTTTTAGATTACGGAGGACCAAATGTAGCGAAACCTCTTCATGTAGGACATATGAGAACAGCTATTATTGGAGAATCTGTAAAAAGAATTTTATCTTATGCTGGCCATAAGACTATTGCAGATGTTCATCTAGGAGATTTTGGACTCCAAATTGGGGAAGTTATCTATGGCATGAAGGAAGAAAATTTAGCTTTAGAAGATGTTACAATTGCTGATTTAGATCGAATCTATCCGGCCATGAATGCACGATGCAAAGAATCTCCAGAGTTAAAAGAGACTTGTGCGGAGATTACCAAAGAGCTTCAAGATGGCAATTTAGAGTATCGAAAATATTGGCAAAAAATAAGAGAAGTATCTTGTCAAGATATTTTAGAATTATACAAATATTTAGATGTTTCCTTTGATTTATGGTTAGGAGAAAGCGATGCTTATCTTCATATTCCTAAAACAGAGGCTCTACTGAAAGAAAAAAATTTACTGCAAGAGTCTGAAGGAGCCATGGTAGTGGATGTTTCCAAAAGTACAGATAAAAAAGAGATTCCTCCTTTGGTATTCCAGAAAAGTAATGGAGCTTATCTCTATGCCACTACGGATTTAGCAACCATTGTTGATCGAATGGAGAAATATCATCCAGATAAAATCTTATATGTGACAGATTTAAGGCAGGCTCTCCATTTTGAACAAGTATTTCGAACTTGTGATTTAGCGGGCATTGCTCCTTACCAAACGTTTGAACATTTAGGTTATGGAACGGTCAATGGCTTAGATGGGAAACCTTTTAAAACGAGAAATGGAGATTCTCCTAAACTTCAGTCTTTATTAAAACAGGCTAAAGATGTTTTGATTGCGAAGAAAGATAGCAATCAAAATCGTAGTGAAGAAGACCTCGATATCTTAGTAAATGCTATTTTAAAGTTTGCTGATTTATCGAACAACTGGGAAAGAGATTATATTTTTGATATCTCTAAGTTCTCAGAAGTAGTAGGAAAAACAGGACCTTATATTCTTTATACCTATTTACGAATTGATAAAATTATTCAGAACATAGACATTGGCACGCATAAAATAGGAAATCGTATATATAATAGTTATGATCGCGATTTACGATTGAAACTACTGGAATTTGAAATTGTTTTTCAAAATGCTGTAGAGTCAAGAATGCCAAGCTATTTGGCGGACTATGTATATGATATTTGCGTTTTAGCGAATGCCTTTTATCAGAACAATCATATGCAAGGATTAGAGGATGTTATCAAACAAAAAGATTGGGCATTTCTTTTAACCCTTACGAATCGAATGATTAAAGAATTATTATCTTTATTAGTTATAAAAATACCTACAGGAATGTAGATAGATGGAGGATATTATGAGTTTAAAAAATTTAAAACGTGAGGATTTGGAATTACTTTCCTACACGGATTTAACAGAAATGATTTTATTAGAGAATAAAAAAGCGATGAATACTTCTCTCATTTTTCATAAAATTTGTGATTTATTAGGATTGTCAGAAAGTGATTATTCTAGTAAGATAGGGGATTTTTATACTTCTCTTACAACCGATAAAAGATTTTTATTGTTAGAAAATGCGGAATGGGATTTGAAAGATAGACATGTTGTTGATATCGTTGTTGCCGATGATGATGAGGAAGAAGACGATGAGGATTCCCAAGAAGAAGAGGAAGAAGAGGAGTCTTTTGAAGAAGATATTGATGCTGTTAATGATTCGGATGCCTTAGAGGATGATTCTGATGATTTAGATGATTTAGTAGTCATGAGCGAAGAAGAATTAGAAGAAAATTAAACTTATCAAAGAGATAAGTTTTCTTTTTTTAGATAGGGAAGCAAGGGTTCTTTCTTGCTTAAAACCTATATTTATAGTATAATCTATACTAGCACGTGAAAGGGTGAGATTATGATTGAAAGGTTAGAGGTTATTGAGAAAAGATATCTGGAACTGCAAGAAGAATTGATGAAACCAGAAGTTTTTTCAGATATTAAAAAAGCAACGAATTTAAATAAAGAACAATCGTCCTTAAAAGATGCTTATGAGGCTTATCAAGAGTATAAAAAGGTAATTTCGGATATGAAAGATGCGAAAGCTATGATGAAAGATAGTGAGTTAGCGGATTTTGCCAAAGAAGAATATGGTGAACTAGAAAAAAAGAAAAGCGAATTAGAAGAGAGAATTGAAGTTTTACTTCTTCCTAAAGATCCTAATGATGGCAAAGATGTTATCGTTGAGATTAGAGGAGCAGCTGGTGGGGATGAGGCGAATATTTTTGCGGGAGATCTTTATAGAATGTACACCCATTATGCTGAAAGTCAAGGTTGGAAAGTAGAAGAAATTAATGCTTTAGAGGGAATGGCAGGAGGTTATTCGCAAGTTGAATTTCGCGTAAAGGGCGATAACGTTTATTCCAAGTTGAAATACGAAAGTGGTTCGCATCGGGTTCAACGTGTTCCGGAAACGGAATCACAAGGTAGAATTCAGACTTCTACCGCTACCGTGTTAGTGATGCCAGAAGTGGAAGATATCGACATTGACATTAAAGATAGTGATTTACGAATTGATGTTTATTGTGCTTCTGGACACGGAGGACAAGGAGTAAATACGACTCCATCTGCTGTTCGGATTACCCACTTACCAACGAATACCGTTGTAACTTGTCAAAATCAAAGAAGCCAGATTCAGAATAAAGCAGAGGCTATGCAAGTCTTAAAAGCTCGTCTTTATGAAGCCGAATTAGAACGACAAGAGGCTGAATTAGGAAGTGAGCGAAGAAGTAAAATTGGAACCGGTGATCGCTCTGAAAAGATTAGAACTTATAACTATCCACAGAATCGTGTTACCGATCATCGAATTGGCTATTCTACTATGCAGTTAGCGAAAGTTATGGATGGCGATTTAGAGGAAATTATTGAAGCTCTTATTGCCGAAGATCAGGCTAGAAAATTACGAGGAGAGTAATTTTGCATGAGTTTAGAATATAGTGAGAGAGAAATCGAAGCATACAATAGAAAGTATTTGGAGAAATATCTCGATCCTAGTTTATTAGAAGAAGGTTTGAAACGATTAGAACAGGGAGAACCTGTTCAATACATTGTAGGAAATGTAGATTTTTACGGCTATCTTCTAGAGGTTAATCGGGATGTTTTAATTCCTCGTTTTGAGACAGAAGAACTCGTTTCGAAAACTATTTCCTATTTAAAAGAGTTTGAAAACCCAAGAATAGTGGATATTGGAACAGGTAGTGGTTGTATTGCTATTACCTTGAAAAAAAAGATAGATTGTGAGATGGAAGCCGTTGATATCAGCAAGGAGGCTCTTGTAGTAGCCAAACGGAATGCTAAAAAGAATGAGGCCGATATCCTTTTTCGAGAAGGAAATTTGTTAGATCCCTTAGTGGGAAAGTATGATTGTATCATTTCAAATCCCCCTTATTTATCAAAGGAGGAACCTGTTATGGATATCGTTTTAAAAAATGAGCCTTCTTTAGCTCTTTTTGCCGAGGAAGATGGACTTGCTTCTTATGATGAAATTCTTAAGAATTGTGCCACTTATTTGAACACTTCTTTTTTATTAGCGTTTGAAATAGGGGATACACAAGGAGAAAAACTATTAGAAAGAGTAAAAAGATATCTACCGGAAAGTCATGCTTGGGTTGAGAAAGATATGCAAGGAAGAGATCGTTTTTTATTTGTTAGAGAGAGATAATTATGGATTTATGGCAGTATGAAAAAGAATTGTATGAAAAAGGAATTACGTTGATTGGTGGCGTCGATGAAGTTGGCAGAGGACCATTAATTGGCCCTGTTGTAACCGCTTGTTGTGTTTTACCTAAAGATTTTGTATTAGAGGGATTAACCGATTCTAAAAAATTATCAGAAAAGAAACGGGAAGCCTTTTATCCTTATATTTTAGAACATGCGATTGCTTATGGAATTGGGTCTTGTTCTCCGGAAGAAATCGATCAGTGGAATATCTATGAAGCTACGAAAATAGCGATGAAACGAGCGATTGCAGAAGTTCAAAAAAAAGTAAAATTAGAATATGTTTTGATTGATGCTATGCCATTAGAGTTAGAGATTCCTAGTCTTTCCATTATTAAAGGAGATGCCAAAAGTATTAGTATTGCAGCTGCTTCTGTGATTGCTAAGGTTACCCGTGATCATATGATGATTGAATTGGATAAGAAATATCCTCAATATGGATATAAAGATCATAAAGGGTATCCTACCAAAAAGCATTTGGAAGCGATTCAGAAATATGGTTTGATTGAGGGATATCGGAAAACCTATGGACCAGTAAAGGAAATAATAGATAGAGGGATTGCATGAATGTATTTTTGATATCACATGTTGCTGATTTAGATGGCGTAATGCCTGTTATTTTAACAGATTTAGCGTTTCCAAATTATGATTATGAATTATTGGATATTGGTGAAGTTGATGCGTTTATTCAATCTAAATTAGAGACTGATTTCTTTTCTTCTTACGATAAAATATTCATTACCGATTTAGGAGTTTCTCAAAAAACAGCTTCCATGATTCAGGAACTTTCCTATCGAGATAAGTTTCAGATTTTAGATCACCATGTCGGTAATTTATTTTTAAATGAATATTCTTTTGCAGAAGTCGTCGTAGAAAGAAATCATGTGTTGGAGTCTGGTACGAGTTTATATTATAAATATTTATTAACGCATTATTCTAATCCGAATCTTTTAAAAAATAGTGTATCATATATGGTAAGTCTTGTAAGATTACTAGATACCTGGGAATGGAAAAAATACGGAGTGGAAGAAGCCAATGATTTAGGAACCATTCATAGTTATTATGGAAATGAAAGATTTATTCAAAATTATACACAGTTTTTGCGAAAAAATAGAGAATTTTACTTTGTTGAAGCAGAGAAAGTATTGATTGAAATCGATAAAAAACAACGAGAAGATTATATTGAAGAACAGAAACAACAAATGATTATAAAAGAAATAGCCGGTTACCGAGTAGGAATTGTTTTTGCCGAACAATATCGAAGCCATGTAGGGAATACTTTGGCTGAAATTTTTAAGGATACGGTCGATTTGATTATGATTGTTCAAATCAATCGTAGTATTAGTTTTAGAAGTGTAAAAGAAAATGTAGATGTGAATCATTTTGCGTCTTTCTTTGGGGGAGGAGGGCATTTTCATGCTGCAGGAGCTCCTTTACCAGAAGATATGAAGGAAGTATTGATTCAAGATATTTTAAGTAAGATGGTGGAAAAATGAAATTAGGAATTGTGAGAGTAGGATACCTATATACGAACTGTTATGTTTTGAAAAAAGATCATCAAGCTCTTGTCATAGACCCAGGAGATGAATATCCTAAAATAAAGGAAGAAATAGGAGACGATGAGGTAGTAGGTGTGATCATTACCCATCACCATCCTGATCATGTGGGGGCTTTAGAGTACTTTGATGCCAATAAAGTCTATGACTATTCCAATTTACAAGAAGGACAAAATACGATTGGTAATTTTACTTTTGAAGTGATCCTTACACCAGGACATAAAAGTGATTCTATTACGATCTATTTTGCTGAAGAAAAAAGGATGTTTACGGGGGATTTTTTGTTCAAAAATAGTATTGGAAGAACAGACTTTCCAACAGGAAGTATGGAAGATATGAAAAAAAGTCTTTTAAAAATGACAAAGTATGACCGAGAGATTACGATTTATCCAGGTCATGGTCATTCTTCTGTTTTAGGAACAGAACTAGATTTGGAAAGACCTTTATGGGAGAAATAAGATGTTAAGAGAAACTTTGCGAAGAGCCAAAATGTTAGTAATTGGAACAGTTTTAGGAAGAAGTATAACGACTTCCTCTTTAATGACTTTTCAAAGTTCTAAAGAATTGCGAATGAAATGTAAAAAATTTTCGGAAAGAGACCCTCTTTTGGAGAGTGTTCTCTATGAGCTAAATAGTAAAGAGATGAAAACCTATGCTTGTTGTAAGGGTCATGATCAATACGGTGGCTATATTGCGATGAAAGTAGAACCCCACCAAGAACAGATTGCTAATCAAATGGCAACAGAGTTATGGGAAATGAGTCATGCTAGGATTTCTATTCATGGCTATCGAGCTAGTTTTGAAGGTTCGGTTTTGAATATTTATTTTTCTTCTGATGAAAAACAACAGGTTTTAGAACAAATGCTGAAGAGTTTAAAAACTCCAAACGATAAACAAACACCTCTTTTTAGTACTTTATTTGAATGTGTACGGTTACAGATGAGGGATCATAGTGATTTGATGTTTGGTCTTTATATGAAACCAGAGGAAGAAGGAATATCCGCAGAAATAGAACTTCCTTTTATGTTTCTCTCAGCGAAAAGTTATATTTCTTTAAACGATTTAGAAGAAATTGTTCAAGAGATGGAAAAGATTCAGACTCTTGTGAATCAAGGAATTGTAAGTGCAGAAGAATTACAAAAACAGGTATCTGTCTTAAATTACTTATTAGCGAAAAGTCCTCTCGTTGAACCAGAGGCATTAGAGGATTATTATGCGGATTATACAGAGGCAGAACTCCAAAGAGTGATGGATAAAAAAGGAGAATATGTTGGGGCAATGGATGATTTAACTAATCATTACCGAGAACAACAAATGACACCTGAAGTTGTTGAGAAATTAGCTCTCTATAATAGTAATTGGGAATGTTATCTAGAGGCATTAAAAAGAGAAGAATCTTTAAAAGCAAAACGACAATTGACTTTACAAGAGGCTAAAACCATGTTATAATAGGCATGTTTTGAATGAGTGCGATGATGAAAGAGTAGTAATAAAAAGGAACCAAAAGAGAGTTCATGGTTGGTGTGAATGAACAGGGAAGGTTTTATGAATTCACTTTCTAGCGTTATAAAAGAAAATTTATGACGGTGATGCGTTATAGTCATTGAGATTATTAGAAATAATAATAAATTAAGGTGGTACCACGGATTTTTATTCGTCCTTATTGTGGTACCTCTTTTTTTGTAGAAAAGAGGAGATAAGATGAAAGAGTTAGAAAGCATATTAGCCGAATTAACCCAAAAGGTAAAAACGGCGACGGACAGTAATGAATTAAATGCTATACGTGTTGAGTATTTAGGAAAAAAAGGAAGTATTAGTCTATTAACAGCCAAAATAGGAGAATTACCACAAGAGGAGAAGAAGACGTTTGGGGCAGCTTTGAATCAAGTGAAGAACCAAGCTATGGAATTATTAGAAGAAAAAAGAAAAGAAATGGAAGAAAAAGCTTTAAATGAAAAGCTTTCTCAAGAAAACATAGATGTGACTTTACCAGGAACAATGATTCCTAGTGGAGCTCCTAATATTTTGGAAAAGATTATTGAAGAAGTAGAAGAAGTATTTATGTCTATGGGATATGATGTAGTAGATGGACCAGAAATAGAAGAGGATAAATATAATTTTGAATTGTTAAATATTCCGAAAGGCCATCCAGCCCGTGATGCTCAAGATACTTTTTATATTGAAGATGAAAAGATTCTTTTAAGAAGTCAGACATCTCCTGTACAGGCTAGGACGATGTTAGCAGCAGGAGGAAATACGCCTATTCGAATGATTTGTCCTGGTAAAACTTATCGTAGAGATGCCGATGATGCGACTCATTCTCATCAATTTATGCAAATTGAGGGATTATTAGTAGATAAAGACATCAGTTTATCAGATTTAAAAGGAACATTTGATGTCATTGCGAAAAGACTTTTTGGAGAGGATGTTGAGACGAGATTCCGTCCAAGCTATTATCAATTTACAGAACCTTCTGTAGAAACAGATATCTCTTGCTTTGTATGTAAGGGAAGTGGATGTCCTCTTTGTAAACATACAGGATGGATTACTGTAAGTGGTGCTGGTATGGTACATCCAAATGTTCTTAGAAACTGTGGTTATGATCCAAAAGTATGGTCTGGTTTTGCATTTGGTTTTGGAGCAGAACGTCTAGCGATGTTAAAATATGGAATTCATGATATTCGAACATTCTATCAAACAGATTTAAGAGAATCTAGTACTTTTGATAGAAAGGATGTGTAAAGATGATTAGTTTAAATTGGGTAAAAGATTATGTAGATATTGCCTCTGAGGATTTAAAAGAATTAGCTGTAAAAATTACGAAAGCAGGAGTTAATGTAGAAGAGGTCATTACGAAACATATCGATCATTTAGTCATTGGAAAAGTTTTACGTTGTACCGATCATCCAAATAGTGATCATCTACACTTATGTCAGGTGGATGTAGGAACAAGGACTGTTCAAATCGTCTGTGGAGCTTCTAATGTTCGCGAAGGAATCAAAGTTATTGTTGCTCTTCCTGGATGTGTTCTTCCTGGCAACTTTGAGATTAAAGCCGGAAAAATTCGTGGCGAAGAATCTAATGGTATGATTTGTGCTTTATTTGAATTAGGAGTAGAGGAAAAGACAGAAGAAACTTATGCCAAAGGAATAGAAGAAGTAGATTCTCCTCTAGAACCAGGAGAAGATGCTAATATTTACTTAGGAACAGATGATACGATTTATGAATTAGACGTTCATAAACATCGGAATAACGATTGTTACTATCATATTGGTTTTGCTTATGAAATAGCGTCTATCTTAAATAAAAAAGTAACCTTACCAGAGGATTCTTTTAAATCTATCAAAGAAAATGTTAAAAATCATATCACGTTAGAAGTAAAGACACCAAAATGTCCTTATTATACTTGTAAAATGGTTTCTGATGTAAAGATCCAAGAATCTCCTGAATTTATGAAAAAAAGATTAATAGCAGCTGGTATGAGACCTATTAATAATGTAGTCGATATCTCTAACTATGTCATGTTAGAATATGGTCAACCCCTTCATTTCTTTGATAAAGATAAATTAGGAGATCAGATTTTAGTAAGAGATGCCAAAGAGGGAGAAGAAATTACAACCTTAGATGGTCAAAAGAGAATCTTAAAAAGTAGTGATATCGTTATTACAGATGGTAAAAAGCCTGTTTGTATCGCTGGTGTTATGGGTGGAGAAAATACAGAAGTAGATGAGAATACTAAAAATATTTTAATTGAAAGTGCTATTTTCGATGCTGTAAGTATTCGGTATACAGCTTCTAATCTTAATTTAAAGAGTGAAGCTTCTATTCGGTATGGAAAAGGACTAAACTATGAATATACAGATGCTGCTTTAAATCGTGCTTGTCATCTTCTTGAAAAATATGCTGGAGCAAAAGTTTTATCTGGAGTAGTAAAACATGATAACGTAGATAAGACATTAAAGAAAGTAAAATTTCAAACCAAAGAAATTAATACCTTGTTAGGAATTATTTTGACAGATGAAGATGTAAAAACAGAACTTACGCGTTTAGATTTTCCTTATGAAGAGAAAAAAGGAATCTTTACGGTAACGATTCCAAGAAGACGATTAGATATTGATCCTAATATCAATGATATTGCAGAAGAGATTGGTCGTCTTTATGGATATCACAATTTAGTTTCTACTCTTCCTAAAGTTCCTACTCGTCGTGGTGTTTATGTAGGAGATGTAGGAATGAGAAAGACAATTTCTAAGAGATTGCGTTCTTTAGGATTAAATGAGACTAAGAACTATACTTTAATCAGTCCAGAAATGGCTAGTCATTTCCAATATGATAAGAAAGAAGCCGTTGTTTTACCAAATCCTATGAGTTTAGATAAAGCGGTTGTAAGAACGAGTTTACTTCCTTCTTTATTAAACGTATATGAGTATAATCGAGCTAGACATGTAGAAGATATCCTTCTTTATGAAATCGCTAAAACGTATAATAAAAATTATGAAGAAGAGAGTAAAGTTGCTATTCTAATGGAAGGAAATTATCTCATCAATAGATGGCAAGGAAAATCTATTCCATGTGATTTTTACTGTATGAAAGGAATCGTTGAAAATTTATTAGATTATTTAGGCTTTAAGAATCGATATACTTTTGAAAAAGCTACTTTACCGGATATGCATCCTGGAATGAGTGCTATTATCAAATTAGATCGAGAGACGATTGGTATTCTTGGTAGAGTTCATCCAAGCTATAAGAAAGAAGAGATTTATGTAGCAGAGCTTTCTATGCAAAAGATGTATGAAAAGCAAGTAAAACCAATTAAGTTTAAAGAAGCTTCTAAATATCCTGAAATTAAAAAAGATTTAGCGTTTGCTGTAAAGAAAGAAACTGAAGCCGATGAAATTATCGGACATATTAAAAAGGCTGGTGGCAAGCTTCTTACCGATATTGATGTCTTTGATGTCTATGTTGGAGAAAATGTCGCTGATGATGAAAAATCAATTGCTTTCTCTTTAACTTTTAAAGATCCTAATCGGACCTTAAGTGATGAAGAAGTTACACAAGTATTTGAAAAAATTATTGCTGAAGTGGAGGGCAAAATGACAGCGAAATTAAGGAATAAGTAGAAATATTTATTCCTTTTCTTATTGAAAAAACAAATGCTTTTTGATATACTAAAAGGGATGATAGGAGGAACACATGAAGAGTACTGGATATACGCTAGTAGAACTTTTAGTAGTTCTTGCATTTTTAACGATTTTTGCACTTGTCGTAAGTCCTATTGTTTTACATGTGATTCAAAGTTCTAAAGCAAATCTCTTTTCTAAGAATTTGAACCAGTTTCTTCTTCTGGTAGAAAAAGATGCAGAAAAAAGAGAACTTTCTCTAGAAGGAGAATATCGTTATCAAACTGAAAAATTAGTCTGGTATGACGGAGAAACAGAAATTCCTATTGAAATAGAAAAGACACTTTCGAAAGGATATCAAGGAATAGGATTTTTAGAAAATCAAGAAGTTGTGAGTGTTATTCTGTATGGGGATGGATATTGTGGTATTTCTTCTTCTGATGGAAGAAAAGAAATTCTATCCGATAAGAAAATGACAGGAGAAGAATGTTTTGCTAGGATGCATTCTTAGAGAAAAAGGGTTCATCCTTTTTTATTGGAAGATAGTAAGTAGGAGGTTGTATGGGAAATGATATGGTATCTATTTTTATAGAAAGAAAAAAAGCTTTTACCATTCGGCTTTCTCTTCTTTTTATGAAATATTTGGTAGATGAAAAAGTAAGGCTTCAAAAAACAATAGACAAAATAACGAATCTTTATTTTGATCAATTCCATTCTAGTGAAGATCTATCTTATGAACCCTTAAACCGTTATTTTTCTCTTCAGAATTCGAAAGATAATCTCCTAAAGAAAAGTCTTTTATCCGTTCTTTCTTTTTATCAAGAAAATCATATGGAAGAACAGATTGAAAAAGATATTAAACCCGTTATTCTACTCTCCAATCTTTTGTATTTATCTCTCTCTTTAGAAGAATATTTAGATCATCATTATGGGGACAAAGACAATTCCTATTTGACATCTTTTTTCAAAAAATATCAAAATAAATTAGGCTCTTGTAAGGAAGAGAAAAAAGAAAGTTTAAAAAAAGAGTTATCCTTGCTTTTAAAAAAAGAGGAAGCTGTTTATCAGAAATTCTTTAAAGCCTTAGCGGATTCACAGTATCGAATCCAATTAAATCCGTTATTAGATTATCCAAATGGTTATTTAGTAATAGGAGAATATGAGATTAAAATGTTATCTCGATATTCTCCGAAAGAAGTTCATCAAGTCTATCAAAAAAAAGAGATTTATGGCAATCACTTTTTAATTACTTTGGAAAGATTATCAATGCATTATCTTCAGCACGATTTTCTCCGAAAGGAAAACAATCAATATTTTCTTCCCGTTTTTAGGGAACTGTTAGAAAAAGATTCTTATTATCAATCCGTAAAGAAAATTCTTCAAAATGAAGGGTTTCGGAAACGTTGTGTTTTTTTATTTTCTTATAAAGAGGTAAAAAGACATAAAAAAATTTTAGAGAAAATGAAAAGTGATCATTTTTCAATTGGACTTAAAAATATAGAAGGGGAATTAGAGGAAGAAATTCTTTCCCAAGCATCTTATCTTTTGATAGACTCTTCTTTCTTAGAATCTCATAGCTCTTATTCTCATTTCTTGGATGAACAAAAAATTCGTTTTATTCTATGGGAAGAAGGTGAAGAATGAATCAAGAATGGTTAGATTGTTTGATGATGCTTCCGATGAATCGGTATGATCTTTTTCAAAAAAATACGATATTAGATATGCAGCTAGAGGCTTCTCAAAAGTTTTTTCCAATTGATTATTCTTGGCTTAAAGTCATAGAACGCTATTTGCCCATCCTAAAGAAAGTGATTGAATCTCCTTATTCTTTATTGTCTATGGAAGAATTAAAAAAACATTATGAGAGTAGATTTCTTTATACCTTATTATGTCGTTTAGAGGAATTTCTTCGCTACCAATATGAACGATTTTTAGAGCAAGAAATCGCTTCTGGTGAAAGCACTTTAAAATTGCATGGTCAAACTACTTTAGAAGAAGAGGATATCGAACTACAATTAGCGATTACGGTAAAGAAAAAAGAGGGAAAGAAAGAAAATAGTAAACTCACAACGAAAGAACGCTTAGAAAGAGCAATTCTCTTTTTAAAACCATTACGACAGAGTGATTTTGTGAATAGGATGGAAGGTGCTTCTTTTGTGAAGTCACCTATTCGTCGAAGTGTTCTTCAAGCTCAAAATGAAGATTATCGCAAATTATTGGAAGTTTTTGATTTCTTAGAGAATTATGCGATTTTGGAAAAAGCATTTTCTAAAAAAAAGAGGGAGAGAAAAAAAGAAGATTTTTTGATTCCTTATTTTATGAATGCATGTTTTCTATTGGAATCGAATACTTTGAAAGAGACCAATTTAGACTTCTTAAAAAAATATTTAGAAGGGTTTGTTCGTCAATTTGTCGAGGAAAGTTCTATTGATGAAAAGGATTTTAAAAAAATGATGAATAAACTTTTTGAAGAAGAATATAGTAAGAAGAAGAGTAGAGAAAAGAACATTCATCAAATTTTTACGAAAAGTTTTGATAATCACCAAAAACAAGTAAAAGATGCTCTTCGCATTCTTCGCAATTAAAACAAAAAAAGTAATTAAAATGGTTCTTTGTCAAATAGTGTTGGTAGACAATAAATTTGATAAATGAATCTAATTATAGAGGATGATGAAGGTCATCC
>CANQTT010000011.1 GCA_947626855.1 uncultured Bacilli bacterium
TCCTTTCTTATTTAATTATAACAAAATAAAAGTAGATCACATTCTTTTTATGTGTCTACTTTTACTTTATCACTTCAGTAAAGAATCAGACTAATCTCTTTTTTGTTGTCTTTTTGAAATAGCTATGATATAATAGGACGCAAAAGGAAGAAAAAGAATGTTAAAAATAGAACCGGTTTTTGGATTAGAATTGCGAAATAGAGTGATTTCCAATAGAGAATTTAAACGTTTCTCTATTTTTTCAACGGCTCAAGTGTTAGAAGAATATTTTAAAAATTATGGTTATCACTTTCAATGTTTTTATGATGAGGATCATGAACTTGTTGTGGTAAAAGATTGTAATCGAGAGTTGGAACAGCTCCTTCAAAATTCAGATAACTATTCTGTTATAAATTATAAGACAGGAGAAGTTTGTGCAAGAAAAATAAATATTAGTGAAGTTCTTTCTGGAACTTTACCAGAAAAGAGAAAAAAAACTTTATTTTCTTTTCAGTATCGAATTGAAGAAAAAGGTCGTTCTGCTATTTTGATAGAAAAGTCTTCTTCTGAAATATTGTTAGAAGCAGAAGAAATGTATTTTTTAGATTACGATAAACTTTTCTACAGTAATTATGGAATGGAATATATATATGATTTACAAGAGAAAGTGAGCTATCCTCTTCTCAAACGAGAAAAAAGATTATACGTAGGGAATCATCCGGAGGAATTTTTAGACATTCGTAAAGATTTCTATTATACTTTTCAAAATGCCGTCTATCCCTTATTTTTAGGGACGATTGATCTATATACATTAGTATCCACGTTTCCCTATGGCGAAAGGATAGACGAGGGATTTCGGTTATTTCCTTATTTTCCACATTATGGAATTTACTATGAAAATGGTAGTAGCAAAAAGACGAATTGGTTTCCTTCTGAGACAGATAGAAATCAGGTATTGGAACAAATCAGTATTTCTATTAGTGAGATTTTAGAGACCGAAAAAGGAAAGCAGAAGAGGATTGACTAATAAAATAAAACAAGTTATACTGTAAAATAGGTGGTGGCTAGATGATAAAAGAGTGGATTAAACAATATTATGAGGTATTTTTTCGACATTTTTTCTTTTTCTAATAAAACAAATTATAGAAAGAGAGGATTTATATGAACAAAAAAGTAACCCCAAAAACCTTACCAGGTTTTTTAGAATTATTACCACAAGATCAAATTTTATTTAATCAGATGGTAGATACGATTCGAGAAGGATATGAACAATTTGGCTTCTTGCCATTAGATACTCCTACGATTGAGCTATCAGAGGTTTTATTAGCAAAAGCAGGAGGAGAAACCGAAAAACAAATTTATCGTTTTATGAAAGGAGATACCGATTTATCGTTACGCTTTGATTTAACGGTTCCTTTAGCTCGTTATGTAGCAGAGCACTATAATGATTTAGTTTTTCCTTTTAAACGTTATCAGATTAGTAAGGTATTCCGTGGTGAGAGACCTCAAAAAGGACGTTTCCGGGAATTTTATCAATGTGATATCGATATCATTGGCAATGAATCTTTAGACTTGATTTATGATGCGGAAATTCCTATGGTTATCTATCATGTTTTTCAAAAGTTAAAACTAGGAAAATTTACCATTCGCCTCAATAACCGTAAAATTTTGAATGGTTTCTTCCGTAGCTTAGGTCTTCTAGAGACTTCTTCAGATATTTTAAGAATCATTGATAAATTAGATAAGATTGGCGAAGAAGCTGTTCGGGAAGAACTTTTGAAAATGGAACTTTCTGCAGAGAAAGTGGATCAGATTATGAATTTTTTAAAGATCCAAGGTTCGAATGCAGAAAAGATGCAATCTTTAGAACAATTAGAGATTCAAGATGAGGTTTATGTACAAGGAATAGAAGAATTAAAAGAAGTTCTTCAAGCCTTACAGGATTTCCAAATTGAGGAGTCTTATTATCAAATTGATCTGACGATAGCTAGGGGATTAGATTATTACACAGGAACTGTTTTTGAAACGATTTTAGATGATTATCCACGTCTTGGAAGTGTTTGTTCTGGAGGAAGATATGAAAATTTAGCTACCTACTATACGGATCAAGCTCTACCTGGTATTGGAATCTCTATTGGTCTTACCCGTCTCTTTTATCAATTAAAAGAGGCTGGTATTATTCAATCCGGTAAAAAAACAATTAGTGAAATCTTAGTTGTTCCGATGGATAAAACCAATAATACGTATGTCTTAGAGGTAGCCAATTATTTTAGAAATCATGGGATTAAAACAGATGTATACTATCAGGAAAAAGGAATGAAACAAAAAATAAAATATGCGGATCGTTTGGGCATTCCTTATGTCGTTGTCATTGGCGAGACAGAAATTCAAGAAAAGAAAGTTTCTTTGAAAGATATGAGTTTAGGAACACAAGAACTCTTATCGAAAGAGGATGTTTTAAGGCGATTGACAGAAAAGTAGTTTTTTGTTAAAATAAAGTTATTATTTGCTGGGAAGAGTATGCTTTTTTACTTTTTTATAGAGAGCTGATGGTTGGTGCAAATCAGAAAAAGAGAAAGCAGAAGACACCGAGCGTTAAATAAACGTATTTCTGCGTTAAAGAAAAAGAGCATAGAAATTCTATGAAGTAGGGTGGTACCGCGGGTTATCTCGTCCCTATCTTTATAGGATTTTTTTATTGGGAGGGTATTATGAAAAAAATAGAAAATGCGAGTTTATCGAAAAAGAATGTTGGTAAAACCGTAGAATTATACGGTTGGGTTGCCAAAAGAAGAAATTTAGGAGGACTATTATTTTTAGATTTACGAGATCGAAGTGGGATTATCCAGTTAGTAGTAAAGCCTGGTGATAGGGCATATGAAATAGCAGAAACTTTGAAGAACGAATATGTCATAAGAGCAATTGGAAAAGTTTCTTTACGAGAAAATCCTAATCCAAAATTAGCGACAGGCGAAATTGAAGTCCTTTTAGAAGAATTAGAAATTTTAAACTCAGCTTCAGATCTTCCTTTTGAAATCAGCGAAGAAACAACAGCTTTAGAGGATACTAGATTAAAGTATCGATATCTAGATTTAAGAAGGAAATCTTTACAGGAAAATTTAATTCTGAGACATCGTGTTACGATGGCAACAAGACGTTTCTTAGATGCAGAAGGATTTTTAGAGATTGAAACACCGGTTCTTTGTAAATCGACACCAGAGGGAGCTAGAGATTATTTGGTTCCTTCCCGTGTCAATCCTTCAAAGTTTTATGCTCTTCCTCAGTCTCCTCAGATTTTTAAACAGTTATTAATGGTTGGAGGAATGGAGAAATATTTTCAAATTGCGAAATGTTTCCGTGATGAAGATTTGCGGGCTGATAGACAACCGGAGTTTACCCAAATCGATTTGGAGATGAGTTTTGTCGAAGAAGAAGATGTCATGGATTTAGGAGAACGTTTAACAGCTGCCATTTTTAAAGAGATTAAAGGGATAGATATTCCACTTCCTCTTCGGAGAATGAAGTATGATGAAGCTGTCAATGTCTATGGTTCTGATAAACCAGATTTACGCTTTGAAATGCCTATCCAAGAACTTACGAATCTTTTTGCTGATACAGAAGTTTCTTTCATAAAATCTGCTTTAGAGGAGGGCGGAATCATTAATGCCGTTGTTGCAAAAAACTGTGCGAACCAATATTCTCGGAAAGAGATTGATAAATTAACAGATTTTGTAAAAAGTTATCAAGCGAGTGGTTTAATCTATTTAAAATTAGAAGAGGAATTAACGGGAAGTATTGCGAAAGCCTTAACAGAAGAAGAGAAAAACAATTTGATTGAAACCTTATCCTTAGAACCAAATGATCTTGTTTTCATGGTTGTTGGAAAGAAAAAAATAGTAAAGCAGAGTTTAGGTGCTTTACGTCTTAAATTAGGACATGATCTTCACCTCATAGATCCTAATCGTTATGAATTATTGTGGGTTGTTGATTTTCCATCTTTTGAATTTAGTGAAGAGGAAAATCGATATGTCGCTTGTCACCATCCTTTTACCGCACCCAAAGATGAGGATGTTTCTAAACTAATGACGGATAAAGCCAATTGTTATTCGAAAGCTTATGATATTGTCATCAATGGATATGAAGCAGGAGGAGGATCTATTCGTATTCACAATCAAGATGTTCAAGCTACTATGTTTGAGGCTTTGGAATTGACAGAAGAAGAGATTCAAGAAAAATTTGGTTTCTTTGTCGATGCTTTAAAATACGGAACTCCTCCTCATGGAGGAATGGCTTTTGGACTTGATAGAATGGTTATGCTTTTATCAGGTACTGAAAATATTCGAGAAGTTATTGCTTTTCCAAAAACAGCCAGTGCCTCTTGTTTGATGAGTGAAGCTCCTAATGTTGTTTCTGAAAAGCAACTAAAAGAACTCCATATCTCATTAGAAAAATAAAAAAGAAAGAGAAAACGGAAAAATCCGTTTTTTCTTTTTCATCTCCTTTTTCTTAATTATTGAATTCGATACTAATTTGTGATACACTAATAATAGTGTGATAGATAGGGGAAAAGTATGAGCAAACTAGTTGATATGTTTTTTGATATTGTCAAAGAAAATATTTTATTATGCAGTATTGTAGTAGTTACTTATGTAGTGCTTACAATCGTTTCTTTAGCTTTTATTTTCAAGAAAATTCATGAGTCTCCTTGGAAAGCTTTTATTCCTTTTTATAATGTACTTTTTCTCCTTGAATTATTAGAAATTCCTGTTTGGATGGGTATTCTTCTTTTTGTTCCCTTTGTCAATGTGATAGGTTTCTTTTTATTAACTTTTTTAATCGGATGGAAATTAGGTACTTATTGTCAAAAAGGAATCATTATGAAATTAGGCCTTATGTTTCTTCCTTTTATTTTTTATCCTTCCCTTGCCTATGGGGATATTAATTTGGGTGCAAATATTATTGATTTAGGACAACCAGAAGAAGAATTTCACTTAGAAGCGGTAAAGGTAAAAGGAATTAAGATTACAAGTCCTTACACGTTAAATCCTACAACGCTAGCGAAAATAGCTCCCGTTCGAAAGAGAACAATTTCTATTCCTAAAAAAGATGTAAAATTGAAAAATCCTGATATGGTAGCTGTTTTAGGAAGTAATAATGAGGTAGAAGATTTATCAGTAGCTTTACCAACTGCTGATGACTTGACGTTTGATTATGATAGTTTATATGATCAAAGTGGGAATGCGAGTCATCACGAGGCTACTTCATTAAAAGACTTGGTAGAGGAAGAGTCTTTAGAACTTCCCAAAGAAACCAAAGAAGAAGAAAAAAAAGAAAAAGTTAAGGTAGAAGAGGAGAAAGAAGTTCTTCCCGTGATTCATGATGTTGCCCTAGAAGAGGCAGAACCCGTACAAGAGATGGGAATTATTTCTATTAATAAGCGAGATGATTATCGATATAATCATTTAGTAGAAGAAGAGAAAAAAGAAGAAGTAAAAATACCAAGTCCTGTTCCAATTGGAGCTCCAGTTGAAGAGGGACCTTTAGAGAAAAAAGAAGAAGTAGAAGATATGACTCCATTTGATCCTTATCTAGCTAAAACGGCGGATCCTATGGTTGCTGCGGCTCCAGATATGAATTTCGAAGATATCGTTCCAGAAGAAATTGAGGTACCAGGTATTACCGAACAGGAGAAAACTGTTCCTGAAATCTCTTTAGATGAAGTGGAGAATATCGGTGTTATTGAACCAGAGGCTTTGCCAGTTAGTGTTTTTAATCGCCCAGATGTTACTCCACAAGCAAAAACAGCTACGGATGAAGAAACGGTTATGCCATCTATCGTAGCAGAAGCGGTTATAGGAGAAAAAGAAAAAAGTATTAATGATCTTCCAATTATGGAAGAAGATGATTTCAATAAATACGCTAATGAGAAAAAGGAAATGACCAAAGAAGAAGCGATGGGATTGCACAAACAAGAGCAAGAAGAACAACCTCTTAGTGGAGCGACACCACAACCAGTTGCAGGTCCTAATTATATTCCTTATCCTGCTTATATGCCAACTGATCCGAACATGCAACCTTATCCTTATCCTCAAATGGTCTATGGCCCTATGCCTATGTATCCACAGATGCCTTACATGATGCCAACTTATGGAAACGTTGCTTATCCAGCACCAGGAGGAGTTCCTAATTATAGTCAAGCAATGACTCCTGCCTCTTATCCGTTACCAGATAAAATGCCAGAGACTTCTGTTCCTGAGGCAGTGCCAGAAATTAAAAAATGTCCTGTTTGTGGTGCTGATATTATTCATGAAAAGGTTTGTCCTATTTGTGGATATAAACTTTAGGTGATGACATGAAATTTTTAGCGATTTTTCTGGGAGTCCTTTTTGGGATTGTTCTGTTTTTATTCCTTCTCGTTTTCTTTTTCTATTGGAAAATTAGACGAGCCTTGAAAAAATCAGGACTTCCAATGCAGTCTTTGAAACAGATGTGGGAAGAGTCTCAACGAATGAAAGATCAGGATAAGGAACGTGTGCGAAGTATTTCTGGTATGACTTCTCTTTTACTTCCTACGATTCAAGCAGATTTTCCTACCTTCAATGAACAGGAATTGTATGCTAGGACAGAGGAGATTTTAAGAAAAGTATTTAGTGCGTTAGAAAACTTAGAAACTTCCAATTTAGATGCTTGTTTTCTTCTTAAAAATCGGATTGATAAGATTGTCGAAGATTATCAACAAGCTTCTATTCAAGTTACTTATGATGATGTTTCTTTTCATAAATTTTCTCTTTATAGTTATGAGAAAAAAGAAGGGATTGCTACTGTTGTAGTCTCCACTTCTTTAGAATATTATTATCAAAAGAAAAAGAACGATAAAATTATCGAAGGTGATACAAAATCTAAGCGTCAAACTCGTTATCGATGTACATTCATTTATATCTATGATGAGTCCAAAGTAGGGGACGCAAAAGTTTTAGCGATTAATTGTCCGAATTGTGGAGCTCCAATATCCGTATTGGGCCACAAGTATTGTGATTATTGTGGCTCTGCTGTTCAGGAAGTTAATTTAAAATCATGGGAATGTAGTTCCTATCAAGAATATTAAGAAAGAAGGTATATTTTATGGGTTTAATTAAAGCAGCAGTAGGTGCTATTGGATCAACTCTATCTGATCAATGGGAAGATCTGATTAAATGCGACAGCATGGATAAAGATACCCTTATGGTAAAGCAAACTACCAAAAGTGGTCAAATTTCGAAAGGAAGTAGAATTATTGTCGCACCAGGACAAGTCGCTGTTATCTATGATTCAGGAGCAGTTGTAGATGCGACAGCTGAGGAGGGAACGTATACGTTTGATCAATCGACTTCTCCTTCCTTCTTTGGAGGCCAATTTGGCCCTGTCTTTAAAGAAATGTGGCAAAGATTTACATATAATGGAACACCTGCAAAAGAACAAGCAGTATTCTATTTTAATGTAAAAGAAATTGTAGACAATAAATTTGGAACTCCATCTCCAGTTCCTTTTCAGGATTGGTCACATGCTATTCCTAATCAAATGACTGGTTCTATTATGCCATTAGGAGTACAAGTTCGTTGTTTTGGAAAATACACATTCCAAATTTATGATCCAGCTATTTTCATGAGAACTTTTGCTGGTACTGCTGATGTTGTTAAAAAAGCAGATTTAGTTGATCAAATTTCATCAGAGGTAAGAGCTGTTTTCCAAAATGTGTTGAATGAATTAGGAAATAGTGTCCATAAAGTTCCTGTTTTGGAATTACCAAGTAATACGGATGAGATTAAACAGATTATGGATGAAAAGGTATTTGATGAACCAATTCGTAATCGTGGTGTAAAATTAGTTGGTTTTGCAGTAGAGTCTGTTACGTTAGACGATGAATCTAATGCTAAGATTAAAGAATACGAACATAATGCTAACTCTATGATGCAACAAGGACGTGTTCTTGATGTCATGGAAGCAGCTGCCGGAAATGCGAATGGAGCAGCTACTGGTTTTATGGGCCTTGGTATGATGAATATGGGAACAGCGGGAATGACTGGTGGAGTAATGCAAAATGCATTTACCAATCCAACGAATGGTAGTCAACAAGCTTATGATCCTTATGCAACTTCAAAAACTACTGTGGAAAGCAAACCAGCAGGTATGCCATGTCCAAAGTGTGGAACGGTATCCAACGGAAAATTCTGTTCTAACTGTGGTGCTTCTCTAGAGAAAAAAGAAGAAGAACCAGCCCCTAAAGAAGAGGAAAAGAAATGTCCAAAATGTGGAGCAACTCTTCTTCCAAATGCGAAATTCTGTGTAGAGTGTGGAAGCTCTGTATCAGAGTAATAGGCAAAGATAAAATTTGTTTTAGTTGACAATATCACGGAAACATGATATAGTTAAATTGCTAGAAGGTACGGTTTGTCTTTATTGAAAAACCTACTAATTAACGTATTGGGAGTCAGCGTATTCAAGCGGTGTTGAATACCCTGGAAATCAGGGAATCCTAAAGTTTGAAACAAGACACCCACCTGGTAGAACAGGTTTAATCGTTAACTGACGCCTACCTTTTGGCTTTTTTTATTGGAGTGATGTTATGGAATCTTTATTAAAGACTACCTATGTTGTATTTGATCTAGAGACAACAGGTCTAAATCCAAAAGAGGGAAATTCTATTATTGAAATAGGAGCTGTTAGAGTAAAAGACGGAGAAATCGTTGACCGTTTTGATGAATTGATCGATCCAGGAATAGATTTACCAGATGAAATCATAAAAATTACGAATATAACAAATGAAATGGTGCGTGGAAAAGCTAAAGAAGAGGAAGTTGTCAAACGATTTATTTCCTTTGTTGGGGATGATATTTTAGTGGCTCATAATGCTAATTTTGACTTATCTTTCTTGAAGATGGCTTATTTTAAATATCCATTAGGAGCTTTTAATTTTTCTGTGTTAGATACCCTAGGAATGTCTAGGTATTTAGAGCCATTTGAGAGATATCATAATTTAACAGCTCTTATGAATCGTTATCAAGTAAAATGGGAAGAAGATAAGCATCATCGTGCCGATTACGATTCCGAGGGTACTAGTTTAATTCTTTACGAAATGTTAAGGAGACTAGAGAGAAGGGGAATTACTTCTTTTGACCAATTAGCGAAAATCCCCAAAATTGTTTTAAATAAAAGAGTTTAAAAGAAAAGAAACTTTTTTCTCATCATGACATATACTGTTATTGACCTATTTTAGGTAGGGTAAATTCTTCAAAAGATAATCACAAAAGTGATTGACAAATACCATAATTTTTTTTATAATGTGAGTATAGATTAGGAGTGAGAAAAGTGAACAATCAAATGAATATGATGGGTGGTTATCCACAACCAAATGCTAACGTTGGTGGAGCAAAGTTTGGATTACCAACAAATCCACAATTGAAAGGACTATTTTTTGGCTTTATAGCCGCTGTTGCTGTAATGGTTATTGGTTGCTTTTTACCTTACATGACAGCTAGTGCATTCGGCTATAGTGAGAGTGTTAACTACATTTCTAATAATGGTGAGATGGCTGACGGTGTTTTTCTAATCATCTTAGGAGTAGTTGCTATTGTCCTACTTCTTGCTAGAAAATATCTTGTTTCAACTATTCTTCAAATCGTTAGTGGTGTTATTCTAGCCATTGATTTCTTCAATGATATGGATATGACTAACAGCTATGTAAAATTTGGATATGGTTTCTATATCACTTTAGTTGCTGTTATTGCTTCTATTGTATTAGGAATCCTTTTGTGGAAGAAAGCAAAATCAAGTATTCCTGCTGGTCAACCAATGATGCAACCTGGTATGCCACAAAGACCTATGGGGGCACCACAAGGATCAAATCAAAGCACTTGTCCATATTGTGGATCACCAAAAACACCTGGTTCATTCTGTCCAAACTGTGGAGCAAAATAAAAATGAGAGAGAGTTCAAAGGTAATCTTTGAACTTTTTTTGTGGAAGTCATCTCTTTGTCACTTTTCTTTTCTATCCTATAAATAGAAAAGAAATTACCTTGTCATTTTTATTGTTACGTAGTAAAATAATATCTAGGTTAAAAAAGTGGAAAAGGAAAGAGGAGTATGTATCACGTTATAGACTATTTAGAAATCTCTAGTAAGAGATATAAAGATAAAATTGCTGTTATCGAAGAAGAGAAGCAAATCACCTATGAAGATTTTTGCCAAGCAAGTAAAATAGTTGGCTCTTTTATTGGTAAGAAGTTAGTAAATGAGCCTGTTATTGTTTTTATGGACAAAGGAATTGATGCTTTAATTTCTTTTTTTGGAAGTATTTATGCGAGTTGTTTTTATACGTTAATCAATCCTGAGTTACCAGAAAATCGTATTTTACAGATGAAAGAGACGATTCAGGCGAAAATCGTAATTACGAATGAAGAAAATCAATCCTTAACTTCTAAATATTTTTCTGACTTAGAAGTTTATCAAATTTCCGATTTAAAACAAGGTGTTTTGGACGAAGATGTTCTCCGTAGAAATTATAAAAAACATATTGATACGGATCCTTTATATGTCAATTTTACTTCTGGTTCAACAGGAGTTCCTAAAGGGGTTGTTATTTCTCATCGCTCTGTCATTGATTTTATTGATATTTTTACAAAATTATTTCATTTTCAGGAGAACGATGTCATTGGAAATCAAGCTCCTTTTGATTTCGATGTCTCTGTAAAAGATATTTTTTCTGCTTTTAAAGTAGGAGCTACCCTTGTCATTATTCCCAAAAGCTATTTTTCGAATCCATCTCTGTTATTAGATTACTTGTGTGATCATAAAGTTACTACGTTAACATGGGCGGTATCCGCTCTTTGTTTGGTGACAACTTTTCACGGTTTAGATTATCGGGTTCCAAAGACTATTCAAAAAATTCTATTTAGTGGGGAAGTTATGCCTTTAAAACATCTAAAAATTTGGATGGAACATCTTCCTCATACAACTTTTATCAATCTTTATGGGCCAACCGAAATTACTTGTAATTGTCTTTATCATGTCATTGATAGAAATCGAAAGTATGAGGACAAGATACCGGTTGGTAAGCCATTCCCGAATGAGAGAGTTCTTTTGCTGGATTCTTCCGATCAAGAAATTCATTGCCCTAATGTCTCTGGGGAAATCTGTGTAGTAGGAACTGCACTTGGTTTAGGCTATTATCATAATCCAGAACAGACCAATGCTCATTTTGTGCAGAATCCTAATCAACCGAATTATATAGAGTATCTATATCGAACAGGGGATTTGGGTTACTACAATGAAGAAGAGGAAATTATTTTTACGGGTAGAAAAGATTTTCAAATCAAATATCTTGGTCATCGCATTGAACTAGAAGAAATTGAAAAAGCGATGATGGATGTAGAGGAAGTTATCCGAAGTTGTTGCCTATTTGATGAGAAAAAAGCAAAACTCTATGGATTTTATATTGGTTCTATTGATAAAAAGGAGTTACACGCTAAATTAAAGGAGTCCTTACCAGCTTTTATGATTCCAACAAAATTGATTCCTCAAGAAAGCTTTCCTATGACTAAAAACGGTAAAATAGATCGTAAAAAATTGCTGGAAAGTAGGGAGGGATAAAATGATACCGTATGATAAAATCGTGAAGAAATACGGAACCCCTAGTTATGTATATGATATCGATTGTCTTTTAAAGCGTGTTTCACAATTACGGACTATCTTTGGACCTCGCTATGATTTAGTGTATGCTGTCAAAGCAAATACTTTTATTGCGAAAGCTTTGGAAAAGGAAATTGATCGATATGAAATCTGTAGTCCTGGAGAATTTGATATCTGTAATCGTCTATCCATTTCTCATCAAAAAATGGTGATTTCTGGTGTTTATAAAGAGGAGAAAATTCTTTCCTCTATGCTTTCTCAGTATGATGATATTTTAAAATATACAGTGGAATCTAAAACACAGTATGAGCTTTTAGATCGTCTTACCAAAAAGTATCATCGCAAAATTCATGTGTTATTGCGTCTTACAAGTGGTAACCAGTTTGGGATGTGTGAACAGGATATCAAAGACCTTGTTAGTCATCATTCCTCTTCCTGGATAACCATTGATGGGTTGGAATATTTCTCAGGTACGCAGAAACATTCTATGAAACGAATTCAAAAAGAAATCGATACTGTTTTAAAAGTAGCAGAGGAGTTAGAAACGGATTATTTGTTAGAGATGCAAGAAATTGAATATGGACCAGGCTTTCCGATTTTCTATTTTCAAGGAGAAAAATTTGATGAAGAGGAATTTTTTACGCAGGTAAAAGAGATTCTAGATTCGATTCCTAAGTATAAGGTAACCTTAGAAGTTGGTAGAAGTATTGCTGCCTCTTGTGGATCTTATCTTACCAAAGTAGTAGATATCAAAGAAAATCAATATGGAAATTATGCTCTTTTAGATGGTGGAATTCATCAACTAGTTTACTATGGCCAGACGATGGCGATGAAAATTCCTTATTATGAAAGAATTCCTAAACGGGAGAGCAAAGAGATTTCTTATAACCTTTGTGGTTCTCTTTGTACCATTAATGATATTTTAGTTAAGAATTTACAAACCCCTGTTTTAGAAAAAGGAGATGTATTTATCTTTAAGAATGTAGGTGCTTATTCTAGTACCGAAGGAATTTCTCTTTTCTTAAGCAGAGATTTACCAAAAATTATTCTCTATCAAAATGGCAAGACCATTTTGGTAAGAGACGCTGTTCCAACAAGTATGTTGAATTTTCCAAATAATCAGTAGAGGAGTGTGTTTTATGGAAAAATTAGTAGAAATTTTAGAGGAGTTACAACCAGAAGTAGATTATGAGACATGTGATAATTTAGTAGATGGAAGATATTTAGATTCTTTAACCATTTTATCACTGGTAAGTGAGATTGAAGATACGTTTGATGTTCAAATACCAACTGTGGAAATCATTCCATCTAACTTTAATTCAGCAAAGAAAATATGGGAGCTTATTGAGAGATTACAAGAGGAAGAATAATGTCTTACTTTACTGTTAAATATCTATTTTTCTTTTTACCAGCTGTAATTTTAGTCTATGGGATCATGCCTAAAAAGATAAAACCTTTGGTTTTATTGGTGGCTAGTTATCTCTTTTTCTTTTGGATAAGTAAAAAGTTAATTTTCTTTTTAATTCTATCTTCTTTGTCCATTTATTTCTCTAGTTTAGGTATGAGAAGAATCGATAGAATTACAAAAGAAAAAGTAGAAGGAATGGAAAAAGAAGAGAAAAAAAGAATAAAGCAGAAAGGAAAGAAGAAGAAACAAATTCTTCTTCTTCTTACAATTCTCTTTAATTTTTCCTTCTTATTTTATTTTAAATATCTTAATTTCTTTGCGAGTATAGGAAATGCTTTATTCGATATTTTTCATGCTGATTTTAGTATTCGTCTCGTGAAACATTTAGCTCCTATCGGCATTTCTTTTTATACGTTACAAGCAATTTCTTACGTTGTGGACGTTTATCATGAAAAGATAGAAGCAGAATCTAATCTTTTTAAAATGCTATTGTATTTGTCTTTCTTTCCAACGATTATGGAGGGACCTATTGCTAGCTATCCAGAAGTTAAAGATAGTCTTTATGAAGGAACTCGCTTAAGTTATCACAATTTATGTTTTGGGCTTCAACGTATTATCTTTGGGTTATTTAAGAAGTGTATCATTGCCGATCGCTTAAATATTTTCGTCAAGTTAACATTTGATCATATTCTTCAGTATTCAGGAATAACGTTAGCGTTTGGAGCAATTTTCTATACCATTTTATTGTATATGGAATTTTCGGGAACAATGGATGTTGTCATTGGATCAGCAGAAATTTTTGGGATAAAATTACCTGAAAATTTTAGACAACCATTTTTTTCTAAAAATATTTCTGAATTTTGGTCTAGATGGCATATTACGTTAGGAAATTGGCTAAAAAACTATGTTTTCTATCCAGTATCCTTCTCACAGCCTGTTAAAAAAATATCTTCTTTTTTCAAAAAGAAGTTTAATCATCGTGTTTCTGCGTTGGTAATGGGGGCAATTGCTCTTTTTGCTGTATGGTCCTTAAATGGCTTATGGCATGGTGCAGGATGGCAATTTGTCTTCTTTGGCTATTATCATTTTACGTTATTGATGTTGGGAAACATTTTTGAACCTTGGATTTCTTTAGGTTGCGAGAAATTCTCTATTCATCGAAAAGCAAATTGGTATCATGCTCTTCAAATTGGAAAAACGTGTCTTTTGGTTTTTATAGGAGAATTGTTTTTCCGAGCCAATACTTTATCAGACGGATTTTTAATGCTTCAGCGGATTTTTACTCATTTTGATTTGCAACAATTTCAAACAGAATTCTTTCATCTTGGATTAGATGGCAAAGATTATTTGATTTTACTGATTGCTTTAGGAGTAGTCTTTCTCATTAGCTTTCTTAAAGAACGAGGCGTTTCGATTCGAGAAAAAATTAGCTTGAAGACGATTTCTCTTCGCTGGATTATTTATTATGCTCTTATTATGTCTGTCATCCTCTTTGGTGCTTATGGTCCAGGGTATGAGCCAGTAGAACCTATTTATGCGGATTTTTAGGTGATTATATGAAAAATATGGGAAAAAGTATTTTGTTTTTGGTACTATTGGTAGTTCAAATTGTTGTTGTCTCCTATCTTTTAGCACCCAAATATAATATGGATAAGTATACTGTGGCAGACATTTCTATTTATGATATTTTAGGGGAGAGAAAAGATACTATTGACGTCATCGCTTTAGGAGATAGTTTGGTTTATTCTTCTATTTCTCCAATGGAAATATGGAAAGATTATGGATATACTGTTTTTGATTGTGCTAAGGCAGCTCAGTTAACTAGGGAAGGATATCAATATTTAAAAGTGGCAATCGATACGCAACACCCTAAACTCGTTATTTTAGAGGCAGATATGCTTTATCGAGATACAACGAAATTGAAATGGGATTATGACATTCAGAAATTAGGCTCAAAATTTTTATTCTTAAAAAAGTTCCATAACAATTGGAAAAAATATTTATTTTCTTCTCTAGGAGAAGATGTTCCTTATACGAAAGAAAATATTTATAAAGGATTTAAATACATCCCAAAAGTTGAACCAGGAACTAAAGTAAATTATATGTCATCGCAAACGAAGAGGAAAGAAATCAATCCAGAAAATACGGAGTATTTTTTAAAGATATGGCAATTATGTCAAGAAAATGAGATTCCGTTAGTAATTTTGAGTGTTCCAAATATGGGAACTTGGAATATGGGAAAACATAAAGGAATTGAAAAATTGATCGAAGATAAAGACATTCCTTTTTTGGATTTAAATATAGATAATCCAGTAGGAATCGATTGGACGAAGGAGACGAGAGATAAAGGCAGACATTTGAATTATGAGGGTTCTATCAAAGTCTCTCAATACTTAGGAAATTATTTAAAAAAGACCGGCCTTTTAACCGATCATAGGGAAGAAGAAAAATATAAATCTTGGTGGGAGTGTTATCGTCTCTATCGAAAAAGTTTACAGGAAGAGAATTACCGATGAAATGGTGTAATCTCCATCATGGGAGATGGATACGGATATGGTTTTTATATTCGTATCTTTTTTTATATTGCCATGAAGAACAATATAGGGATCTCCTTCCTTGTGATGAAGAACTTCAATTTCTTGTAAAGAATAGGAAGAAATTCCCTGATGGAGAGCTTTTAAGAAGGCTTCTTTGGTGGCATAGATACCAGCAATTCCTTCTTCTTTCCTATCTCTTTCTTCAATATATTTTCTTTCTTCTTCTGTAAAATATTTTTTTAAAAACGATTCTAAATGAGGAAAATTTTGGAAGCGTTTATGGTTTACTATATCAATGCCATTAGAGATCATATTATCACCTGAGAGTATTATATCATATCTAAATCTATCTTCCATTCTAGACAATCCAAATCCTGTCAAAAAAATCCTTTTTTTCTTTCTATTTGTTTATTGATTTCAAGTACATTCTAATATATAATAGAATTGTAGAAGGGAGGATTTATGAGAAAAATAATGAAGAAACTATCAGTTTTATTATTGGTAGTGGCAACATTATTCAACAATTTTGCACCGGTAGTTGTTATTGCTCTAGGTGACTTGGATTCCAATCCATCAAGCTCTACAGAGATTCTTACAGATTTCAGCAATTATGTACCAAAGGGAAATATTGAGGTAGAAACACAATTAGTACTTCCTATTCGTAACCGTGAAAAGAATAATATCCAATTTACAATCATGGATAGTTCTAAGAATACGGCTACTATTGACTTAAATGATATTCAATCAGCAAAAGATGGATATTATGAAAGCACCATTACCTTAGGAGAACAAAAAAACATTCGCATCGTAGCAACCAAACGTGGTAATGACGGAAGTCTGCTCAGTGGAGTTGACTATAACAACAATATCGTTTATTTCAGCATTAACCTTTATTCATTGAATCAAGGAACATATCAATTAAAATTTAGTGGTACACACTTTAAGACTTATGAGTTCCCAGTAACCCTTGATGATTTCTCTAAGAGAATTAGTGTTACCGATGAAAAAGGAATGTTTGAAATTGGAGATATGAACCAAGACGGCAAAGTTGATGAAACAGATAGTAATCTCATGATGGAGGCAATTGATACTGGAAAAGAGGATTATGATTTAAACTTAGATGGTACAGTGGACATTGCGGATTTGAATTATATCACCGCTATTTTGACAGGCACTTCTAAGAGTGTAAAGATAGAAAATACGAGTGCGATTATCAGTCCTGAAACAGTTTCTTTTGAGGATACTGGGATTACGGTAGAAGGTTCTTTAAGCGATTTGTTCCAAGAAGAAGGAACGGTTACTTTAAAACCAGCTAATGGGGAAGAAGTTAGTAAAAAGAACCCTATCAATCTTACGATGGATTTAGCAGGTAAAGAAGAATCTGCTATTGAAATGAGTGAGATTCGGATTGGTGTTGGTGATAATGCTCCAACCGAAATGACCCTTTTCGTGGAAACAGAAAAGGGAACTGAGGAATACAAATATTCCGCGAAAGATACACCAACTTCTCAAGGAATTCATTTATTTACCGAGGAAGTTAGTGAAGGAACGATTGTTATTTCTCTAAAAAATCAAGTAGCTGTTAAGAAAGTTACAATCAAAGTAACAGAGACATCTGGAAATAATTTAGCAGAAATTGCGAAAGTAGAATTCCTAAACAACGTAAAATTAAAGACAAAACAGCCAGAAGGATTCTATGTACCAAAAAATGTAAAAGTAGATGAGTCTGTTAGTGAACAATTAACGGTTACTTTCGATCCTGTTGAAAATGTTACAGGATATGAGATTTCGATTGTAGGTCCAAAAATAGATAGAATTTTTCAGACAACGTTTACTAGTTTTACGATTGAAGATTTGAAAAACTATCAAAACTATACGATAAAGGTTCAAGCTGCTAACCAGGAATGGCGAAGTGGATGGAGCGAAAAAATTGTCGCTAGTCCAAAAGCTTCTAGAAAACCTCCAGCACCAGATATGGTAAAAGGAGAAGCAACCTTTGGTGGTATTGTTTACAGTTGGAAAGCAATGGACGATACCCTTACGTATAATCTTTATTATCGGAAACAGGGAGATTCCGATTGGACAAAAATTTCGGAATTAAAAACTCCTTCTTATACATTAAAAGGATTAGAAGGAAATGCTACTTATGAAGCATATGTCACTGGAAATAATCCAAATGGAGAGGGAGATGAATCAGCAATTGTCACGACAACAGTGTTAGAGGCAGGAGCTGCTATTGTTCCTAAATACGGTATCATTAATGATTATAATGGTACAACTGGAAAAACGAATCATATTGAAAACATTATTTCTACGAAAGGAACTTATACGAATGATGATAAGTGGGCTTTGGTGGATGATGATTTTCAAACCGATTGGTCTTATAATGACTGGACAGTAGGTACTTATAATGACAATGCCGGATATCCAATTATTGAGTTAGATCAAGCTTATGAAATGGATGAATTTGTTTTAACAGTACCAGATACATGGCCATATCAATACAAACAAGGTGGATATGGTGACAATAAAGATGCTGCTGTTTACTATTGGAGTAGTGAAGGCGAATACACAAAAGCTAACCAAATAAAAGTACCAGCCGTAATCACGAGAAAAAAGGATGTTAATGGACGTTATTACTATGTTGTAAAACTAGAAAAACCAATTACAGCAAAAGCTGTTCAATTCGGTTTAACGGTAGCAAGTAACGGAAAACCAGTTATCCTTTCAGAAGTAAAATTCTATCACTATGATTCTTTAGTAAATGATGTAAAGGCATTATTCAAAGATGATCTTAGAATTGAACTTGCCGATGGTGTTACGCAAACTATGATTGATCAATTAAGGACACGTGCTAATACGAAGAAAAATGGAGAATATAGTCCTTATCAAGAATCTGTCTTAAATGACTTGGAATATGCTGAAAAAATTCTAAATGATGAAAAACTGGATGATGTTATAGAATTAAATCCTAACATCTCTAATAGCTATAATGGACATTTAGGATTTGCCATGACGATTAGTGATTATCAACCTTTAGGAATTGCCGTAAGACCTGGAGATCAAATTACCATTTATGCAGGATCTACTGGAAAAGTAAATGTAGATGTCATGATTACCCAGTACTATGCCGAAGCAAGTGCTTGGAATAAGAAAGTAATCACTTTACAAAAAGGACAAAATATTATTGATATTCCAGAGGTAACAACTGAAAGCTCTTTAAGAGAAAGTGGTGGAAGCGTTTATGTACGTTTCAATTCTACTCCGGATGTCAATAATCCTGTTAAGATAAGAGTAAGTGGTGGAACGAAAATTCCTATGTTAGATACTTCTCGCTTAACAGATGAAGCTTCTAAAAAAGCTGCTATTCAAGAATATATTGAAACTCTTGATGCTTATGTGGAAGCATTGCCTAACATGTATGCAAAAGAGGGTAAAACATTCGAAGCGACCAAAAGTGCTTTAGGAGCAACCGAAATTGTTACGACACATGGTTTATGGTCTGTTTCTGCTGTTGCTGTTAAAAATGCCCTATATTCTGGAACAACTTCATTAGACCAACGAGTAGAACGTCTTTATGAATCTACAGAAGCCTTTGATGAGATGATGGAAATGTTCTATCGTCAGAAAGGACTTTCTAAAAATGCTGAAGATCCAAAAGATGAAATGCCAAAAGCACGTATTAATATTCGTTATATGAAGATGTTCGATGGAGCATTCATGTATGCGGGTGGATATCATATTGGAATTGAATATGGTTCTATCGCTGGACTTGTTCAAGCACATCGTAATACAGAGGATGCAACTGGTTACTTTGGTTGGGGAATTAGTCATGAGATTGGTCACCAAATCAATCAATCATCTCTAGTACACGCTGAGGTTACCAATAACGTTTATGCTTTGTTAGCACAAACAAGTAATGATAAAGATACTTCTCGTTTAGAGGATAGTGGAATCTATGAAAAGATTTATGATAAAGTCACTTCTCACACGATTGGAAAACCACAAAATGTATTTGTTACGTTAGGGATGTATTGGCAATTACATTTAGCGTACGATGATGAAAAGACTTTTACCGATCAAGATTCTATTTATGCTCGAATCAATCATTTGACGAGAACTTATGAAAAGAAAACAGAATTTAAGAAAGATGATTTATTAGTCATTCTTGCTAGTAAAGCGGCAGGATACGATTTAACAGATTTCTTTGCGACTTGGGGAATTAAGGCAAGCGAAGAAGCAATTGCCGAAATCGATAGTTTCAAACTTCCACAAGAAGAAAGAGCTATTTACTATCTAAATGATAAAGCAAGAAGATATCGTTTAGAGACCAACCAAAGAATGTCTACTGATACTAAAGTAACTGCTCAAATTACAACTGCTAGCAGCAAGGATAAACGAGTTACTCTAACGTTTGAAGTAGATCAGGATGAAGATAAAATTTTAGGATATGAAATTTTAAGAAATGGAGTATCTATCGGCTTCGTAGAAGGCGATGTTCATGAATTTGTGGATAATATTGGTGCGGAGAACAATCGTGCTTATACTTATGAAGTAGTTGCTTATGACTATTTACTAAATAAGACAGAAAGTGCGAAATTAGAAGAGATCAAGATTAGCCATGATGGTAGTGTTGAAAAAGGCACATTCACGATTGTTTCTAATGTCAAAGAAGCTGGCGAAGATGTTGATTACGAAGACGAAAACGTAGATTTCTCTGCTTTAAAGGTTAATCATTTAATCGACGGTGATACGAAGACAGGATTTAAAGGTACAGAAAAAATCAAAACGTTGAATCAGACAACGGATAGACCAAGTTTAAGTGTTGATAATGGAAACGCTTATGTCATCATTAACTTGAATAATCCAATGTCTATTAGTGGTATTAAATACCGTGCTATCGTAGAAGATGGTGCCTTAGCTGATAATACAATTAAAAATTATAAGATTTCTGTTAGTTCAACGGGAGAAGACGGTAGTTGGATTGTTGCTAGAACTGGTACTTTCCAAGTAACTCCTGAAAAACCAGAAGAGACAGTATACTTTATGGGTCAAGGAACTACTAGTCAAACTCAGCTTTGGACGTATCATGATGTAGCCTATGTAAAAATTGAATCAGATGGCAACAAGAATGGCCTTTCTGGAGCAGAAATCGATGTAATTGCTCCTCCAGGAGACAATATTGATATCGATATGGAATCAGAAGATGTTCCAGCCTTTGGTAAATTAACAGAAGATTATTGTTATTTAAAAGATGGATGTGATGATTCTGTAACAGATGATGATGGAGACGTTGTTGGTAAGATTAAAGCTGGTTCCGTTATTATAAAAGGTACTTATCGTGGAAATCCAGGATTTAATGTAGTTACGATCGGTGATCCAAATGATGAAAAGAAAATCTATTCTGGATATCAGATTATCTTTGCTGAGTTAAATGCTGATAATAGTGTTTATGAAGTAGCAGAGGGTAGTTGGATTTATGTGATGACACAGGCTCAATACGAAGAAATGTTATCAAAGACTTCTGCCATTCGTGCTTACTTGTATCGAGTAAACGACGCAGAAACCAATGACGGACAAAGAATTACCAGTACATCTAAAACCATTAGTCATTTACCAACGTATGATCAATTAAAGAATGTTACGTTAGATAATTCAAAATAGGGAGGTAGTAGTACATGAAAAACAGAATTATTTTTACACTTTTAGTAGCAATCTCCCTATTTTGCTTTCTTCCAAATGTAAAGGCAGAAGAAAAAGAAGTTTTTTCGGAAACTGCTAATGGTACGATATCAACTAGTATCCATTTTGAAGAAGGTTTTGTTGGGGGAATTGAAGTTGTTTATCAAATCGATGGGAATGTATCTGTAGAAGATTTTAATTTTAGTGAAAAAATTACCAAAAGTAATTTTGTAAGAAGCTACTTTTATAATTCTAAGAAACAAACCTTAACGGTTCGCGTTGTTACTGGAGGAATTGGTGCTTCTCATAATTTATTAAACGACAATAAAGAATTGGTATTAGGTACGATAAAATTTTCTACGACTTCTAAGAAAAATGTAGAGTATTCTATCGGCATTTCTTCTTTAAAAATCGTAGATAATACTTGGAATTCTAAAGATTTAATTAGTTCGTTGGAAAAATCTTCTTCTTTTGTTTATCAAGTAAAAGAAGAGGAACCTTCCAAACCAGATGATAGTAACTCTAACACGAATTCCAATACGAACTCTAATACAAATTCTAATACCAATACCAACTCCAATACGAATTCGAATACAAATACCAATTCTAATTCGAATACGAATTCTAACACGAATACAAATACAAATTCAAATACGGAATCAAATACGAACACGAACTCGAATTCCAATTCCGATAGTAATGTAACTCCTGAGTCCAATCAAAATTCGAATCAGGACAAGAAGCCTAGTACAAATGGAAATTCCAGTACGAATTCCAATTCTACACCTTCTAGTGATTCTAACAGTTCTTCTGTAGATTCTAATAGTAATATTTCTTCTTCAGAGAATTCATCAAGCAATAGTACCCTTCAACCAGAAAGTAATTCTCATGAAAAAGACAGTGCGGAAGAGGAAAAAGAGTCTAGTATTCTTCTATACGTTTTAGGATTTGGTGTTTTAGGTGTTGGATTAGCTGCTTTAGCTAGTTTATTGAACAAACGAATCAAAAAAAATAAATAATGATCAAAAAAAGAACCTTGTTTCTATGAAAAAATAGAAGCGAGGCTTTTTTTATTGTCAAAAGAGTTCTTTGAAAGATTTTAACAGGAATAATATTCTTTCGATTGGTTCATTATGAAAGAGAAAGGAGATATTATGGCACGTCACAAAGTAGAAATCTGTGGCGTGAATACAGCGGATATTCCAGTATTAAAAAATGATGAAATGATTCTTTTGTTTCAAAAAGTAAAGGAGGGAGATGCCAAAGCAAAGGAAACGTTGATTGAAGGAAATTTGAAATTGGTTTTATCCATTTTAAGAAAGTATAATAATCGAACCGATAATATGGATGACTTATTTCAAGTTGGTTGTATTGGGCTAATTAAGGCGATTGATAATTTTGATTTAGACCATGAAGTAAAGTTTTCAACTTATGCAGTTCCGATGATATTAGGAGAAATTAAACGGTATCTTCGGGATAACAATAGTGTTCGAATCTCTAGAAGTATTAAAGATTTGGCATATAAAATTTCTCGTTTAAAAGAACAATTGACATTAGATTTAGGAAGAGAACCTAGTGTTTCGATGTTAAGTGAAAAGTTAGGGTTAGAAGAATATGAAGTTGTTATGGCTCTAGATTCTTTAAAAGAGTCAGTAAGTATGTTTGAACCGATTTATAATGATGGAGGCGATGTCATTTATTTATGTGATCAATTAGAAGATAAAAAAGGAAAAGATTTTTCTTTAGAAGAGAGAATTAGTATGAAAGAGGCGATGAAAAAATTAAAATCGAAAGAGAGATATGTCATTGAATCTAGATATGTCTATGGGAAAACACAGGTGGAATTAAGTGAAGAATTAGGGATTAGTCAAGCTCAAATTTCTAGATTAGAAAAGGGCGGAATTGAGCACATAAAACGGAATGTTTTATAAGTGTAAACGAGTACAAAAAGAAAGGCAAAAATCATTGAATTTTCGTTCTGAAATATGATATAATGAATGGGTTGAACAGGAGGTATAAAAATGAATAATTATGATGTAGCATGGAGAAATTTTAAGGGAAATACTTGGAAGGACTCTATTGATGTTGCAAAATTTATTGAAGAAAACTATCAGGAATACCAAGGAGATGATTCTTTCTTAGTAGGTCCTACAGAAAAAACAAAAAAGGTTTGGAGTATCTGTGAGGATCTTTTAAAGAAAGAATTAGAAAAAGGAATTCTAGATGTTGAAGTTTCTCGTGTTTCTGGTATTAATAACTTTGAAGCAGGGTATATTGATAAAGAAAACGAAGTAATTGTTGGTTTACAAACCGATGCCCCTTTAAAGAGAATTGTGAATCCATATGGTGGTATGCGTATGGTGGAACAAGCATTAGGAGCTTATGGATACGAATTAGATCCTGAGGTTAAGAAACATTTTAATACCTATCGTAGAACTCATAATGATGGGGTATTTGCAGCTTATCCTAGTGATGTTCGTAAAGCAAGACATGTAGGTCTTTTAACAGGTCTTCCAGATGCTTATGGAAGAGGAAGAATTATTGGGGATTATCGCCGTATAGCTCTTTATGGAATTGATTTCTTGATTCAAAAGAAAAAAGAAGATTTATTGCATTTAGAAAAAAAGGAATTAACAGAATATATCATTCGTTTAAGAGAAGAAGTTTCTTTACAAATCAATGCTTTAAATGAGATAAAAGCTATGGCTGCTACGTATGGATACGATATTAGTAATCCTGCGACAAATGCACAAGAAGCAATTCAATGGACGTATTTTGGTTATTTAGCTGCTATTAAAGAAAATAATGGTGCGGCTATGAGTTTGGGAAGAACTTCTACTTTCTTAGATATCTATGTTGAAAGAGACATCGAAGAGGGTGTTTTAATAGAAGAACAGGCTCAAGAGCTAATCGATCAATTTATTATTAAATTGCGTATTGCAAGACATCTAAGAACTCCAGAATACAATGAATTATTTGCTGGCGATCCGACTTGGGTTACAGAATCTATCGGAGGAATGTTAGAGAATGGAAAGTCTCTTGTTACGAAAAACTCTTTCCGTTATTTACATACTCTTATTAATTTGTCTTCTGCCCCAGAACCAAATATGACTATTTTATGGTCTCCAAATCTTCCAGAAAACTTTAAGAAATATTGTGCGAAAATTTCTATTTTAACAGATTCTATTCAATATGAAAACGATGAAGAGATGAGACCAATTCACGGCTCTGACTATGCAATTGCCTGCTGTGTATCAGCGATGACTGTTGGAAAACAAATGCAATTCTTTGGAGCTCGTTGTAATCTAGCCAAGGCTCTCTTATATTCTATCAATGGTGGTGTCGATGAAGTAAAAGGCGATCTCGTTGTTGAAGGATTCGAAAAAATGATGGATGAGGTCTTAGATTACGATAAAGTAATGACTGTTTATGATAAGATGTTAGATAAAGTGGCAAAGACCTATGTAGATGCCATGAATGTTATTCATTTTATGCATGATAAATATGCTTATGAAGCAGGACAGATGGCTTTACATGATACCGATCCAGAGAAATTAATGGCTTTCGGTATCGCTGGATTCTCTGTTGCTGTAGATTCTTTATCTGCCATTAAATATGCGAAAGTAAAACCAATTCGTAATGAAAACGGGGTAGCGATTGATTTTGAAATCGAAGGGGATTTCCCTAAATATGGAAACGATGATGATAGAGTAGATCAAATTGGTGTTCAATTAGCGAAGACTTTCTATCAAAAATTAGCGTCTCATCCTCTTTATAAAGGAGCAAAACCAACTCTTTCTATTCTTACGATTACTTCTAACGTAGTCTACGGAAAGAAGACAGGTTCTACTCCAGATGGAAGAAAAGCAGGAGTTCCATTCGCACCAGGAGCAAATCCAATGCATGGAAGAGATGAAAGTGGGGCGATTGCTTCTTTAAATAGTGTTGCCAAGATTCCTTATAGAGATTGTTGTGAAGATGGAATTTCTAATACGTTCTCTATTGTCCCAAATGCGTTAGGTCATACCGAAGAAGAAAGAATTGTGAACTTGGTAAATCTTATGGATGGTTATTTTGTCCGTGGAGCACAACATTTAAATGTCAATGTTTTAAATCGTGAAACCTTAATAGATGCGATGGAAAATCCAGATAAATATCCAACCCTTACTATTCGTGTATCAGGTTATGCCGTTCGTTTTAATCGTTTGAGTAAAGCACAGCAATTAGAAGTTATTAATAGAACCTTCCATGGAACCATGTAATGAAAGGCTATATTGATTCTATCGAAACCATGGGCCTTGTAGATGGCCCAGGAATTCGAATGGTAGTCTTCCTTAAAGGCTGCCAATTGCGGTGTTTGTATTGTCATAATCCTGAAACTTGGACTTTAAAAGATGCAGAAGTAATTACCAGTGATGAACTAGTGGCGAAAGCTCAAAATAATAGTAGTTATTATGAACATGGGGGCATTACTTTTAGTGGTGGAGAACCTTTGATGCAACCTGACTTTCTTCTTGACTGTTTAAAAAAATGCAAAGCAATCAATCTTCATACCGCTCTTGACACATCAGGAGTTGGAATTGGAAACTATGAGGAAATTTTAACCTATACAGATTTAGTCATCTTAGACATTAAAGCTGTTACGGAAGAAGAATATGAACGGGTTACTGGTCATTCGATGGCTGCTTTTCAAATGTTTTTGCAAGCACTGAAGAAAATGCAGAAACCAGTATGGCTACGCCAAGTAATTGTTCCTGGTATCAATGATGATGAAGAACATATTTTAAAGTTAAAAGAATATATCAAAGAGATTCCGAACGTTGAAAAGGTAGAACTATTACCTTATCACTTATACGGAGTAGAAAAGTATAAAAAAATGAATATTCCTTATCCTTTAGATGGTGTACCAGCTATGGATGAAGAAAAAGTTGCCAAGCTAACGGAACTATTAAACCGCTAGCTTTTTTCTTGCTTTTTTTAGGATTCGAGCTATAATGAATATGGTGATGGCATGAAAAAAACGTTTTCTATTTTAGAGGAAGAAGATCTATTAACTTATTTAGAAAAACATACAGATTATTCGAAGAAAAAACTACGTAGTATGTTATCTCATAGACAAATTTTAGTAAATCAGAAAAAAGTCCTTTTGCCATATCGTCTTAAAAAGAATGATCAGATTACCCTAACAACAGAGAAAGTAATTGCACCCCCTTTTCCAATTCTCTATGAAGATGATAAATTTTTAGTAGTCAATAAAAGAAGTGGATTGCTTTCGGTATCTGATGGGAAAGATCATCATACACTTTATCAAGAAGTACGGGATTATTTATCCTTAAAGCAGGAACACGTTTTTATCGTTCATAGACTGGATAAAGATACTTCGGGAATTGTCTTATTTGCGAAATCAGATGCTGTTAAAAGAGAACTCCAGGCATCTTGGAACGATCTTGTAAGGAGTCGAAAATATGTTGCTGTTGTTCAAGGAGAATGTGCGAGGGAAGGGGTTATCAAGTCTTTCTTGCACGAAGAACAAAATACGTTTGTTCATAGCTCTTCTAACGGTAAATTAGCGATTACGAAATATCATATTTTGAAAACGAAAGGGAACTATCATCTATTAGATATATCCATTGAAACAGGTCGTAAAAATCAAATTCGTGTCCATATGAAAGAAAATCATACTCCTATCCTAGGAGATAAAAAATATGGAAAAAAAGATGATTACCCTAGACTATTTTTACATGCTTATCAATTAGAGCTTTATTATCCAAAAGAGAAAAAAATGTATCGATTTGAAACAGAAATACCAAAAGAGTTCCTAAAAATTGTCTCTTTTTGACTTTTTTTAGGGATTTTCTCATAATTTTCTTGCTTTTTTACATACTTTATAATATAATAAGAAACCGTGTAAAAAAGAGGGGGATAATATGGGAAAAAGAGGAAAAATTGCATTTTTGCTAGGGGTTTTGTTCCTACTTTCTGGATGTGAGTCTTTGTCTAGAAATAAGCAATATTATTTAAAAAGTGCGAATGTGGAATTCACCCTTCCAAAAGTATGGGAGGAAGTAGAGGATGATGCTTATGCATTATCGCTTTCAAATGAATCCACGAATTTAGTTATGAATTCTTATAGTAAATCAGATATTCAAGATCTTAGTGCTCCTGGTGTTTTCCATCAACTAATTGAGGAGTTCTTAGCGGATATGGATACTTCTTCTCTAGTAAGAGAATATCCAGTAGAAAAGACAACGGACCGAATCGTTTATCAGAAACTCTATACGGCTAATAAAGATTTAATGGAAAGACAATATTATTTTGGGCTTGTTGACTTCTTAGGAACAGATCATTATGTGTTTGTAGTTTATCAAGCTGGCGAAATGATTATGAACTATAATATTGATGACATTCAAAGAGTTTTACTTCGTATGGAATGTAAGGATTTAAGAGAAGATTTAGTACTATACTAAGTCTTTTTCTTTTTTTTTCCCATAAAATAAGATAGGTGGTTAGATGAAGATTTCTGATTTACAGGAAAAAGACGTTGTGAATGTGAAAGATGGGAAAAAGATTGGTAATATCGTTGATATTCGCATCGATGAAAAAGGAAATATGTATGGGATTATGGTGGAAAAATATCACTTCTTCTTTTCTCTTTTTAATAATACTATGGTGGAAATCAAATGGAATCAAATTGAGAAAATTGGAAAGGATGTCATACTTGTCAACTTGGATTAATTAATGCTATAATGAAGTTAGGTGATAGTATGAAAATACTTCTTTATACAGAAGGATTAAAGACGATTAGTAAGTCTGGTCTTGGCAAAGCAATTAAGCATCAGATGCGAGCATTAGAAGATAACCACATAGAATACACAACTTCTTTAAAGGATGATTATGATATTCTCCATGTCAATTTTTATGGTCCTAAGTCTTATTGGTATACCAAAAAGGCTAGAAAAAAGGGTAAGAAAATTGTTTATCATGCCCATTCAACGGAGGAAGATTTTCGCAATTCTTTTCTTTTTAGTAATTTAGTGGCTCCTCTTTTTAAAAAGTGGCTAGTGAAATGTTATCGCTTGGGAGATTATATTATAACGCCAACGGAGTATTCTAAAAGATTATTGGAAAATTATTCATTAAATCGTCCTATTCGAGCAATTAGTAATGGAGTAGATACCAAATTCTTTGAGCGGAATGAAAAAGCGGGATTCGAGTTTCGAAAGACCTATGGATATCAAAAAGAAGATAAAATTATTGTCGGGATAGGCCTTTATATTAAGAGAAAAGGTATTTTAGATTTTGTTGAATTAGCTACTCGCTTACCTCAATATAAATTTATTTGGTTTGGATATAGTCCTCTATGGGCTTCTCCAAGAGAAATTAAGAAGGCCGTTCATACTAAGTTACCAAATCTTTACTTTGCTGGATATGTGGAATCTTCCATGATTCGAAGTGCCTTAAGTGGGGCTGACTTATATCTGTTTCCAACCCTAGAGGAAACAGAAGGAATTCCTATTATTGAAGCTTTAACTTCTAAAATTCCTACTTTAATTCGAGATATTCCTGTTTTTGAAGAGTATCCAGCTAATAAAGTCGTTTATAAAGCAAAAGATATCGATGAGTTTGAAGAAAAAATTCAACAGATATTAGAACATAAACTTCCGGATTTAACCGAAGAAGGATATCGCATGGCAAAGAAAAAAGATGTAGGAGCCGTAGGTAAAGAATTGATTGAAACCTATCAAGAAGTCCTTCAAATGGAAAGAGTGGAAGAACCTAAAAAAAAGCATTCTAGATTTCTATTTTCTATGCTTGTTCTATTCGTTGTTTTTCTTATCTTTTTGATAGCTGCTTGGCTGAAACCAAAACCTCCACGGAAATATAGTCGTTCCTTTGAAGCGATGGGGACTTCGATTTCTGCACAGATTTATGCTAAAAATGAAGAAAAGGGAGAAGAAGTTTTAGACAACATCGAAAAAATTTATCAAGAATATGACAAATTAACAAATCGTCAAGGAGAAGTATTATCTTACATTTCCCATAATGAGGAGAATCAAGGGGTTCTTACTATCGATAATCGGTTATATGATTTATTAGTATATGGAATGAATTGGTATGAAAAAAGTAATGGTTCTTTTCATTTAAACATGGGCGATGCCTATGATTTATGGGAGTATTATCGTCAATTCAAAACAGGAATTCCTTCTTCCGAAGAAATACAGGCTTTAACAACAGAGGAAAATCAAATTTTCTTATTGGGAGATAATCGCATTCAAAATACGCATCCTTCTTTAGATTTGGATGCTATCAAAGTGGGATATGCTACGAAAAAAGTAGAAGATTATTTAAAAGAAGAAGAAATAGATACTTATTTAATTAATGCCGGAACAGTGATTTCGGTTGGTAATTATCCGGAAAAAGAAGGAAAATATCTCTTAGGAGTTACTACTTATTTTGAAAATGACTATGAAGAATTAGTAGCTGTGAATTTAGAATCGGCTGCGATAGCATCTTTCCATCTTTATAGCAATCCTTATCAATATGATGGTCAAATTTATGGCTATTGGTTAAATCCTAAAACGAATCAACCCCTTGATTACATGATTAGTGTCATTGTCATTGCAAAAGATAGTGCGACTGCCCAAGCCCTTGCTTCTATTCTCTTTTCTATGAGTATTCCTGAAGGACAAGAATATATGAAACAATATCCAGATGCAGAAGCAATGTGGGTATATGTGAATGAAAATCAGGTTATTAAGCGATTGATAACAGATTCTTTTTACAGTTATAATGAGAGGCCTTAGAGCCTTTTTTTATTGTACAAAAAAACATTCTTTGGTATAATGGAAAAGTAGGTATGGTGGTTATATGTACTTAAAAAAAATTATCATTCAAGGATTTAAATCTTTTGCTGATAATACCGTATTAGATTTTGAGAAAAATATTACCGGAGTGGTAGGACCTAATGGCAGTGGAAAAAGTAATATCGTAGATGCTGTTAGATGGGTTTTAGGAGAACAATCTGTAAAATCCCTCCGTGGTGATAGCAATATGACAGATGTTATCTTTGCTGGAAGCAAAAGTAGAAATGGAATGGGAGTAGCTTCTGTTTCCTTAGTATTTGATAATCATGATTCTTATTTGCCATTATCCTTTGAAGAAGTATCTATTAAAAGAAGACTTTATAAGGATGGAACAAATGAATTCTTTATTAATAATGAAAAAGCTCGTTTAAAAGATGTATCTGATCTTTTAATGGATAGTGGTATCGGCAAGGAATCCTTTAATATTATTGGACAGGGAAAAATAGAAGAGATTTTAAATGATAAACCGCAAGAACGAAGAAGTATTTTTGAAGAGGCAGCGGGAGTACTAAAATATAAAAAGAGAAAAGAAGAAGCTTTACGAAAATTAGAACGTACTCATGAAAATATGGATCGCCTTCGAGATATCGTTCAAGAATTAGAGACACAAGTGGAACCCTTGCGAGAACAAAAGCAAAAAGCTTTAGAATATGAAGATTTATCTAGTGAATTAAAAAATTTAGAAGTGGCTCTAGTTACCTTTGATATTGCCAAATTAAATCAGAAGTATCAGGACAGTAAAGAAAAAATAGAAGCTTTAAATATTGAGTTAGCTGGTATTTCTACTTCTAGTACGAAATATGAAACGGAAATTCAAGTCTTTAAAAAGAAAGAACAAGAAATTTCAAAGGAAATCGATTCTTTCCAACATCAATTATTGGAGCTTACTAAAAAAGCGGAGAAATTATATAGTCAAAAAGAGATTTTATTAGAACGAAAGAAATATGAAGTAGAAGATACAAAACTACATAATTCCATTTTAGAATTAAAGGAATTAGAATTGAAACTGGAAAATGAAATCAGCAGTTATGAACTAGAGACAGCAACCATTGTAAAAGAATTAGATTCCTTAAAAGCCCAGAAAGAAGATTTCGAAGAAAAAGTGAATCGAGCAAAAGAAAACCGACAGAAGAAAGAGGAAGCTTTGACAACTCTTGTCCGTAAAAGTAGCATTCTCTCTACTAAGATTACTACCTTAGAGGAAAGCATTGAAAATAACAGTGCTTTGCCTTATGCCGTAAAATGTGTTTTAAATCATCCTAAATTAAAAGGAATTCACAGTACCATTGGAAAATTGCTGGAAGTTGAACAGAAATATGTAACAGCGATTTCTACGGCTGTAGGGCCTGCTACAAACTATTTAGTTGTGGATGATGAGGTAACAGCTAAAGATGCCATTCAATACTTAAAAGATAATAAATTAGGACGAGCAACCTTTTTTCCTTTGTCCGTTATTGAACCGAGAACATTTTCTTTAGATTTCTTACAAAAGTTATCTACGGCTCCAGGCTTTTTAGATGTAGCCTCTAATTTAGTTCGTTATGATCCCAAATATGATGCGATTATGAAGAATCAACTTGGAATGATTCTCGTAATGGATACATTAGATCATGCGAATGCCTTAAATAAACAATTAAATTATAAATACCGGATGGTTACGCTAGAAGGAGAACTTCTCCATGTAGGAGGTTCTCTAACAGGAGGAGAATCTAAGCAAAAAAATGTTTTAAATGATAAATATGAATTGGAAAATCTTCTTCAAGAAAAAAATGATTTAGAAAAGAAAATGAAACAATTAGAGGAAGAAATCAATCAATCCGATTATGATTTAAAAGCTTTAGAAGATGAAAAATATTTAGTGGAGAAAAAAGAATTGGTTGTTTTAGAGGATGTCCGTGAGAAGAAGAAACGAATGGAAGAATTAAAAGAACGGTTAGAAACAACAAAATTGAATTTAAAAGGAACGGAAAGTGTTCGAAATCATTCCTTAAGTGAGGAAGAAGATGCTATTTTAAAAGAGTATTATCAAGCTCTTCAGGAAAAGGAAGCAACGCAAGCATCACTAGACCAACTTCAAAATGAAAAAGCAAAGGTATTGACCGATTTAGCAGAATTTGAACATTATGTTAAAAAGGATAATGCTCTTTATTTAGAAAAGAGTAAAGAATTAAAAGAGTTAGAGATTGAAGTAAATCGTAGTGACGTTAAGTTAGATACTCTCCTCAATCTATTAAATGAAACCTATAGTATGACTTATGAATTTGCTTCCCAAAATTATTTCTTGACAACTCCTGATACAGAAGCAAGAACACAAGTTAGTACTTTAAAAAGAAAAATTAGGGAGTTAGGACCTATCAATCAACAGGCTCCAGAAGAATATGATAGAGTGAGTGGCCGATATGAATTTTTGATGAAACAGGAACAAGACTTAATTCATGCCGAAGAGACTTTACTAGAAATTATCAAAGAAATGGATCAAGTGATGGAAAGAGATTTTGCTCGTACATTCGCTATCATTAACAAGCATTTTGAAGAAACCTTTCGCGAACTCTTTAAAGGGGGAACAGCTGCTTTGAAATTAACAGATCCTACCAATTTGTTAGAAACAGGAATAGAAATTGTTGCTTCTCCTCCGGGAAAGAGTCTAAAAAGTATTTCTCTTTTAAGTGGTGGCGAAAAGACTTTTACCGCTATTAGTCTATTGTTTGCGATTTTAAAAACAAGACCTATGCCATTTTGTATTTTAGACGAGGTAGAAGCTGCCCTAGATGAAGTCAATGTAGAATCGTTTGGCGAATATATCCAAAATCTAAAATCTAAAACCCAGTTTATTGTGATTACCCATAAGAAGAAAACGATGGAATTTGCGGATACTCTCTACGGCATTACGATGCAAGAAAGTGGTGTCAGTAAACTAGTCAGTGTAAAATTAGAAGAAATTGAGAAATAAAGAAACCGAAACTTAGATAGGAGAAAGCGGGTGATAGCTTGAATTATTTATTGTATGGAACAGAAGATTATTTAATGGATCAAGAAGTATCTAAAATCTTAAAAAAAGAAAAAATTGATAGTATGAATATATCTCGTTATGATTGGACGATAGATTCTTTCTCTAAGATTCTAGAGGATGCTTCTACAGTTTCCTTTTTTGCCGATAAGAAAGCTGTTATCGTAGATAATGTTAGTCTTTTTAATCGTGGAAAAGGAACCGAAGAGGAGTGCAATGCCTTAATAAAATACTTAAAAAACGCAAATCCTACTACCGTTTTTCTTTTTCTCAGTCACAATGCTACCGTTGATAACACAAAAAAGATTACGAAAACTATGAAAGAAGTTGGTGTCATTCAAGAAATGACGAATTCGAATACTCTTTCCGTCGTTGAAAAAATGTTTTCTGGTTATCAAATCGAAAGAGAAAGTCTTCGTCTCTTTTTAGAAAGAGTAGGGGAGGATTTAGCTATTTTAGAAGAAGAAGCGGAAAAATTAAAACTTTATCGCTTGGAGGAAAAAGCCATTTCTAAAGAAGACATTTTATCTCTTACTAGTGTTAGCATTGATACGGATATTTTTCGATTTATTGATCATATTATTCAAAAGGATAAAGAAAAAGCCTTACTCATGTATCAAGAAATGATTAAAGAAGGGGAAGAGCCTATCAAAATGATTGCTCTTTTAGCTAGTAAATTTCGTTTAATGTATCAGGCGAGTGAATTGACAAGACAAGGATACTCTCAAGCGGATATCTCTTCTTTGTTAGGAGTCCACATCTATCCTGTGAAATTGGCCATTCAAGCAGGATTTAAGTATCAGTCTTCTCTTCTTCTATCCTATATGAAAAAACTATCAGAGTTAGATATCAAAATTAAAACTGGAAAAATCGATGCTGTCTTAGGATTAGAGCTTTTACTTTTAGAAGTTTGATTTGCATTTTTTTAGAAAACCAGTATAATACTGAACATCAGAGGTGATGACATGATTTACATTCATACAAGAAAAAGATTGAATCCTGAGGAATCTTTTGTTTTAACAGATTTCGATAGAACCCTTACTTCCTTTGACAGTACTATTTCTTGGGGACTTTTAGAGGAAAGCCCCTTGATAAATTCTAATTATCGAAAAGAAAGTATTGCTTTATTTCAACAATATCGTCCCCTAGAAATTAATCCATCTATTCCTTATCGAGAAAAAGAAGTACTTATGGAGAAATGGTGGACAGATACCGCTTCTCTCTTACATAAATATCATGTTTATGAGAAAACCATTGATGAAATCATTGCTTCTTCTCATGGCTTAAAACTTAGAAGAGATTCTCTTACTTTTTTAGAAAAGATGAAACTCTTAGATATTCCTGTTATTATTGTCAGTGCAGGAATAGGGGATTTTATTGAGAAATATTTGCGAAGTGTAGATAGTCTTTATGATAATATTACGATTCATGCCAATTTCTTAATCTATGAAAACGGTCAAGTAATCGGTTTACGACAACCTCTTATTCATGCTTTAAATAAAGGAAAACTAATATATCCAGAATTAGAAGGAAGAACGACTGGATTACTATTTGGAGACCAAATAGAAGACATTCAAATGGGTCATGGATTAGATACGGTAAAGGTAGGCTTTTGTGATTTAGATAACCATCATTTAGAGGACTTTATCAATCATTTCGATGTTATCTTAACGGGAAATGCTTCTTTTGATGAAATTGGAAAAGCTTATATCAAAAGATATCCAAAAAACTAATAAAAAACGAAATCTGAAAAGATCTAAGGAAAAAAGATGTCATTTTGACATCTTTTCTAGTGCTTCATAAACTTTTTTTAAATCCCGTTCATATTTACTTGTTTCTTTTGGTTGAAAATAGCGATGATTTTTGATTTTATCTGGTAGATACTGTTGTTTTACAAATGCATGAGGATAGTCATGAGGATATTTATATCCAAATGCTGGGGTTTTAATATGTTCTGGAATAGAACCAGTATCTCCTTTTTCTATTTCTTCTATAGCCTTATTTAAGGCATTCATCGCACTATCTGATTTAGGGGAAAGGGCTAAATCAATAACCATAACTGCCAGTGGAATTTTCGCTTCTGGAAGACCAATTCTTTCACAGGCATTAATGCAAGCATCTACTCTAGGTCCCATGTTTGGATTGGCAAGACCAATATCTTCATAAGCAATTACGGTCATACGACGATAGATAATCTCTAAATCTTCTGCTTCTAGTAATCTGGCTAAGTAGTAAAGAGAAGCATTGACATCAGAGCCACGGATACTTTTTTGGAAAGCCGAGATTACGTCATAATGTCCATCTCCATCCTTATCGTGGAAAAGAACAGGCTTACTGTGAATGGTTTGAAGGAATGGTAAATCAATTTTTTTATCGGAAGAGGAATAATAAGCCATTTCAAGTAAATTATAAGCATTTCTCATGTCTCCGGAACTTAAGGCAGCAATCTGCTTAAGAGCATCCTCCGTAATCTGAATATCCTTTAAATATTCTGTTTTACAAGCTTTTTGAAGACCTTCTACAATATCTTCAAGAGTGAGTTCTTTTAATTCAAAGATTTGACATCTACTGCGAATGGCAGGATTGATTTTATGATAAGGATTCGCTGTTGTCATACCGATTAGAGTAATCAAACCATTTTCAAGATAAGGTAATAATAGATCTTGTTTATCTTTATTCATCCTGTGGATTTCATCCATTAAAACGACTAATCCTTGATACATCTTTGCTTCTTCAATGACGATATCAAAATCTTTTTTATTATTAATTGTTGCATTTAACATGCGATAGGGAACTCCTAATTGTTCTACCATGGCAAGAGCAATGGTAGTTTTCCCAATTCCTGGTTTTCCATATAGAATCATCGAAAATAGTTTTTTATTTTGAACAAGATTATAAAGAACTTTCTTTTGACCAATTAAATGTTTTTGACCAACAACATCTTCTAATGATTTTGGACGCATCAGAATCGCTAATGGTTTATCATTCATGTTATCACCGAGATAATTGTATCACAAATTTATTTTTCAAACAATTGTTCTGGTAACAAAAAAGAGGTATCTTTCTTTTGCTTTTTTGCCAGATGTGTTATAATCCTGAATTTATCAGTTTTATAAAGTCAAAATCTCCCAAGCCCTTTGTTTATAAGGATTTGAGAGATTTTTA
>CANQTT010000012.1 GCA_947626855.1 uncultured Bacilli bacterium
ACCCCAATTCAATACAAGATTGAATCAGGGTTTTAAATGTGTCTTTTTAAACTGTCTACTTTTACTTGACTAGTTCAGGAAGGATGTTTTTTTGTAAGAAAGGAATTGGAAAGATACTAGCATCTGAAACTAAATTTTTAGTGAATGCATACACACTTTCTCCTTGTAATTATTGTAGAAATCTTATATAATTAAGAATAGGGTGGTACAGCCAATATGAGCGACTCTGTGGTGAGAGGTGGATGTGTGAAAATAGAAAAAAATTTAGGAAAAATAAAAAAAAGAAAAAAATATAAGCTTAATCGCAGATTTTATCGGTTAGTAATAATTCTTTTAGTATTATGTGTTTTCTTTTCTGGAATAGGGATTACAACTTTATTAACAAAATCTTCTGTAGCTAAAGTTAGTAATAACATTTTAGTATCTACCGCTACACCTGGTGTCACAAGAGTTGCTGATGATAGTACCATGAATTCTTATAAAAATGCTTTAATCAATGAAGAAAATGGATCTCGTTACGCAGGACGAGTATGGACTGATAAATCTGTTTTTGCGTACGGTGATACTTCCAACGTTGATGGAATAACATGGAAGAATAATATTTTAAGCTTTGGTAATGAAGAGAATCCAAATGAGTGGCAAGTTGAAACAAGTGATGATTTTTTACATGTGTTTTCAGCATTATCAACAAGTCAACAAATCATTTGGCGTCAGCATGCACCTCTTGATATTGTGCTAGTTTTGGATTTATCCGGTTCTATGGCCGATTCCGTTTCAGGCAATCAATCACGGATTGAAGCTGCTGCTCAGGCCGTTAATACCTTGTTAGAAAATATTTCTGATATGACGGATGCCCGTGTTGGTTTACAAGTTTATAGTTCCTATGGTTCAGGTTATGCGGGATTTCAAACTGTTTTACCACTAGATACTTATCAAAAAGATGGTAGTAATAATTATTTAAATGTAACCAAATCTGGTGGATGGTGGTTCTCTGATCCTACCTATTCGGTAAATGTCAGAGCTCGTTCACGTAGTGATAATAAAATTTACAACGAAAAAATCAGTTCAACTGGTGGTACTGCTACCCAAATGGGTATTTATCAAGGGGCTAAATTATTGGCAGAAGCAGATAATACGAAAGAGGTTGGCACGGATGGAACAACATCTTATCGAACTCCTGTAATGATTTTAATTACGGATGGTGTTCCTACCTACGTGGCATCTAACGATTGGTGGAATCCTAGTATTACTGCCGATAGCCAACAATATGGTAGTGGTAGTGATAATGATGCAGGTCTAAACTTTGTAACGATGCTTACGGCATCTTATATGAAAAAGGTTGTTAATAAACACTATTTTGGTAATGAAGATGGAATGAATGGTCAGGCTATGAAATTCTTTACTATCAGTATTGATGCTGCTGAAGAAGATAAAGATATTATGGGAACAACTTTCAATCCTAAAACGATGTGGGGTTCTGGTTCTAATATGGCCAATACTCTATTAAATTATTGGAATCAATACCAAGCGAATAACGGGGAAGTTAATGTAGATGTTTGTACAGATCAAACTAATAGTCGTTGTCGGAAAGCTACTACTTATTCTGTAAAACATCCAACTGGTGATATTGAATTAGATGTTGATGATATTAAATATAATGATGCTTTTTATGATGTTGCTTCGACTGATTTGAACACTATTTTTGATGATATCATGGAATCATTAGCTGGTGAAGTATTTGATCCAGTTTCCGGAAGTAATAGTTCTGGTGCCATTGATTCTGTAACATTTGCAGAGCCAATCGGTTTATATATGGAAGTTAAAGATAAAGCAATTGCTGTTAATAACCCTGTTGGGAACAGTGAAAATGTTAATGGTGGCAAAGGTGTTTATGATATGGCTCTTTTGCTATATAATGAAATGCATGGTCTTGTAAAAACTGCTGTCTATGATGCTTCTTTCATTAAAAAGAAAGGTAAAGATTTCAAAAATGGATGGTACGATAAAGATGGTGAATATTTAGTCAATCAAGATGGTGACTGGAGTCGCGGTGATATTTATTACCTCGATCGGGATACAGCTGTTGAATATGTTCCAACAATTCCAGAAGATACTGGGGATATTGAGGATTTAAATTATATTCGTTATGTTTTATATCGTTTTGCGGAACCCTATGAACAAAGAAATGCAGTCCGTAGTAATCCTAATTATGGTGGTAGTAAATTAACATATAAATTAAGTGATATCCGTGTTTGGGTTGAGGAAAGTGGTAACTATGTTAGTTCCGAGGGAATGACCATTCCAGGTTCTGAATATGATTCCATGTTATATGTTAATATTCCATCTGTCGCACTACCTGTTCAAGTTGCTAAAATAACTTTAGACTCTGATGGAGAAATCTTAACGTATGATAGTAATGTTGATAATAGCAAACAATCATTACCTCTTAGAATGTTCTATAGTGTTGGTGTTCGTGATGATGTTTTAACAGAAGATGGACTAGATGTTGATATTACTAAAATAAGTCAAGAATATATTAATGAAAATAAATCAAATAATGGTAATTTGCGTTTCTTATCTAATTATTGGAGTGATAGTACCTACGATGCTTATGGTAATGCTAAAAAGTATCCTAGGGGAGATGCCGCTTTGTCATTTTCTCCTAGCGATAATAACCGTTACTATCTTTTCCAAGATAATTTAACATTATATAAAAATGCTTACTACGTAAATAGTTCTGGTGAAATTAGTCCCATTCATGATTTAGATAATTATAAAACAAAGCCACTCGGTAAAATCTATCCTGGAACATCAGAGAGTAATCATTTACCTAATAGTGTTAAAAGTACGATTGAATCCGATATTCAAAGTGGACAGTTAGCTAAAGATTCCGTTGTTATTTTAGATGGCGATGTTGTTACAAGAACATCGGAATATGATGCCAATTCAACTTATTATATTGTGGATACTTATTACGTTCCAACTGATAACGGAGCTGGTAAAAAGGTAAGTATTGTGATAGGTAGACTTGGTAAAGATTTATCACAAGGATCTGTTTCTGCAAGTAAAAGTACTGATACTTATTTGTGTTGGAAAGATGAATCTGGTATTTCTACAGAAATATATGACTTTGATGAATATCCAAGCACATCTACTCTTGGCGAAAAATGGGTATTATCGACGAAGAAAGGTGCATTAAGAGTTGGTAACCTTTCCGAAAATATCAGAGCTAAAGCTAGTAACAAGAGTGGTACCGCTACAAATTATTATCTACCAACTATAAAGCTTCAAGATGATAATAGTATTGTTGTTAATAACTACTTAGGTAATGATGGTAAATTAGAGGTGTCAGATACCTTACTTATGATTACTAAAGAATTAGAAGGCATTATTGAAACTAACGAGGATGATGAATTCAATTTTGAAGTAAATATTGAGGGTAAGGAAGGAATCTATCAAGGAATCGTCTTACGTAAGCACGAATCAGATTATGGAATCCATTGGGATTATATTATTGAGTCTGTTGATGTTGTTGTAGATACGAATGGTTATTTATTAAAACCAGATGGATCTCAAGTAACAACAGAATATAATGGTGAAACAGTATATGTGAAAGCTGCATCAAGTTATACTTACGACACTACTTTTGCAATTTCTGCAACTGAAGATGAGAAAGATGAAAGTCAACGTTTCTATGTTATGGTTGACTATTATAGAGATAATGAAGGAAAACATAAAGTTAATACTGCAGAACAACAATTGGATGTTTGGGAAACCGCTTTAGGAACTTCCCATAACGGAAATGAAAATACGTTAGGTGATTTGTATCAAACTCAATCCTCTTATAAGACAAAGACCATAAAATTTGGATATAGTGATAAAACAAAAGAAGAACTGGAAGAAAGTAGTTCTTTCCCAAATGATTGGAGTGACGAAGATAAGAAGTTACCTGCTAATACAGCCATGATTACGTTAGCACCAGATGAAGGAATATTAATAAATGGTATCGCATCAGGTTCTGATTATACAGTAACTGAAGTCATTAAACAAAGTCAGACAAAAGCTGGGGTAAACTTTAAACAAGTTATTCAAGAGATGAATAGTTCTACGAAAACTTATAATTATGAAAGTGAAAATTCATCAAATGAACCAGGTAATGGTAATGGATTTAAGAAGGAAGAAACTGAAGAAATCAAAAAATATACAGTCTTTGGAGATACAGGAAGTAATGTTGAAGAGATTCATTATACAAATTATGATAAATTAAAACATTTAACGATTAGTAAAGGTTTACAGCCAGAAGATGGTACAGTTGTAACAAATTATGATAAGAATATTGAATTTGATTTCAATATTAGTTTTGAAAATTTAGATGGCTCACCACTTGAGGCAACTATCAAGTATACTATCTATAATGATGATGATACGGTTGCAACAAAAGAACAATCTTTAGTACTTAAAGGCGAAGCAGGGGAACAATTCAGCTTCAAGCTAAAAGCTAACCAGTATATATCTTTTGATGATTTGCCTTTGGAAACTGGTTATAAATATGAATTAGTTGAAAAACCACATGATGGTTTTGAATCACAAGATGCAACAATCAATGGAACTGTTGGTGCTAATAGCGATGGTGTTATGCCACAGACGGTTCGGAATATTAAGCTTGTTCCAAAAGTAGCTGTTTCTCTTATAGGAACAAAAACTTTAATTGGTGATAACCTTAAAAATGAAGAATTTGAATTTTTGATAACACCTAGTACAGATAATCCAAAATCAGATCCTATTTCAGATGAAAGGACTGTTTTCAACAAATCAGATGGGCAAATACCTTTTATTGATGAGGAATATACGGATGTTGGCGTTTATCATTATCATATTAAAGAGGTAAAGGGTTCTGAAAAAGATATTCTATATGATACTAAAGAATATGATGTTAAAGTAACAATTACAGAAGATGAAACAGAGAAATTATGGCAAGAAGTTGAGATTAAAAGTAATGGTACTGATGTTGAAAATATTACTTTTATGAATATTCGTGTTCAAGAACATATTGCTGTAAGTGGTAATAAAGAATTAGTGGGAAAGTCATTAGAAAATGAAGAATTTGAATTTTTGATAACTCCAAATCCTGAAAATCCAACAGGGGATATTCTTGCTCATGAAACAAACGTTCGTAATGATGCTGATGGCAAGATTGAATTACTAAATGGCACCTATACGAATTTAGGTACTTATAGGTATCATGTTAAGGAAGTTATTCCAAGTAATCCAGGTTCAATTATTTACGATACCAAAGAATATGATATAAAAGTTATGATAGAATTAGATAAAAACAATCAAGTTACTAGCCGTACAGAACTATTAAGCGATGGTCAAGAAGTCGATTCTATTGTCTTTAGAAATATCTATGTTAATGAAAAAATTAAAGTAGAAGGAACAAAATATTTAACGGGTGGAACATTAGTAGATGATGAATTTAGTTTCACGATTGTTCCTAATAGTAGTAATCCAAAAGAAGATCCAATAAAAGAGACGACTGTTAAAAATAAAAAGGATGGAACGATAACTTTTATTGATAATAGTTATACTAAAGTTGGCACTTATTTATATCATATATATGAAAATGATCCTAGTCGTAGTGACGTTATTTATGATAAGACAGCATACGATGTAAGCGTTGAAATAAAAATTGTGGATGGAAGTATTACTAGTGAAATAACAATAACAAGCGGTGGTACTCTTGTTCCAAGAATTGAGTTTACGAATTACATGATTGCTGAACAAGTTACTTTAACTGGTGTGAAATATTTAGCTGGTAAAGCCTTAGAAAATCAAGCGTTTCATTTTCTTATTACACCAAATGAAGACAACCCTGAAGGAGATATCATTAGTGGCCCTACAACAGTTAGCAATGATGCGGAGGGAAAGATTTCTTTCTTAAATGGTAAATATAAAGCAGCAGGGGTTTATCAATATGAAATTAGAGAAGTAATCCCTAGTGAGCTTCAGAATATCAAGTATGATCAAACGATTTATAATGTTACGATTACGGTTACTTTCGTTGATGGACATACCCAAAATAGGATTGATATTCAAGTCGATGGTAAAACAAAGGGTAGCATAAGTTTTAATAATGCTTACCAAGAAACAAGTGTCAAACTAGAAGGCACTAAAACTTTAGTAGGTGATAAGCTAAAGGATCAAGAATTTAGCTTTGTGATTACCCCAGATGCTACGAATCCTAAAGGCGATATTATAAGTGGTCCAACTACCGTTAAGAACGATGCAGAGGGAAAGATTTCTTTCCTAAATGGTCAATACCATAAAGTTGGTACTTATCAATATCGTATTGAAGAGTCATTGACGCAAAAAATAAATAACGTTGAATATGACAAAAGCACATACATGGTAACAGTACTGGTAACAGAACAAGTCGATGGTAGTTTAACGAATAGTGTTATTATTACAAAAGATAATACAGATGTTAGTAAGATTCATTTTACGAATTATTATATCGACCTTCCAATTACCATTACTGGTAGGAAACATTTAGAAGGTAAAGACATCGAAGATCAAGAATTTAGTTTTATGATTACCCCAGATACTACGAATCCTAAAGGCGATGCTTTAACAGAGGAAACAATTGTTAAAAATGATGCCGATGGTAAGATTATCTTTATAGATGGTAAGTATACGGAGATAGGTATTTATAAATATAAAATTCGTGAAATGATACCAGAAGATATTCAAAATATTAAGTATGATACGAATGAGTATAACGTAACAGTAACGATTTCAACAGCAGATAATAAAGTAGAGAAAAAAATCGAGATTACAAGCAATAATGCAGAAACATCATCTATTGAGTTTACAAACATTTTTAAATCTATGGAAATTAATCTGAATGGTAAGAAATATTTAACTGGTGACAAGTTAAAAGGAAATGATTTTACTTTTGAAATGATACCAGAGGAAGAAAATCCAGCTGAAGATCCCATTCAGGATGTGTTAATTGTTACGAATGATGCGGAAGGAAATATTCCATTCCTCCATCATGTTTATACTCAGCCTGGTACTTATAAATATCAAATAAGAGAAAAGTCAGATCATGAAGTAAAAAATATGCAATATGATGATACGACTTATGAAGTAACAGTAATCGTAGAAAAGGATGATTTTGGTCTATTAACGCATAGGATTACCATTACGAGTGATGATAATCCTGTAACGGAAATTATATTTACGAATATCCGAAATCATGAAGTTCCTAACACATTGGATAATAGTATGAAATCTTTCATAATGTTAATTGTTGCCATGATTGACTTGGGCATTTCTCTAATCTTATATAAGAAATGTATTGCAAAGAAAAATTAAAGAAGATTTGCTTAAAATCTTCCTAAGCCGTTGACAAAGTTGGTTTGAAAATCCATTTTGTTCAATCGGCTTTTTTTTTCTAATTTGAATAGGAAGTAAACCATATATTTTAGAATTTCTTTATTACAATGTCTATATTTTTTCTTTTTCTAAAAATAATATGGCTCAAGAAACTATGAACTCGTTTTCTTGTTTTGTTTGCGAAATCGTGTTAAGATATATTATTAGAATTTCTGTTCTATTATTTCATACGATTAAAATATTCACAAAACCTAAAAAGCATGTAGAAAATAGGAATTTTATATTTATAGTAAGGAGGCAATTATGTTTGAATTAGTATCGAAATATCAGCCTAGTGGTGATCAGCCTGAGGCGATTCGTAAATTAGTAGATGGTTTAAAAAAAGGGGATAAACATCAAGTTTTACTAGGAGCAACCGGAACAGGAAAAACTTTTACAATCGCTAATGTCATCAAAGAAGTAAATCGTCCTACTCTTGTCCTTGCTCACAATAAGACATTGGCAGGTCAACTTTATGGGGAATTAAAGGAATTGTTTCCTAATAATGCTGTTGAATATTTTGTCTCTTATTATGATTACTATCAGCCAGAAGCTTATGTAGCGAAAACAGATACGTATATTGAAAAAGATGCGGCTATTAATGATGAAATTGATGAATTAAGGCATTCCGCTACGAGTGCTTTGTTAAAAAGAAGAGATGTTATTGTTGTTGCCTCTGTATCTTGTATTTATGGTATTGGCGATAAAGCAGATTATGAGGATAAAATGCTTACTATCAATGAAGGAGATACCATAGAGAGAGATGATGTGATTGAAAAGTTAATCTCTATGTTGTATGAACGAAATAATCTGGATTTTAAAAGGGGAACTTTTCGGGCGAAAGGCGATGTTTTAGAGATTATTCCATCCAATCAGCACAATAAAGGAATCCGAGTTGAGTTTTTTGGAGATGAAGTAGAACGAATTAGTGAATTTGATGTTCTAACAGGAGCCATTTTATTAGATAAAAAGTCTGTAAGCATTTTTCCAGCTAGCCATTTTGTAACCTCAGATTGGAAATTAGAGCGTGCGATTGCTAATATTCGTGAAGAACTAAAAGAACAATTAGAAGTTTTTAAAAGTCAAAATAAATTGTTGGAATATCAGCGTCTAGAAGAGAGAACAAACTATGATATGGAAATGCTTTCAGAAACTGGTTTTTGTCGTGGTATTGAAAACTATTCAAGGCATATTGCCTTAAAAGGACCTGGAGAGACTCCTTCTACTTTGATTGACTTCTTCCCTAAAGATTTTCTTTTAGTGATTGATGAATCCCATGTAACAGTCCCTCAAGTACGAGGAATGTATAATGGAGATAGGGCAAGAAAAGAAGTATTAGTAGAATATGGATTTCGCCTACCTAGTGCCTTAGATAATAGACCTTTAAAATTTCCTGAATTTGAAAGTAAATTAAATCAGGTTATCTATGTCTCTGCTACTCCAGGAGATTATGAATTAGAAAAATGTAGTCAAGTAGTAGAACAAATCATACGACCAACTGGTTTATTAGATCCTAAAATAGAAGTTCATCCAACTAAAGGACAAATTGATGATTTGGTAGAACAGATTGAAAAATGTAAGAGTAAAAATGCTAGAGTATTAGTGACAACTTTAACGATTCGAATGGCAGAAGAACTCACGAATTACTTGAAAAAGTTAGATATTAAAGTAGCCTATCTACATTCTGAGGTAAAGACGCTGGAAAGAATGCAAATTATTAGGGATGTAAGATTAGGAACGTATGATGTATTAGTAGGAATCAACTTATTGCGAGAAGGAATTGATATTCCAGAAGTAGAGTTAGTAGCTATTATGGATGCCGATAAACAGGGATTTTTACGTAGTGATCGAAGTTTAATTCAAACGATTGGTAGAGCTGCTAGAAATCAAGATGGAAGAGTTATCATGTATGCCGATACCATAAGTGATTCGATGGAAAAAGCCATTACAGAAACAGAAAGACGTAGAGCTATTCAAGAAAAATATAACGAAGAACATCATATTACTCCTAAAACAATTATTAAAGAAATTAGGGAAGCTATTACCAATACGAAAGAAAAGAAAAAGGAAACAACTAAGATGAGTAAGAAAGAAAAGAATGATTTAGCTCTTAAAATTGAAGCAGAAATGAAAGAAGCTGCTCGTAATTTAGACTTTGAAAGAGCAATGGAATTAAGAGATGCTCTATTTGAATTAAAAAGTGAATAATGATATAATGAGAATGGAGATGAATTCATGGAAAAAGAAATCATTGAAGAAAATCATAAAAAAACTCCTCAAATCAATAAATTTTTAGATTGGTTTATTCATATACTAGGATATACCTTAGTTTTAATAACCGTTTCTATTATTTTTGATGATACTATCTACATAGATAATGGACTCTATGGATTGTGGGGAGTCTTAGCGATTATTATTATTTTTATTTTAAATCGTACAGTAAAACCTTTACTTTTCTGGTTAACTTTACCGTTGACAGCGATTACTTTGGGACTTTTTTATCCTATTGTGAATGTGGTTGTTTTAGAAGTAACTGCTTTTATTCTAGGCGATCATTTTCAGATTCATGGCTTTTTTATGATTTTCATTGTTTCTATTATAATTTCCATTATGAATGCTATTATGGATAATGTAATCATTGATACATTTTTGAAAGGACATAAAAAATGAGTAGAGTGTTTTTATCGATTGGTCCTATTACGATCTATTGGTATTCTATCCTAATATTAACCGCTTTTTTAATAGGATATGCTCTTGTTTATCATGAATTTAAAAAAGAAAAAATGTCACTTGCGTTTTTTAGCGATTATTTTTTCTATTTGATTCCTATTGTAATTGTGGGTGCCAGATTATATTATGTAATCTTTGAATGGTCTAGCTATGCTTCTCATCCTCTTTCTATATTTGCTGTTTGGGAAGGTGGACTTGCCATTCATGGTGGTGTCCTAGCTGGTTTAATTTTTACGATATTTTATACGAAAAAGCATAAGATAAATACGTTGAAATTATTTGATATAATAGCTCCTGCTTTGATTTTAGGGCAAGCAATCGGAAGATGGGGAAACTTTTTTAATCAGGAAGCTTTTGGACCAGAAATGGGAATTGAGATGTTTCATCGTCTTCATATTCCTCAATTTATTATAGATCAAATGTATATTACCGATCATTTGGGAACATTTTATAGAACCCCTACGTTTTTCTTTGAATCTTTAGCTTGCTTTAGCGGTTTTCTTCTCATTTACTTTTTAAGGCGAAGAAAGAAAATTTATCTTGGAATTTCTTCAGGTCTTTATTTTATCATTTATGGTACTACGAGATTTTTTATTGAAGCATTGCGAACAGATAGTTTATGGTTGGGACCTATTAAGGTGGCACAGTTAGTATCCATTATCATGGTTTTAGCGGGAATTGCCTTTCTCATTTACGCTTATAAAACGAAAAGGTATTATCATGAAGGGGAAATAAAAAATGAATAAAAAAGTAGTTGTTCTGGGTGGAGGAACTGGTTTATCCACTTTACTGAGAGGATTAAAACAATATCCTGTTGATATTACCGCAATTGTTTCTGTCTGTGATGATGGTAGTAGTACTGGTATTTTACGGGAAGAATTTAATATACCGGCAGTTGGGGATATTCGAAGAGTCTTAGTTTCCTTATCGGAAACAGAACCATTAGTAATGGAATTGTTTAACTATCGATTCCATACGACAAGTGATTTAGATGGACATACGGTAGGTAATTTGCTTTTGACAGCTATGACAGAGATTACTGGTAATTTATCGGATGGTATCGAATCCTTAAGCAAAGTATTGAATTTAAAGGGAAAAGTAGTTCCCTTAACCGAAGATAATGTCGTTTTAATGGCTGAGATGGAAAATGGGGAGATTGTGGAAGGAGAACACAATATCACGGTTGCTCACAAAAAAATTAAGAGAGTTTTTTATAAGGAAGAACCAACTCCAACTCAAGCAGCTCTAGAGGCTATCGAAGAAGCTGATTTAATTGTTCTTAGTATGGGAAGCTTATTTACAAGCATTATTCCTAATCTAATTTGTGATAAAATCGTTACTTCCTTAGAAAAGAGTTCTGCTAAAATTATGTACGTTTGTAATATGATGACACAACCTGGAGAGACCGATAATTTTACAGTTACGGATCATGTTGCTATGTTAAATCAATATCTTGGAAAGAGAAAAGTAGATGTTGTCATCGCTAACAATGGTGAAGTCTTACCAGAACTTGCTTTAAAATATGAAACATTAGAGCAAAAAGATGCTGTTCGTTATGATGCTGAAAACTTTAAAAAAATGGATAATCAAGTAATTGGTGATGATCTTGTCACGGTCTCTAATAATATGATTCGACATAATGTCATTAAATTAGGATTTCATATTTTTTCTTATCTTATGCAATTGTAGGTGGTAGAATGTCTTTTACTAGTACTGTTAAAAATGAGGTTAGTAAATTAACTTATGAAAAGCCAGAAAATATAGCCGAGTTATCGGCTTTTCTTAAAAATAGTTCTACGATTGACAATCATATTCGAATTACAACAGAAAATGCTTCTGTTGCTAGGCATATCTTCTATCTAGTCAAAGAACTTTATTCCGTGATTTGTAAAGTTACGGTAAGACAGGGGTATCATTATCATAAAAATCTTATTTATATTTTGGAAATAGGAAAAAATTGTAATCAAATTATAGAAGATTTATGCTTAGATAAAGAATTACCTAGTTCTTATTTAATTGATGATGATACTACGAAAAGAGCTTATATTCGAGGACTTTTTCTTTCCTGTGGAAGTATTAATGATCCTAAGAAATCGAGATATCACTTAGAATTCTTTGTGAATTGTTTAGAATACGCAAAGTTCTGTTCTTCACTGATGAATCAATATGATTTAAATAGTAAGATTCTAAAAAGAGAAAACAAGTATATGCTCTATGTAAAAGAGGCAGAGAAGATAGGGGATTTTTTAAGGATGATTCATGCGATTCAGGCTTTATTTTACTTCGAAGATATAAGAATTTATAGAGATCATAAAAATATGACCAATCGCTTAAATAACTGTGAACAAGCGAATGTGGATAAAATCGTTGAGACAGCCATGCAACAGGTAAAAGATATAGAATTAATCGAACAATACGGTGGTTTAGACCTTTTAGGGGAGAAAGAGAAAACAGTGGCTATTTATCGTTTGAAGTACAAAGAAGCTTCTCTTTTAGAATTAAGTCAAATTATTAGTATTGAAACAAACGAAAACATTACCAAATCCGGAATTTACCATCGTTTTCGAAAAATTAAGGAATTAGCGGAAAGAATTCGTCAGAAAGAAAAGTAGGAACTTTTCTTTTTTTGCTTTCTAATTTCTAAAGACAATTGCGTGATTTTATAGTATAATAATGATATCTGGGGTGATAGAATGGAAACCATTTTTAATAAGTTAACAGAAATTTTATCAAAATACGATAGAATATTTATCATGTCCCATCAAAATCCTGACTTAGATGCAATTGGTTCATCTATGGGGCTAAGTCATATGTTGCGTGAAATGAAGAAAGATTCTTATATCTTTTTAAAGACAAAAGATAAAAAGGAATATAATAGTTCCGTTAGACAAGCAATTGAAAAAGTTCAAGAGATGGAATACGTTTATCCAAATACTTATCAAGAAAAAATGGATAAAAGTACGGTACTAGTAATCTTAGATGTTCATCAAAGGGAACGTCTTGAATATCCTGAAGCTCTTGATGTAATAGAGAATGTAATCGTTTTAGATCACCATATCAAAAACAATTCTTATATCAAGGAAACAGAACTATTTTATATCGATTCGACAATGTCTAGTATGGTTGAGTTCATTTCTAGTTATGCGAAGTACTATGGTGTTAATTTGGGTATTTTAATTTCTACGATTATGCTTGCTGGTATGGAAATAGATACGAATGGATTCAATCTAAAGACGACAGAAAAAACGTTTGAAATGGCAGCTTATTTAACTAGTATGGGAGCCGATAGTGTATTAAAACAAACTTTATTGAAAGAGAGTAAAGATGACTATTTGCGGAGAGCTGACTTTATTAAGGGAAGTTTTATCTTTCATAAAGTAATAGGTATGTGTGTTCTTCCTGTTACGGATTGTTCTAAAGAAGAATTGGCTGAAATTGCGGAAGAACTTCTAAATTTTGAAGACGTAGAAGCTTCCTTTGCGATTGGACAATTTAGTGATAATACTATCGGTATTAGTGCACGTTCGATGGGAAAGATTGATGTCTGTGAAATTATGAAAAAGATGGGTGGCGGAGGTCATGTTACCAATGCTGCTTCTCAGATATCTGATAAAACAGTCAAAGAAGTAGAACGTATGTTGAAAAAAAAATTGGGGGAAATATTATGAGAGTAATTTTATTAGAAGATGTTCGAAAACAAGGAAAAAAGGGCGATGTTTTAGAAGTAAAAGATGGCTATGGTGCTTTTCTTGTGAAAAATAAACAAGCAGTTGTAGCTTCCAAATCAGGATTAGATCGTCTACAAAGAGAAAATGATGCGAAAAAAGCAGAAGAACAAAAAATTTATGAAACTGCTTTAAAAGAAAAAGAAAAATTGGAGAAAATAGAGCTTTCTTTTCAAGTAAAAACAGGTGCTATGGATAAAGTCTTTGGAAGTATTAGTCCGAAACAAATTGCAGAAGCTTTAAAAGAAAAGGGATTTTCTATTGATAAAAAGCAGATTCAAGAGAATGGTTCTCTATCTTCTTTAGGATATCATTCTGTTTCTATTGAGTTACACAAAAAAGTAATAGCTACCATTAAAGTTCACTTATTAAAATAAAAATGGAGGTGGTAAAACATGCCTGAGAAAACAATTCCTCATAATATAGAAGCAGAACAATCCGTATTAGGCTCTATGTTTCTAACCAAAAAAGCCCTTCAAAAAGGGTTAGAATTGTTGATGCCAGAAGATTTCTATTTGGATGCCCATAACAAAATTTTTGTTTGTATTAAAACAATAGATGACGCGAAAAGACCAGTAGATATTACAACGGTATCGGAAGAATTAAATCATCGTGGATGGTTGAAACAAATAGGTGATATTGAGTATCTAGCGGAAATTATTAATAATGTTCCAACAACTGCTAATATTGATGAATACATTAATATTGTTTCTGAGAAATCACTATTGCGAAAACTAATAGATGAAGCGACTTCTATTGTTCAAGATAGTTATCGTGTTGGAACTAATATTGGTGATTTCTTATATCAATCTCAGAAAAAGATAGCAGATGTTTCGCAGGGACTCCGTGGTTCTGAATTTAAAGATATTCAAACCGTCTTGACAAAAGCTCAATCTGACTTAGAAATATTAGCTTCCAATAAAGGGGATATTACCGGTATTCCAAGTGGTTTTTATGATTTGGATAAAACAACTTCTGGTTTTCATCCTCATGAATTTATTATTGTTGCTGCCCGTCCTGGTACGGGAAAAACGGCGATAGCTCTTAATATGTTAACAAATATGGCTATCAATTCCAAGAAGACAGTTGCTTATTTTAGTATGGAAATGGGTGCTGAACAACTGGTAACAAGAATGATTTCTTCGGTTGGAAAAATTGATAGTAGTAAATTACGAACAGGTGCTTTGGAGCATACTGATTGGAAACGAGTAAATGAAGCTATTAGTCGTCTATCGGATACGAAGATTTTTATTGATGATACGGCAGGACAGACAGTTGCGGAAATTCGTTCTAAGTGTCGCCGTTTAAAAAGTTCTATGACAGGCTTAGATATCGTTTTTATTGACTATTTAACGTTAATTCAAAGTGCTGCTAAAGGTGGAAGTGTTGGTCAAAATCGTCAACAAGAGGTTTCTGATATTTCTAGAGCTTTAAAAACAATGGCTATGGAATTAGATATTCCTGTCATTGCCTTATCGCAATTATCGAGAGGAATTGAACAGAGAACCGATAAGAAACCTATGTTAAGTGACTTAAGAGAATCTGGGGCCATTGAACAAGATGCAGATATCGTAGCTTTTTTACATTGTAATGATGACGAGCGAGAAAAAGAAGATAGTTTGATGGAATTTGTCATTAGGAAACATCGTAATGGTCCATTAAAAGATATTCCATTATTATTTCAAAAAGCAACAGGTACCTTTGTAAATGTTGCCAATAGTGGAGTTTCAGAAGAGTAGGTGATGAAGTGAAAAAATATATTTCAATACTGGTGATCATTCTCATCAGTATTATTATCTTTTTATTACAATTTCAATACCAGAAAACTTATCAGCCACATACATATTATCAAATTTACTTAGATGATCAAGTGGTAGGAGTTATTGAGTCAAAAGATGAATTAGAAAAATATATTAGTAAACAGGGAACTTTGATTAAAAATCAAGTAATTGATTATCAAGAACAACTTGAAACTTTGGAAGTTATTCAGTCTATCATTCAAGATAAGCTGGCAAATGATGTCAATGGTAGGATTTATCTAGATTTATGTAATCAGTATGATGAATTATTTTTATTGGTGGATGAGGATGGCTCCTTTGAATCCAAAAATAGGGAACATATTGTAGAACTTACACAAACTCTATCTGACATAGCCCCACGAATTAGTAGCAATAAAATTGAAAATTATGATGCTTTTATTACCAATTTAGAGAAAAAATTCTTAGATTCCAAAAGTTTCGTTATAGAGTTGTTAGAGCAAAATCGTGAGAATTTATCCTTAACGGAAGTAGAGCTTTACCATTTAGAACAGTACTTATCTAATGACATGGGAAATATTTCCTACGTAAAACAACGCTATATGAAAGATTATGTGGAGAAGAATCAGACTTACCTATTTGCTGAGGACGTCTATAGTCCACTTGGCATTTATATTGAAAAAATTAATACTTATCATGCTGATTTATCTACTGTAGAAGAAGTTTATAACTACATTGTAAAGGAAAAACCATGTACGATTGAAGGATATCAATTCCGCATAAAGAAAACAGAAGGCCGGGAAATATCGAAATATTCTATGGTTGGAGCCTTTTTACTAGAAGATTTTGAGACAATCACGAATACGGCTTCTGATGACGTGATTGTCTATGTAACAGATGAACAAGTATTTAAAGATGCTATAGAACAATTGGAAGTGATTTTTGTAGGATCTGATCAATTTGAGAAATATAAACAAAATACGCAAGATACCATAACAGAAACAGGCTCTAGAATCAATGACGTTTATGTATTAGAAGATATTACCGTTAAAAAGACCAATATTTCTGTTGGGGAGAAAATCTATAATGATGCTTCAGAATTATCTAGTTTTCTATTATATGGAGAAAATAAGTCCGAGAGAACGGTATATGCGAAAGCAACAGATACTATTTTATCGTTAACTTATGATCAAGGAATTACTGTTGAAGAATTTTTCTTATCTAATCCAACCTTCACAAGTGTTAATAACATTTTTTATGAAAATCAGCCGGTTGTTATTGCGGAAACCAATCCTAAAATCAGTGTTGTAGTAGAATCGTTTACAGTTGAAGATATGGAAGTAAAATATGATAAAAAAGAACAATATGATTCTAACTTAAATGAGGGAATGCAAAAACTGGTTCAGGAAGGGGAAAATGGTTTAGAGAGAGTTTCCCAAAATGTTAGAAGTGTAAACGGATCTATTACTGTAATTATCCCAGTTAGTACAACAACTTTAAAAAGTGTAAAAGATGAAATTATAGCGATTGGAACGAAAGTTGTTCCAACAGTTGGTAGTTTATCGTCTTGGTACTGGCCAACCAAACCAGGATATCGTCTTACTTCTTATTATGGATATAGAAATGATCCATTTAGTAGTGGACGTGAATTCCATACTGGTCTAGATATTGCAGGAACAGGGCGAGGTTCACCAGTCTATGCATCTAATAATGGAACAGTTTATTACATGGGTTATCAGCGTGGTGGTTATGGAACCCATATGATTATCGATCATCATAACGGATACTTTACTTTGTATGGTCATATGAGTGGATATGCTAGTGGTATGAGAGTAGGAGCTACGGTTGCTCGTGGACAGACTATTGGTTATGTTGGAGATACAGGAGCAGCAACCGGACCACATTTACATTTTGAAATACGTACTTGTGCTAAATTTTCATGTACTGTTAATCCACTTCCATATTTGAGGAAATAACCATGAAATTCTTTGTTTTAGCTAGTGGTAGCAAAGGAAACTGTACCTATGTTGAAACACTTAACCACCATATTTTAATTGATATCGGGATTTCTTGTATTCAAGTTGAAAGAAAGTTAAGGGAGAAGGGAATTGACCCTTCCTCCATCGATATTGTTTTAATAACCCATGCTCATACTGATCACGTTGCTGGCTTACCAGTGTTCTTAAAAAAATATCATCCAACTGTGTATATTACTGAAAAAATGGAAAAAGAAGCTCATTTAGTATTAAATAATCCAGTATATATTGATGGTACCATTGTTCTAGATAATTTAAAAATTATAGCCATTAAGACTTCTCATGATACGGATGATTCGAATGGTTATATTTTAGAAGAAAATCATAAATCTATGGTATACATAACAGATACAGGTTATGTAAATGAGAGATATCATTCTCTTTTAACAAACCGAAATGCCTATGTTTTTGAAAGTAATCATGATGTTGAAAAGTTAATGAATAACCCTCATTATCCCCATCAGACGAAAATTCGTATTTTAAGTGACCGTGGACACTTATCTAATAAAGATTCTGCTTATTATTTATCCAAATTTATTGGTTCTGATACAGAAGTTGTTGTTTTAGCCCATTTAAGTGAAGAAAATAATACTCCTGAATTGGCTAAATCAACCTTGGAATTAGAATTGCAAGAGCATCAAATCTCTTTTTCAAATATAGTAATAGCTTCGCAAAAAGAAATTACGGAGTTGTTTGTTTTATGATAAAGATAATTTGTGTTGGAAAACTAAAAGAAGAATATTTAAAAGCTGCTATCAAAGAATATATGAAAAGATTATCAAAATATACGAAAATAGAGTTAATAGAATGCAATGACTATAGTAATTTAGATGTTAATACTATTTTAAATAAAGAAAAAGAGGAGATTTTAAAGCATATTCAAGCGAAAGACTATGTTATTACGTTAGAAATTGAAGGAGAAGAATTGGATTCTGTTTCTTTTTCAAACAAGTTAGAAAATATTTTTCTTACGAATTCAAATATTACTTTCGTAATAGGAGGATCTTATGGTCTTCAAGAAGAAATAAAGGCAAGATCCAATTTTCCTTTATCTTTTTCTAAAATGACATTTCCCCATCAACTTTTTAGGGTTATGCTATTAGAACAAATTTATCGTTCATTTAAAATTATAAATCACGAGACCTATCATAAATAGAAGGAGGAGTATACTGTGGCAAAATATTGCACGAATTGTGGTAACAGGATGGAAGATTCTCATAATGTTTGTTCCAATTGTGGAACACCTTTTCAAAATCCTAATAATCCGTTAGCAAATCAAAACTATTACCAAAATCAAAATCCTTATAATTATTATCCTTATTTCAATCAACCTGTTTATCCTGTTATTGAGGAAATTGGTTATGGATGGATTGTTCTTGGTTTTTTCTTTCCTATTGTTGGATGGATTACATGGGGAGTTTGGTCTAAGTCTAGACCAAAAACTGCTTTATATTCTGGAATAGCTGGAATTATTGGTTTTATTTTAGGCTGTATTCTCTATATGGGAAATTATGTGGCAGCCTAGAACAAAGTAGCTTGCAGTTTGAAATAGCTGAAATATTTGACCTTTGATTTTCTTTAAAAGAAAGCGAAAATATCGCTTTTTTGTTTTTTTTGGGAAATAATTTATATTGAAAAATATTTCCCGGGAAATATTTCTTTTTTTCAATTTTTTATTTCCCAATGTATAAAATCAAAAAACACTGCTCAATATAGAGTAGGTGAAAAAATGAAAAAGATAATTCTACTTGGTATGATTATAGCTTTTTATTTGTTTGTTGGAAAAGTTGCTGCAGATACAGAATTGATTCCCAAAGACGCTATTCGAATTCGTGTGATTGGAAATAGTAATAGTGAAGAAGATCAATTAACTAAAAGACAGATTAAACAACAATTAGAGCTATATTATTATGATTTGTTAAAAGATACTAAAGGCAGTAATCAAGCCTCTTTACTAATTTCTAATAGCTTGACCCAAGCTCGGGAAATTATTTCCCAATTCACAAATGATTTTACCCTTTCTTATGGAATGAATTATTTTCCTCAAAAAGTTTATAAAGGAATTACGTATGATGAAGGATACTATGATTCTTTAGTCGTTACCCTTGGTAGTGGAAATGGTAAAAATTGGTGGTGCGTTTTATTTCCTCCACTTTGTCTTATGGAAAATGAATCTATGGGAGAAGTTGAATATCGTTCTTTAGTAGCGGATTTAGTAGAAAAATATTTTTAGTATAAATTGTCCTATTCCTTAGTAAAATGTTATAGGTGATTCTATGCTACTAACTACTATCTTTGTAGCGATTTCCTTGAGTATGGATGCTTTTTCATTAGCACTTGCTTATGGAACTTTTGACTTACCTATTTCCTATAATAAAAAGATTTCTTGTTCTGTTGGTATATTCCATTTTGTGATGCCTTTGTTAGGAATGAGCGTAAAGTTGTTTCTGAATGAATTTTCTGGTATATCTTTCGATTTTCTTCCCTCTATTATATATTTATACTTGGGAGTTACATTCTTATTAGAATTAAGAGAAGAACAGAAAATCATTCCCTTGACATCTTTTAAAGATATATTTTTATTTAGTTTGGCAGTTAGTTTAGATAGTTTTTCAGTAGGCATTGCTCTTACAGAATTTTCCTTCCTATCTCCTCTGCTTTTTTCTTTTTTTAGTTTTTCTTTTACCTATATAGGATTTAAGATGGGAAAGAAGCTATATCAATATTTAGGAAAAATAGCGATTTTATTAGGAGGTATTTTTTTTCTCCTTCTTGCCCTTTTTTAAGCTGTTGATACTGTCAAATAATTGACAGTATTTTTTTGTATTTTCTAACTTTCCTTGCAATCTTTAAGTATTAATAATATACTATAACTGGGTGATTGTCATGATTCAAAATATGAATGACATGCTATGGAATGCTAAAAAAAATCAATATGCTATTCCTCACTTTAATATCAATAACTTAGAATGGACTAGATTCATTCTAGAAGAATGTGAAGCTTGTCAAACTCCTGTTATTTTGGGAGTTAGTGAAGGTGCTACCAAATACATGGGAGGCTATCAAACAGTTGTTGATATGGTTAAAAATTTGATGGATTATTTACAGATTACGATACCGGTTGCTATTCATCTCGATCATGCAAGTAGTTATGAATCTTGCAAGAAGGCGATTGATGCAGGTTTTACGTCTGTTATGATTGATGCTTCGCAAGAGTCTTTGGATAAAAATATAGAAGTCTCTAAGATGGTGGTTTCTTATGCCCATGCGAGAGGCGTGAGCGTTGAAGGAGAAATTGGCCATGTTGGTGGTCAAGAGGATGAAAACAATAGTGGCATTCTCTATGCTGAGGTAGAAGATTGCATTCAATATGTTCAGGAGACTCAAATTGATTTTTTAGCTCCTGCTTTAGGAAGTGTTCATGGACCATATCATGGAGATCCGGTATTAAACTTTGAGAGAATGAAAGAAATTAGTGAAAAAACAAACTTGCCACTTGTACTCCATGGTGGAAGTGGAATTTATGATGAACAAATCCGTATGGCTATTTCTTGTGGAATATGCAAATTAAATATCAATACAGAGTTACAACAGGCTTGGACAGCAGGTGTTCGAGAAAGATTAGAAGTAGATAAAGAAGTGTATGATCCAAGAAAAATTATTAAGGCTGGAGAAAATAAGATGAAACAAGCTATTCGTGCGAAGATTGAACTGTTAGGATGCATGAATATTCTAAAGAACACATCTAGGTAATTGACATATAGTATAGTAGTAATGGAGGGAAATATGAAAAGGATACGAATAGAGGGCGGTCATAAATTGGAAGGAACTATTCACATTAGTGGTGCTAAAAACAGTGCTGTTGCACTTGTACCTGCTTCCCTTTTATCGGATGAAAAAGTGACGATAGATAATATTCCCAATATATCAGATATCGATGCTTTAAATGAAATTTTAACGTATTTAGGAGCAACTGTAACGAGAGATGGCAGTATTATGACGATTGATTCTTCTAGTGTTGTTAATAAAGGAATTCCAGAGGAAATATCTAAAAAACTACGTGCTTCTTATTATTTTATGTCTTCTTTATTAGGAAAGTATAAACATGTTGAAATGTATTTTCCGGGAGGATGTGCGATTGGTGCTAGACCTATTGACCAAACGTTAAAGGGCTATCGAGCATTAGGAGCAACTGTGATAGAAGATGGTAATAAATATACGATTGATGCCGAAGAACTAATAGGATCAGAAGTATATTTAGATATGCCAAGTGTAGGAGCAACCATTAATACGATGTTGGTTGCAGTGAAAGCCAAAGGAAAAACGGTTATTGAAAATGCCGCTAAGGAACCAGAAATTGTTAATGTAGCTACTTTCTTAAATAATATGGGAGCAAAAATTACTGGGGCAGGTACCAGTACTATTCGTATTACTGGTGTAAAACGATTAGGTAGTTGCTTTACAGAAGTAATTCCCGATCGTATTGAGACAGGTACTTATATCATTGCTGGAGCTTTGATGGGAAATCGATTAAGAATTGAAAATGTAATACCAGAACATGTCGATTCTTTGATTGGAAAGTTGAGAGAAATGGGAATTCCTCTAGAAGAGGAAGAGGATGCTATTGTTGTAAGCTGTTGTGAGAAAATGAATAAGATTCATGTAAAGACACAAGGCTATCCAGGGTTTGCTACAGATTTACAACAGCCTTTAACCACTCTTTTAACGCAGTGTACTGGTCAATCTGTTTTAGAAGAAACTATTTATGAAAATCGTTTTCAAAATGTTCCTTATTTAAATGAAATGGGGGCTAATATTAAAATTAACGGAAAAACGATTACCATAATAGGACCTAGTAAGTTAGTTGGAAAAACAGTAGTTGCAACAGACTTACGAGCTGGAGCATGTTTAGTCTTAGCGGGATTAAAGGCCGAAGGGGAAACTGTTATAGAGAATGTAGAACATGTACTACGGGGATATGAAAATATTATTGAAAAGTTAACAAACGTAGGTGCTAAAATAGAGTTAGAAGAAATATAATAAAGTAGCTTAAGGCTACTTTTTTAATGGTGATGACATGAAAAAATTTTTTCTTTTTGTTTTCTTATGTGTAGGAGCTTTTGTTGTTTATCAGAAAGCTGAGAAACAGGAAAGCCTTCTTTTTGCCATAGGTAGTAAAGAAGGTGATATCTATTATGATAAAGAGGATTTAAGAATTCCTGAAGTTACTATGAATATAGAACAGAATATAGAAATTCAGGAAAGACCTATTCAAAATATCTTAATCAAAGCATCGAAGATTTTTATTGATAGTAATCGTCTTTTTCGATTGTCTACTTATGAAAATATCTTGACGCAATTGAAAGATTTTGAAGAATTATTAATTCTCCTTCGAAAGTATAGCAAAGAACAAATGGAAGTTCGTCTATTAAAAGGTTCTTCTGAACAGGATATTTATACGAATCAAAAAATATCTATATTATGTAAAAAATATGATATAATAATATCGAGGTGAATTTGTGAACAAGATTTTTTCAAAAGTATTCATGTGGCTTTGTTTAGGCTTATTAGTCACTTTTGGAGTGGCTTATACAGTTTCTACCAATGATAACATGGTTTATAATTTATTTAGTGGAGGAAAATATCTATTCGTTTGGATTGCCGAATTAGTAGTTGTTATTTTACTATCGGCAAGAATTCGAAAGATGAATTTTATGACGGCGGTTATATTATTCCTACTATATTCTGGTTTAACAGGATTTACATTATCTTCCATCTTTATACTCTATGATATTACCTCTATTGTTTGGGTATTTGCTATTACAGCGGGAATTTTATTAGCATTCGGTCTTATCGGTTTTTTAGCCAAAATAGATTTAACAAAATTTGGAGTCTTTTTATGTATGGGTGTTCTTGCTATGCTAGTAGCTATCATCATCAATATGTTTGTTGGTAGTGAAGTATTTGATCTAGCACTTTGTATCATAGGAATTGTTCTATTTATTGGATACATTGCTTACGATGTTCAAGTTATTAAAAGAAATTTATATGGTATAGAGGATACTGATAAGCTAGCTATTTATGGAGCCTTTCAATTATATCTAGATTTTATTAATATTTTCCTTGATCTATTGAGATTGTTTGGTGGAAATAATAGAGATTAAAGTAGATTATCTACTTTTTCTTTGTCAGAAAATAAATGGTTGCAATTCTTAAAAATATTTGTTACAATATGGTGGTATTAATTATCTATGACTTGTTTTAGTCATGGCGGAAGGAGCGAAGAGATATGAAAAAAGACATTCATCCAAAATATGTTGAAACGAAGGTAACTTGCTCATGTGGAAATACTTTTACAGTAATGTCTAACAAACCAGAGTTACATATTGAAGTTTGCAATAAGTGTCATCCATTCTTTGTTGGTGGAAAAGAAGGTAATGCAACTTCAAAAGCAGGACGTGTTGAAAAGTTTAATCGTAAATACGGTCTTACTTCTGAAAAATAAAAAATTTAGAACTACTCTTTTGAGTAGTTTTTTAGTATAAAAGAAAATTCTATAACCATATTAAAAATGGTGATAGTATGCAATTAGCAAACTTCTTTCCTGTATTATATCGAGCTTTAATTTCTTTAGCGACTCTCTTTATTGTAACTAAGATTGTTGGTAAGAAACAGGTTTCTGAATTTAGTTTGTTTGATTATGTAATCGGAATTTCTATTGGAAATTTTGCAGCCGAAATGACGATTAATTTGGATTCTCCTGAGTTAGATGGAATATTAGCGGTTTTGATATTTGGAGTCGTAGCTTATTTTGTTTCCTACTTAACTCTTCATAGTATTTTTTTAAGAAGATTTTTTATGGGAACTCCGACGATGATTATTCAAGATGGCAAACTTCTTCGTAAGAATATGAAAAAATCAAGATTAGATATGAATAATTTGTTAGAGGAAGCTAGAATTAAGGGATATTTTGATATTTCTAAAATCCAATACGGTGTTTTGGAGGCTAATGGAGAGATGAGTTTTTTACCGTATGCCGAGTATCAGCCTTTGACTCCTAAAGTGATGAATCAAAAAGTGATAAAAGAATGTTTAATTGGAAATGTCATAATTGATGGAAAACTTATGTCCGACAATTTAAAACTTTTAGGAAAAGATGAAAAATGGTTATTAAAACAATTAAAGGATAAGGGAATCAAAAAGCAAAAGGAAGTATTACTTGCTACTTTGGATGAGACAGGTAAATTAGTAATTTTTAGAGGAAACGATGATATTGTTCCTCTCAATGTTTTGGAATGAAAATGACTAGAGGATAGGTCATTTTTTGTTTTTAAAATAATTCTTTACTTTATAAAATATTAGTGATATAATCCATAAAGTGTGAAAAGAGGAAGTTTATATGAAAAAGAGAAATATAGCGATTATTGCCCATGTCGATCATGGAAAAACAACTCTTGTAGATAAGTTATTAGCTTCATCTGGAACCTTCCGTGAAAACGAAGAAGTTCAAGAAAGAGCGATGGACTCTAATGCTATTGAAAGGGAACGTGGAATTACCATTTTAGCAAAAACAACGGCTATTAATTATAAAGGATATCGTATTAATATATTAGATACTCCAGGACATGCTGATTTCGGTGGCGAAGTAGAGAGAATCATGAATATGGTAGACGGTGTATTACTAGTAGTAGATGCCTATGAAGGAACGATGCCACAGACTAGATTTGTATTAAAGAAAGCAATGGAAGCAGGAGTAAAACCAATTGTAGTAGTTAATAAAATTGATAAGGAATCTGCACGACCAAAAGAAGTTGTTGATGAAGTCATGGATTTATTTATAGATCTTGGTGCTGATATAGAGGACTTAGAATTTCCGGTTGTCTATTGCTCTGCTATTCAAGGAACTTCTTCTTTAGAACCGGATGTTGCTACGCAAGAGCCTGGTATGGAAAAAATATTGGATATGATTATTGAATACATTCCAGAACCTAGTACAGATTTGGAAGGTTCTTTGCAGTTTCAACCTGCTTTATTAGATTATAATGATTTTGTTGGAAGAATTGGTATTGGACTTGTTAAACGAGGAAAAATGAAAGTGAATCAAATGGTCAGCTGTGTTCGACTAGATGGTTCTATAAAACAATTTAGAGTTGCTAAAATCTATGGTTTTTTAGGATTAAAGAGAATTGAAGTAGATAGTGCAGAAGCAGGGGATATTGTAGCAATTGCTGGTTTACCAGATATCTCTGTTGGAGAAACGATTTGCGATATCAATAAAGAAGAGGCTTTACCAATTTTACATATTGATGAACCTACTCTTCAGATGACTTTTGGTGTCAATACTAGTCCTTTTTGTGGTAGAGAAGGAAAAATTGTCACAGCTCGTAAAATAGAAGAAAGACTTATGAAAGAAACAGAAAGAGATGTTTCTCTAAAGGTTGTCCAAAATGATTCAGAATCCTATATTGTATCAGGAAGAGGAGAATTACATCTATCTATTTTAATTGAGAATATGCGAAGAGAAGGATTTGAACTTCAAGTATCGAAACCTCAAATTATTAAGAAAGAGATCGATGGAAAAGCTTGTGAACCATACGAAGATGTCCAAATTGATGTACCAGAAGAGTATGTAGGATCTGTCATTGAAGCTTTAGGAAATCGTGAAGGCATCATGGAAAACATGGAAACGAAAGATAATCAAGTAAAATTACATTATACGGTACCAACAAGAGGTCTTATTGGTTTTATGACTGAATTTATGACGATGACAAAGGGATACGGTATCATGAATCATACGTATAAAGAGTATCGTCCTTTAGCAAGTTCTTTGATTGGTTCTCGTAAATTTGGTGTGTTAGTATCCATGGAAAATGGAAAGTCTACAGCTTATGCTCTAGGACAGTTAGAGGATCGTGGAGTAATGTTTATTGAACCTGGAGTAGAAGTTTACGAGGGAATGATTGTTGGTGAAAATAATCACGATAACGATTTGGCTGTTAACGTAGTAAAGGGCAAAAATCTAACGAATACCAGAAGCTCTAGCAAGGATCATACGGTTGTTTTGAAGCGTCCACGCCAAATGAGTTTGGAAGAGTGTCTAGATTATATCAATGATGATGAATTGGTAGAAGTAACGCCAAGCAATTTTAGAATGAGAAAGAAAATATTGAATACCGTTGAGAGAAAAAAATTAGATAGTAGAAAATTATCTCAATAATATCAGTGTAAAAAGGTAAATTTTTGCTAAAATAATTTAAAAAGTTATAAAAGAGTAAAAAACTGTCAAAAGATGGAAAAAATGGATAAAATAAAATTTTATCTATTTTTTTGTAAAAAAGTGTTGCAAAAAGAAAAAAAATATGGTATATTAAAATCACTTAATAGAGGGGCAATTGATGATATCTTATTGATACCAGGAAAAAGACTTATTTTCATTTCTGTCACGAATAGAAATGAGATATAATAATTGGAATGAATTAGTGAGATATCATCTCTGATTATGTGTTACGATAATAACATATAAAGCTCAAACAAAAATTTATAAATATGAAAAATATTTATAAATATAGAATGCTCTGAATAAGAGTCTTATTATCTATTAAGTATATAGCTATATGGAGAAAGAAAACTCCTGATAAGCAGTTTTCTCTAAGACTAAAGAGGGAATTGATTCAAACTCAGATAGTGTCTAGTCAACACTATCTTTTTTGTGCTTGTTTCATTTACATTTTTCTTTCTCTGTATTATAATAGTTGTATTTTTGAAAGAGGTATATATGGAAAAAATGAGTCGTATTGAAATAGAAAAAAATATATTAGAGCAAATCCAAGAATGGTATTCAGACTTATCACGTGAGGATTTAACAAATCTTTTTTACTCTTTTTTGACATTTGATGAGGAAACTGTTGATGAGATTACGAAACGAGTTTGTACAAAATATCGAATGCATGAAGAACAATTAGTGGCTATGAAAAAAGATATGATCATAGAATGTATCCTAGATGCTTATGAATATTTTTTCCGTTTGAAAGCAGATGGAAAACTTTCCGAAGAACTAAAAAATATTATGGATGAACTAGAAAAAGTAACTTTTTCTCTAGATAATTTTTATAATTATTTTTTAGACTCTGTCAATCAAGAAAAAGTAAAGAATCTTATCTTTCATTGTCTTCTCTTTCGGATGCAAGATTCAAAATTCATTGAAGCATGTGATGATTTCCTTCGAATGAATGCTCCGGAGCTTTGGATGAAACTTTCCAAATATATGCAGTATATTGAAGCCTCTGACCTATTATGCACAATCTTTTGCGATATCTTTGAAGAAGAGGATGAAGAGGATTCTGATGAAGAAGTAGAAGACTTTGATAATGATTTAGACGAATTTGAAGAATATGATGAAGAGGATGAAGATGAATACGACGAAGAAGACTTTGACGAAGCATTAGAGGAAGAGCTTGTGGAAATGGAGCCATTAGAGAAAGTAATGGATGATTCTTTCTCTCAAGACTGCCAAACTTTATTTCAAAGAGTAAATGATTTTATTGAAGATTATTTTGATGATAAATTTGATGCAGATGATTTTATAGGATATTTTATGAGCTTAGTATATGCTTTGCTATTACAGGAAGAAAAAACAGATACTTTGTTTTTAGAAGAAAAAGAACTGCTTGAAATATTAGAAAAGAATCGGTGTAGTCAGGAACAAATCGTTATTCTATTTACGACCTCTAAAGAATTTGTTTATCATTCTCTAGATTTATTTGAGGAATGTTATTATGACTTTGAGGGAGATGTTTTCTCTGTTCGCGAATTTATTCAAGATATTGGAGCTTACAATCGATTTTCAATAATGGATCCTCTCTATGAAAAACCTAAAATAGATATTCAATCTATTCAGTGTAAAAATTTTACGACTTCCTTTTTTGATCAATTATTACATCGCTTAAAACAAGAATATCCAGAAGATTATGAAGATAAGATTTATAAACTTTTAACGGAAGAAGGGTATCTATCTTCTGTGTTCCCAGAATCTACTATGGAAGAAGTTCCTTTTTCTCTTTATCAAATTTCTTTTATTCGATATTTATCTAGAAGATATTTTGAAAATACTTGTGATAAAGCCATTGGTAATCTTTCTTTAGAACAGATATATCTTTATCAACATTTATTATCTTCAAAAGGAACTCAGAAAGAACTTTTAAGAAATTTTTATGTAGGATATAAAGATTATTTAGATGCCTATTTTGAACTTACTTCCCAAGAAACTCCTTTTATTCGCAAAAAGATTCGTAAATTAGAACATCAACAACTTTTGCCTACTGTAGTGAGAATAGATCCTAGTTGTATAGGAGATAATGATTACATAAAAACGTTATTAGAAAGTCCTTTTTCCCGTTATTTAGCCATTCATGGGTCATTAAAGACTATTTCTTATTTGAAAAAATGTTATAGAGACCAACCAAAACAATGTTTAGAATTTCTAAGAGAGATTATTGTTTCCACTTGTTCGCAAGAAATGGATGCGAAAGATACCGTTTCTTCCTCTATTCTTCCTCTATTAGAAGATGAACATCTTTCTTTAGAGGACTGTTTAACATCCATTCTTGCCAATGAATCTTTATTGCAAGAATTGCTAGAAAAATATACAAAATTTGAATTAGAAGAAACTCCTTTGACAGTGTCAAAAGAATCTTTAAATTTTTCTCCTAAAATTAAGAGGAAACTTTATCCAGAATCAAAATCCGGAAATGAGTAATTGTTTTGAAAAAAATAAATGGATAGATTTATGGTTAGATTTGTGATAGAATGAGTATATAGAAGAATTAGAAATAGGTGATAAAATGGGAAAAATTATCGCTTTTGTCAATCAAAAAGGTGGAGTAGGAAAAACTACTTCTAGCATTAATTTGGCTGCATCTTTAGGATTATTGGGCAAAAAAACATTATTGGTTGATTTAGATCCTCAGGGAAATACAACAACTGGGGTTGGCATTAATAAAAGTGAATTAAAAGAGAGCATGTATGAGTTGTTAACAGATAAGACAGAAATCAAAGACGTTGTTATTAAGACAAAGTTTAAAAATTTGTATATTATTCCGGCTTCTATTAATTTAGCTGGTATTGACATGGAACTTATGGAGATGTCAAGAGGAAATAAGTCTTTTGTTGCACAACTACAACTTCGAAAATATTTATATCAGGTTGTAGATATTTTTGACTATATCATACTAGATTGTCCTCCTTCTCTAGGTTTAATTACAACCAATGCCTTAGCGGCAGCTCATTCTGTTATTATTCCAGTACAGTGTGAATTCTTCGCACTAGAAGGAATTATGCAGTTATTAAATTCAATTATGATTGCTCAAAAGAAGTTAAATCCTACGCTAGATATAGAGGGTGTTCTATTAACGATGTTAGATAATAGAGCTAATTTAGGTCTAGAAGTAGTAGAAGATATTAAGAGTTATTTTAAAGAAAAAGTGTATGACACTATTATTCCGAGACTTGTTAAGTTAGCGGAGTCTCCAAGTCATGGAAAACCAATTTATGCTTATGATCCAAAGAGTAGAGGTACAGAAGCTTATTTAAATTTAGCTAAAGAGGTGATTGATAGAGATGGAAATTAAAAAAAGAGCACTAGGAAAAGGACTAGAACAGTTATTTAATACAGAAAATTTAGATTTAGGTAGTTTTGAAAAAAGTGTTTATGAAACAGCGACGAAAGAGGAGATTATCGAGATTCCTATTGATGAATTAAGACCTAATCCTTATCAACCTAGAAAAGTATTTCATGAAGAAGCTTTAGAAGAACTTACTAATTCTATTAAAGAACATGGTGTATTTCAACCTATTATTGTTAAAAAAAGCATTAAAGGGTATGAGATTATTGCAGGAGAAAGAAGAGTAAGAGCAAGTAAAAAAGCTGGACTTACCAAAATTCCTGCTATTATTCGAAACTTAGATGATACTCAAATGATGGAAATCGCTTTGCTTGAAAATTTGCAAAGAGAAAATTTAAGTGCGGTAGAAGAGGCAGTTGCTTACAAGACAATGATTGAAAAGCTTGGCTTAACACAAGAAGAATTGAGCAACAAGGTAGGAAAAAGTAGAAGTCATATTACAAATATGTTAGGAATCTTGAGATTGCCTAAAGAGGTTCAAGCTATGGTCAACAACGGGGAATTAACGATGGGTCATGCTAGAACACTCTCTAAATTGGATGATGATGAAAAAATTATTCAGTTAGCACATGATATAGTAGAGAATAAACTTTCTGTAAGAAAAGTAGAATTTCAGACAGAAACGGCATCTAAAAAGAATAAAGTAGAGAAAAGACCGAATGAAAAGCGATTAGAGTTTAAATATGCCGAAGAATTACTTCGTGAAAAACTCGATACAAAGGTTCATATCAAAGAAAATAAAATTGAAATTAGTTTTACAAATGTTGCAGATTTGAATCGAATTTTAGATATGATTCATATCAAGGAGTAGTTATGTTAGAGAAAATTTTATCGAAAGAAGTTGTTGCTCCTGTTGTCATTATCTTCTTTAGTATCATTACGTATGGTGTTCTTAGTCGCATTGTTAAACGATTATTTCGTATTAAGTCAAAAAGGGTTAATGAAAAGCGTCAGAAGACTTTTGTTGGACTTGTTAATAATGTTATTAAATACTTTATCGTTTTAGTTGCTTTGATGATGATTCTAGAAATCTATGGCATTGATACGAAGTCTTTAGTTGCTTCTTTAGGAGTAGCCAGTTTAGTAGCTGGACTTGCTCTTCAAGATCTTTTGAAAGATGTAATTGCAGGTTTTAGTATTATTCTTGAAGATCAGTATTCAGTAGGGGATATTGTATCGATTAATGGTTTTACAGGAACTGTTCAAACGTTAGGTCTTAAAACGACGAAGTTAAAGGCTTTAACAGGTGAGGTTAGAATGATTGCTAACCGGAATATCATGGAATTAACCAATTATTCTGTTGATGATAATACTTCTTTTGTAGATGTTTCTATTAGTTATGATAGTAATGTTGAGGAAGTAAAGGCATTTTTAACAGAAGTCTGTGAAACCTTATCTAAGGAATTGAAGTTAACGAAGAGTGCTCAATGTTTAGGGGTTGAAAAATTAGCGGATAGTAGTGTAAATTTCCGGATTGCTATTACTTCTTCTTATGCAGATAAATTTCAACTCGCTAGAAGATTTCAAGAACGTATTAAAGCAGAATGTGATAAGAAAGGAATTGTCATTGCTTATCCACAGTTGGTGATTCATAATGGATAAAGAGTATAAAGTAGGTAGTATTGTTGTCATGAAGAAAGAGCACCCTTGTGGGTCTAATGAATGGTTAGTAACTCGGGTAGGGGCAGACATCAAGATTAAATGCCAGAAATGTGGCAGAAGTATTATGCTACCTAGGATAGAATTCAACAAAAAGTTAAAGAAGATAATTAGTTTATAGGAGGCATTATGTCTAGAAAAAATAAAAAAAAGTTTAATTTTGGTCCTATAACGATTATGATTTTGATTGGTGGATTTCTAGCTTTTCTAAGTTTTCTTTTAGAAAAAATAGGTTTTCAAAGTTATCTTACGGATTCTCAAACTTTTGAAACAACGGTAGTTGCTGTTCGTAATATTTTTAGTAGAGACGGTATTCGCTTTTTCTTTGGAGAATCCGTCAGCAATTTTAGAGCTTTAGAACCGTTAGTTGTTATTGTAATCTCTTTAATTTCTGTTACGATATTAGAAGTGAGCGGTCTGTTTCATTCACTATTTAGTCGTTTCAAAAATGTGAGACCAGGATTGATTACTTTTGTGATTCTTTTTATCAGTATGATATCTAGTGTAATTGGAGATTATAGTTATGCTATTCTATTTCCTTTTGCAGCTATCTTATATAAATATATTAATCGCGATCCTAAGTTAGGAATTATGACCGTCTTCATCGGAGTTACGATGGGGTATGGAGCTAATCTTTTATATACTTATCAAGATATTTTATTAGGTCAAATGGCAAGAACAGCTTCTTTAGACGTATTGGGAAATTATACATTTGGAAATTGGTCTATGATTTTTATGGAAGTTACTTCTTGTATTGTCCTTTCCTTATTTGGAACTTTCTTGATTGAGAAGCGGCTTGCTAAGAAAATTCGTAGAACAGAAGAAAAAGAATGGATTTATTCCCCTAAAGCTTTAAAATTAACACTTGTTGTATTTGCTGTTTTTATGGTTCTCGTTCTCTATGCGATTATTCCTGGACTTCCTTTTTCAGGATGGTTATTAGATAGTAGAGCAGATTCTTATATGGAACAGTTATTTGGAGCCGATTCTCCTTTTAGAGAAGGTATCTTATTGATTTTTATGGGAATTGCCTTAATCTGTGGCTATATTTATGGAAAAGTATCTAGAAATATAAAGAGTAGTAAAGAATATAATCAAGCGATTTCGTTAACATTTCAAAATACAGGTTTTATTTTTGCTGGATTATTTTTCTTCTCTCTTATGATTAGTATTCTAGAATGGACTCATATTGGTGATGTTTTGTCACTGAAGTTAATCAACTTCGTTGGACATACCCAGATGAATGGTGTTTTCCTAGTGGGAACTGTGATGATGCTATGCTTATTGATAACGATTATTAATCCATCAACGATTCACAATTGGATGCTTGCTTCTCCAGTTGTTGTTCCTTTGATGATTCGTGCCAATATGACTCCGGCTTTTTCTGTTATGATTTTTAAAGCTGCGGATTCTATTGGTAAGTGTTTTACACCGTTTTATGTCTTTTTAATCGTTATGGTTGGCTTTTTGTACAAATATGATACACAGGATGAAGACATTCGATTATTTGGAACAATGAAAAAGATTATGCCAGTAATTTTGTGGATGGCATTAGTTTGGATTATCATCATTATAGGATGGAACCTTTTAGGTTTCCAAATCGGAATTGGAACATCTTCAAATTTATAGGGGAAAGCTTGTTGCTTTCCTTTTTTATGAGCGAAAGAGTATTGCTTGATTTTTAAAATTGATTATAGTAAACTGGATATGTCGAGGTGATAGTATGGGATTAACAGCAGGAATTGTAGGATTACCAAATGTTGGAAAATCTACTTTATTCAATGCCATTACGAAACAAAATATTTTAGCAGCAAATTATCCTTTTGCTACGATTGATCCCAATGTAGGTGTTGTTACAGTACCAGATAAAAGATTAGATTTTTTAGCGAATCTCTATCAGCCAGCTAGTCTTGTTCCAACTTCTATTGAATTCACAGATATAGCAGGATTGGTAAAAGGTGCTTCTACTGGTGAGGGATTAGGAAATAAATTTTTATCGCATATCCGGGAAGTAGATGCGATTGTTGAAGTAGTACGTTGTTTTGACGATAAGAATATTATTCATGTTGAAAATTGTGTAGATCCGATAAGAGATATAGAGATTATTGAAGTAGAATTAATTTTAGCCGATTTAGAGATAATAGAGAATCGGATTAGTAAGATTGGTAAGAAGGCAGCTTTATCTCAAGATAAAGAAGTAAAAAAAGAAGCAGAACTTTTGACGCGTTTAAAGAAAGCCTTAGAAGCTAATCAAACGATTCGTAGCTTGTCTTTAGAGGATGAGGAATTAAAGATGATTAAAGCCTTTAATTTATTAACCTTAAAGCCAATTATTTATATGGCAAATGTATCAGAAGAAGATTTGTTATCTGGAAGTAACTCTTATGTTTCAAAAGTACAGGAATATGCCTCTAAAAAGAATGCGAAAGTAATTGTTGTTTGTGCGAAAGTAGAGTCAGAATTGAGTGACTTATCCGAAGAAGAAAAAAAGTCTTTCTTGCAAGAACTAGGCGTTTCAGAGAGTGGATTAGATCAATTGATTAAAGCAACGTATTCCCTTCTCGGCTTAGAGACTTTTTTTACAGCTGGTTCTGATGAGGTTAGAGCTTGGACCTTTAAAACGGGAATGAAAGCTCCTCAATGTGCGGGAATTATTCATACAGATTTTGAGAGAGGATTTATCAAGGCAGAAATCATGAGTTATGAGGATTTAAACCAATATGGCAGTGAAAAAGCAGTCAAAGAAGCTGGAAAGATGCGATTAGAGGGAAAAGATTATTTGATGAGAGATGGAGACATCTGCTATTTCCGATTTAATGTATAAAAGATTTTTTGTTTCTTAGAGAAAATCTTTTTTTCTTATAATTTATAGGTTTACAAAAGGATTTTTATTTGCTATAATCTTAAGCGAGTAAGAAATTACTCCTTGCTCGATAAGAGCCAAAGACCATAAGGAGGTGTAGAAGAATGAGAAATTATGAAATCATGTTTATCGTAAAGCCAACATTAGCAGAAGCAGAAATTACAAAAGTTTCTGACAATTTTAAAGCTACTTTGGAAGCCAAAGGAAGCAAAGTTACTAGTGTAGATGCTTGGGGACAAAGAGCTTTAGCTTATGATATCAAAAAAGGATCAGAAGTATTTAAGAGCGGTTATTACTTTGTATTTCAAATTGAAGCAAGTAATGATGAAGGTGTAAAAGAATTTGATCGTTTAGCAGGTATTAGTTCAGATATTGTTAGACACTTAATTATCAGAAAAGAAGATTAAGAAAGAGGGTTTCTATGAATAAAGTGTTATTAGTAGGTAGAATTACTGCTAAACCAGAATTACGATATACCAATACCAATACAGCTTTTTTGAGATTTACGATTGCTGTAAATAGAACATTTACAAATGCGGATGGTAAAAGGGAAGCTGATTTTATCAATGTAGTAGCTTGGAGAAAACAAGCTGAAACGATTGCTAAATTTTTTGATAAAGGAAATTTAATTGGTATTGAGGGAAGATTACAAACAGGAAGTTATGATGATCGAGATGGTAATAAGCGATATACAATGGATGTTGCTTTAGATAACTTTGAATTTGTGGAAGGAAAAAATAAATCACAGAGTGATTCTTCTAGTAGTTTTTCTGAACCAAGTCCATACGATTATCAAGATAATAGTATCAGTGTTGAAAATGATCCTTTTGCAGAATATGGGGATTCTGTTTCTATTGATGATAACTTCCTAGATTAAAGGAGGAAAGAATATGGCTGAATTTTATAGAAAAAAGAAAAAAGTATGTCAGATGTGTACTGGAAAAGATGTTGACTATAAAAATGTAGAAGTTATAAAGAAATATATTAGTGCAGATAAAGGTAAGATTTTACCAAGAAGAATTACTGGTAACTGTGCAAAACATCAAAGATATGTTGCTAACCAAGTAAAATATGCTCGTTTTATGGCACTTATTCCATTTACCAAATAAAGGGTTCTTTGTCAAATAGTGTTGGTAGACAATAAATTTGATAAATGAATCTAATTATAGAGGATGATGAAGGTC
>CANQTT010000013.1 GCA_947626855.1 uncultured Bacilli bacterium
ATGGCAATGTTTACAATAAAATCTTTGTTTATGAAGGATTAATCTAGTTAAACAATTCCCTTGTTTAGGAATTTTAATAATACAATTCTTTCTAAAACCCCATTTAATAATATCATCAGGAGATTTATTGACAACGCCACAATGAGGACAAAATTCAGGCCTATACGTTAGAAATGCTTCAATGATTTTATAGTTTTTCCCTTTAATAGATCTAGTTTGAATATTATTTGTATTAATAAAGATATTTTTATCTTCAATATTTAGCAAATTTAAGATATAATTATTTATAGACATAAGTTTTGATCCTTTCAATGTTTTTTTTGGATGATTACATTGTATCAAACTTATGTCTTTTTATAAAATAAAACAGTGTCAGTGATTTTTCTCACCAACACTATTTATAATACAACCAAAAAAGGTAGTTCAAAAAACTATCTTTTTTCATATACTAAATTAGGTGGTAATATGTCCAAGGATACCTTTAAAGAGTTTGTCAAAAAGAATCCTAGATTAGTAGGGTTTGTCAATCGAGGAGAGATGAATTGGCAGAAGTTTTATGAAATGTACGATCTATATGGGGAAGAAGATGAGGTCTGGAAACCTTATTTAACAGAACAGAAGACGGCACCCTCTAGTAAAATGGATTTGATGGATTACTTTAAAAATATTAATTTAGATTCTGTTCAGGAGTCGATTGCTAGTATTCAAAGAGTTCTAGGCGTATTAGGAGATTTAGCTGCTACCAAGACAGAGCCAGCAAAGCCAAGTTATGAACCGAAACCGATTTATAAACATTTTGATGATTAATGAGATATGAATTACAATTAGAACTTCGTTCCAATCCTCTATATAAAAAATATTTACGGGAACATAGTGCTTGGTATAAAACGCTAATTCGTCATCCAGAATCTTTTAAAGAATTTCAAGAGGAGATGAAAGCAGCTTATAAATTAAGAGCTTCTGACCGTCTAGATAAAGCATTAGATGCTTTAAATTTTTTGTCGAATCTCATGAGCAGTATGGTATAATATCCTTGGTGATACTGTGAGAGTCATTAGTGGAAAGTATAAAGGGAAAAAAATAGATGGATTTCAGATTGAAGGAACAAGACCTACCATGGACCGTGTAAAAGAATCTTTATTTGCTATTCTCCAAAAAGATGTTCAGGATAGTCTAGTTTTAGATTTATTTGCGGGTAGTGGAGCCTTAGGAATAGAAGCTTTATCTGTTGGGGCAAAAGAAGCTCATTTTGTAGAATACGGAAAAGAGATTTTAAAAATTTTAAAAAAGAATTTGGATGGCATTGAAAATGCTCATCTATATTTTATGGATGCTTTTGATGCTATTTCTATGTTTGAGAAAAAAAATATCAAATTTTCTTTAGTCTTTTTAGATCCTCCCTATGCTCTTAATCTCATTACTCCTACTTTGCAAAAGTTATCAAAAATAGTAGAGCCCGGAGCAATTATTGTTTGTGAATATGAAAACGAAAAGATAGAAGTAGATTCTCATTATCGAGAAATCAAGACGAGAAAATATGGTAGTAAGAATCTTTCTATTTACAGTTATCAGGAATAAGAGAAAGTACAGCTTTCTTTTTTTAATATCTTTTGTTATAATATATAAGAATAGGTAGGTGATAGAATGAAAAAAGGATATTTTTATGGGATTTTTCTTTTCCTTTTCTTCTTCTTCTTTTCACCTTATTTGGTACAAGCGGATTATGAGGCAAAATTTGTCGCTACAGGAACTTGTAATTTAAAACAGAATTCAACCGGGAATTGCTTTTATGCTGATACTTCTTTTCAGAAATTAGTAAACTCTGTTTATTGGATTGATACAGGAGATCCTGTAGTAGTTATCACGGATACTACTCCTATCGAGGCTCCTAAAGAAGGAAACGGAAGTGAATGTCCAAGTACTTTTTCCCGTGTAAAAGTGATGGGAACCAATCGTGTATATTATGAAGGTTGGGCTTGTACTGATAATATTAAAACAGCTGTAGTGACGGAAGAGTTAAAAGCAGAGTTTCAACAAGCAGGATTCCCTGAGAGCTACTGGGAGTCTTTAGCGATTATTAAAGCCGGACATCCTAATTGGCATTTGGTAGCAATTCCAACAGGGCTTGATTTTTATACCGCTGTTTCTAATGAAGACTCTGGAAACAAAAGTTTGATTCAAGCAACGAATAGTGCAAGTCAAGGATACTTATCGACTAGTTCGGGAAACTATGATTGGGATAATGATCAGTTTACCGTTTACGATGGAAAAAATTGGTATGCTGCTTCTCGTGAGACGATTGCCTATTATATGGATCCTCGTAACTTCTTATTAGATACTTCTATTTTTCAGTTTGAATCTCTAGCTTATGATGAACATCTTCAAACATTAGATGGAATTGAAAAATTATTAGGAACTGCTTATATCAGTCAGTTTGCAAATTTGTTTTTAAAAGCAGGACAATTGACAGGGGTAAATCCTGTTTACCTAGCTGCTTTATCGAAACAAGAGGTAGGTGGAGGAACAACTCCAGGGAATGCTATTAGTGGAAACTATTCTTATAATGGTGTTTCGTATGCTGGTTATTATAATTTCTATAATATAGGAGCGACTTCTGGTCCTGGGGCAACTGCTAGAGGATTAGAATATGCTCAAGGTGGAGCGGATAAATCAGCGACTTCTTATAGTAGACCTTGGGATACAGAAGAGAAGGCTATTATTGGGGGAGCACAAATGATGGTAGATGGCTATTTGAATTCTGGTCAAAACACGAGTTATTTTAAAAAGTGGAATGTAGTCTATAATTATTCTATTTCCAAAGGAATTGAGAGTGCTAGAAAGAATTACACCCATCAATACCAACAAAATATTCAAGCTCCAAATTCTGAGGCAAGACCTACGTATCAATCCTATGTTTCTTTAGGTATTATTGATTCACAGTTTACTTTCTATATTCCTGTCTATGAAAATATGCCGGAATCGACAAGTCTGCCAAAACAGGGAAATCCTAACAATCGTTTAAAAGAGATTAAGATAGATGATGTGATGATTGATGGATTTACTTCTTCGAAAATGGATTACAAGGTTTATGTGAATTATGATAAGGCATCTATCAAATTATCTGCCAATACGATTAATTCTTCTGCTACGGTAACAGGTACAGGGGTAAAAGAATTAGAGGTAGGAGAGAATCCCATTACTTTGCAAGTAAAAGCCCAAAATGGTGCGATTCAAGAATACAAAATCGTTATTGTTCGAAATGAACCATTGTTTGCAGGAGAGATACCAACGGTAGAGGAAATTTTAAAAGTGGCAGAAGTAACTACTAGAAATCAATATATTGTAGATTTAACGTTTGATAGAAAAGCATCTGATTTTAAAGAAAAATTATTAGAACTTGCTCCAAATGCTCAAATCTCTATTAAAAATAAGGATAATGAAAAAGGAGCAGAAAACATTATAACGGGGGATACTTTAACCATTACTAGTGGGGAAGAAACAAAAACATTTGAGTTTGTATTATATGGTGATTGCAGTGGAGATGGAAAAATTACGATCTTAGATTTGTTACAAATCCAAAAACAAATTTTAGGTTCTAGTCAATTATCTGGGGCCTATAAAGAAGCGGCAGACACGAGTAAGGATGGAATGGTTACGATCTTAGACTTATTACAAGTCCAAAAGCATATATTAGGAAGTAGTTCCATTAGTCAGAAATAAGGGGTGATAGAAAGTGATATATCAGAATAAAAAGTGGTTATGGCTTACTATTTTAGGATTTTTTCTCTTCTTTTCTAAAGAGAATGTTTTTGCTGCAAATGCTAACATCTCTGTTTCTGGCAGTAGCAAGACAGTCGTAGTTGGAAATACGGTAAAGGTAACGATTACAATTTCTTCTAGTCAGGCTTTAGGATCTTGGGAGTTTGATGTAAAATATGATTCTTCTAAGTTGACTTTTGTAAATTCCAACCTAGAAGGGAATATGCGGTCTACTAATGTCGGAAATGGAAGCATGAAAAGTAAAACGTATACTTTAACATTCAAGGCAAAATCACAAGGTAGTGCGAAAGTTTGGGTTACGAATTCTGATGCCATTGATTGGGATGAGAAGTCTATGTCAACTACAGATGGAAGTTATACTTTCAATATTATTACGCAAAAACAGTTAGAAGATAGTTATTCTAAAAATAATAATTTAAGTAGTTTATCCGTGGAAGGATATGAATTAACTCCTGTCTTTGGAAAAGATACGTTAGAGTATACTTTAGAATTAGAAAATGGAATAGAGTCTATTGTCGTAAATGCGAAAGCAGAAGACTCTAAAGCGAGTGTATCTGGAACAGGTACGAAAATGTTATCTGAAGGAGATAATCGCATCGTTATTCGGGTAACGGCTCAAAATGGAGCCACTAAAGATTATGTTATCAATGCCAAAGTAAAAGAATTAAATCCTATTCCACTTACCATCGATGGAGAAGAATATACAGTTGTTCGAAAAACAGATGGCTTATCGATTCCTTCTACTTTTGTGGAAACCTCTATGATGATGGGAGAGGAAAGTGTTCCTATCTTTGAATCTGATATCACAGGTTATCGCCTTATTGCTTTAAAGGATACGACTGGCAAGATTTTCTTCTTTATTATGAAAGAAGATGGAAGTTATCTTCTCTACCAAGAAACTTCTTTTAATGGCATTACAATCTTTATGATAACTCCTCCCAAAGAGGAAATTCCATCTGGGTATGAAACCGTTGAAAAGATTTTATTAGGAGAAACTGAAATTTCAGTATATAAAAATAAGGATAGCGATTATCCTCTTATCTATGGTGTAAATATTCAAACAGGAGAGACGAATTGGTATTCTTATGATGAAAGAGAAGGTACTTTACAACGCTTTGATAATTCTAGGATAGATGTCTTATCCAAACGCAATGATCGTCTTTTATTTCTAATTTTTGTCTTAAGTGGTTGTAGTTTCTTATTAATGCTCTTTTTACTAATCTTTTATAGTAAGACAAGAAGAGAAATTCCTAAAAGCCAGAATCTATCTGGAGAAAACTTATAAAAGCTAAAAAAACATCTCTTTACGAATAGAGATGTTTTTTAACGAATTTTTTTCTCTTCACAAGAGTAATTGTTAAGCCCTTTTAGATAGGTTTGATATAGTACTTTTTCATCTTGAATATAAGAGAAGTCTGCTAATTCCCGTCTAGATTCTAGATAAGATCTTATCATTACTTTATATTTGTTAATATCTAGTTTTTGAAAGTCAAAAGTAATGGTTAAGGTTTTTGTTTCAATATCTGTCTCAATTGTAAGTCCTTCTGTTTCTTGAAAGAAATTTTTGACAGTTTCCATTTCTTCTTCTGTTTCAAAGGTTTCTTTTCTTGTCAAAACCATAAGATAATTGTTTTCTGTTTTTAAAATTTGTTGTTCGTTTTTTGTAGTACTTAGACAAGTAATCTCTTTCTTGGCAAGAACTTTTTCAGGTTCTTCTTGGGAATCCTTTTCGCTGAAAAGAAAGAATCCATTTACAAGAAGAAAGAGAAGAAAGAGGATAAAATTGATTCCTGAAAAGATTTTCATCCCTTTTTGATTACAAAGAATTGCCATTCCTAGTAGAAATACCATTCCCAATAGAAAAGCACCATCGATGAATAAGAGAAGGGATTCCTCGTAAGAAGAACCTATTCCTAAATAGAGAAAATAGCCAAAGCAGAGCATGATGATAAGACCTATCCAAGGAAGGGGTTGAAAAGATTTTTTCTTCTTTGGAGGAGGTGTCGGTTGAAAGAACTCCTCTTGTTTTTGATCTTGTAGAGTAGCTACAACTTCATTTGGTAAATCCGTAAAACTTTGTGTTTTTGCTATTTCTCCCACTTGTAGAGCGGATGTGTTGGTAATATCAATAGGGGATGTCTCTTCGATAGATATCGGGGTTAAAGGAGTTGTTTCTTGCTTTTCTATTTCTTCGGAAAGTTTTTTGTCTTCTCTTGTCTTTCTTGTCTTCTCTTTAGCCAGATAACTATCTACCACAACTTTTTCTTTTTCTTCCTGTTTCGCTCGTTCCCAGGCTTTTCGTTCACTTCTCGTCATGAGGGCTAGAAAATCAGAAGTTTTTTCTAATTTATCATTATCATTTCTTTCCATGATACCACCTATTGTTATTATACAAAAAAAGAAATGGGAAATAAAGATTTTTTTCTGTAAAGTAGACAGGGATTGACAGAAATATAGTCAAATTGGGGAATGTGTGCTATAATAAGCGTTAGGTGATACCGTGAATCAAGAATTGATTATTGGAATATTATCTCTTATTTTTGTGCCTTTTGCCTTTGTTGCTCTTGTTGTGCCTTTTATCAAAAAATTGGCTCAACATGTTGGAGCTTTAGACATGCCAAATCCTAGGAAGGTTCATCATGTTCCCATTCCTAGATTAGGAGGACTTGGTATCTATGGGGGATTTCTATTAGGATATATGTTATTTAGTAAGCCGGATTCCTTGATGAATTCTATTTTGATTGGTAGTTTCATCATCGTTTTATTAGGAGTAATGGATGATATTAGTCCCTTGAAGGCTTCTCACAAATTTTTAGGACAATTAGTAGCTGCCTTAATTGTAGTCTTTTATGGTGGCATTTTATTAAAAGATATTAGTGCTTTTGGTTTCTATATCAATTTTCAGTGGTTTGCTTATCCAATTACTATTTTTTTCATTTTAGGATGTATTAATTGTATTAATCTGATTGATGGCTTAGATGGTTTAGCAGCTGGCATTTCTTCTATCTTTTTTCTATCGATTGGTATTATTGCAGCTTGTAAAAGTGAATTTGGTTTAGCGTTTATTTTATCCTTTATCATGTTTGGTTCTTGTATGGGGTTCTTACTTCATAACTTTTATCCAGCTTCTATTTTTATGGGAGATTCAGGTTCCATGTTTTTGGGCTTTACGATTGCCGTAATTACTCTGTTAGGATATAAGAATGTTATGATGACTTCTTTAATCGTACCTCTTCTTCTTTTAACCATTCCTATTTCTGATACTCTATTTGCGATTGTGAGAAGAAAATTACGAGGTGAAAGCATTTCAACACCTGATAAAATGCATATTCATCATCAATTATTAAAACGAAATTTAAGTCAACGAACGGTAGTTCTCATCATTTATTTTGCTACTAGTTTGTTTGCTGCTGCTTCTCTTGTCTATGTCCTAAAGGACGCTCAATTAGGTTATCTTTTATATGGTATTTTACTTTTCTGTGTAGCTTTATTTGCTGTCAAAACGGATGTTCTTTTTAGCCATAGTTCGAAAGAATCACCTAAGAAGGAAAAAGAAGAAAAGTAAAATCTTGTGAGCAGGAAGGGGCAGTTTCTCATGAGTAAAGTTCTTTTATATTTAGTAATTCCTTGTTATAACGAGGAAGAGATGCTTCCTATTACAACGAGTGTATTAACGGAGAAGATGAATCAGTTGATTCACCAACACAAAATTTCTTCTCAAAGCAAAATTCTTTATGTAGATGATGGATCAAAAGATGGTACATGGAATCTCATTGAAAAGATTCATCAAGAGAATTCTCTGTTTTTAGGAATCAAATTATCGCGAAATAGAGGACATCAAAATGCTTTATTAGCTGGTCTTATGACAGCTAAAAAGAGTGCGGAGATTACGATTAGTATGGATGCCGATTTACAGGATGATATTAAAGTAATCGATAAGATGCTTGAGGAGTATGAAAAAGGATTTCAAATTGTCTATGGCGTTCGAAGTTCTAGGAAAAAGGATCGTTGGTTGAAACGATTTACAGCGGAGAGCTTTTATAAAGTGATGCGATGGATGGGAGTAGAAATTGTTTTTAATCATGCAGATTGTCGTCTTATGAGTAAGATTGCTTTAGAGGGATTAGAACAATTTCAAGAGACGAATCTCTTTTTGAGAGGAATTGTTCCACAGATTGGCTATCCAAGTTCTATTGCTTATTATGAGAGAAAAAAAAGAGAAGCAGGAACTTCAAAATATCCTTTTAAGAAGATGATAAAACTTGCTACAGACGGAATTACGTCTTGTAGTGTAAAACCGCTTACGATGATTACTTCGTTGGGGATTCTTATGTCTCTTTTAAGCTTTTTAGTCTTTGTTTATTGTCTTATTGTAAAAGTAATGGGAAAAGCTGTAACGGGATGGACGTTTATTGTTTGTTCTATCTGGTTAGTGGGTGGAATTCAGTTGCTATCTTTAGGGGTTATTGGCGAATATATTGGAAAAATATATAATGAGACAAAGCATCGCCCTAAATATATTATTGAAAAGGAGTTAAAGTAATGCGTTTTATGGAAATTTATAGAAAACATCAAGAAGGTATTAATTATTTATTTTTTGGAGTGTTAACGACAGTCCTTTCTTTAGCTTCTTATTATGCTTTGACGATGACCGTGTTAGATGCGAATAATCCACTCCAATTACAAATTGCCAATGTTCTCTCATGGATTGTCGGTGTTTTATTTGCATATGTTACGAATCGTCTTTATGTCTTCCGCAGTAAGAGTAAAGAAATTTTACAGGAATTTTGTAAATTTTTAATGAGTAGAGTTTCCACTTTACTTTTAGATATGGCTATCATGTTTATCTTTGTAACATTGCTTCATTATGATAATCAGTGGATGAAATTAGTATCTCAAGTCGCTGTTATTATTTCTAACTACGTATTGAGTAAATTATTAGTTTTTAAAAAGAAAAATTAGTGTCTTTTTAGATTAGGAATGGAGAAGTATTCCTGGTTGCCACTAATTTTTTTTTCTGATATAATGAGAAAAGATTGTGGAGAGGAGTACCAAATGCAAAAGTTTTTATTTTCCGTAGTAGTTCCTATTTACAATGTAGAGAACTATTTAGAAGAAACCATAAAGAGTGTGATTCAGCAGACAATTGGTTTTCAAAATATTCAATTGATATTAGTAAATGACGGATCTCCTGATAACAGTGAGGCAATCTGTTTAAAATATAAAGAAAAATATCCTGAAAATGTTATTTACATCAAGCAGGAAAATGGCGGAGTATCTAAAGCTCGAAATACAGGATTAGAAGTAGCAACAGGGGATTATGTAAATTTTTTAGATAGTGACGATATTTGGGAAAAGGATGTTTTTGCAAAAGCTCATAAATTATTTTCTTCGAATCCTTCTGTAGATATCATCGGAGTAAGACAACAGTATTTTGAGGCTCTTACTAGTTATCCATCTCTTGATTACAAATTTAAAAATAAGAAAGATGGTGTTTATGATGTTGTAGAACATTTTAATTATATCCAGTTGAGTGTTACCTCTGCTTTTATTCGAACAGAAGTTGCGAAAATGACTAAATTTGATACGAGGATTAAATATAGTGAAGATGCAAAATACTTATTTGAATTATTCATTTTAACCAAGAATACAAAACTTGGATTGATTGGTTCTTCAAAACATCTTTATCGAAGAAGGTTTGCCGAGACTTCTGCGATTCAAGTAAAAGATTATAAAACGGATTGGTATCAGGAAACCGTTGATCTATCTTATCGCTATATTACCGATAAGTGTAAAAAAGAATTTCCGGAAATTCGTAAATTTATTTATTATTATATTATGTATGAGTATCAATGGCGGATTTATTTTCCGTTAAAACAGGTTACTAGTTTGACGGAAGAAGAACGAAGAGAATACGTAGAGAAAAGTTTAGAACTTATTAAACAAGCAGATGATGATATCATCTTGATGCAATTATTGATGCCAGCTATTTACAAACATCAATGTCTATCTTTTAAATATCCCAATGAACGAGATGCCTTTGAAAAAATCATAGAGGAATCTAAAAATCTTTGCGATTTTTATATCCATATTCGCTCTTTAAATATAGAGGATAATCTTTTGAAACTTACGGGAACTTTAGATTTTTTATATAGTCCTAATTTACAATTGTATTGTCAGATTGGGAACGTAGAAAAAGAAATCCCTTTAAAAGAAAATTTAGCTTCGCATTTTAATAATCTTTTAGATTCTGAATTTCATAATCCCTGTTTTACGTTTGAACTTCCTTTAGAAGGAAAGGAAAAGCTATCTTTCTTTATCAAGTATGGAAATAAAACGCTTGACTTATCTTTAACATTCGAATTATTTAGTTTTTTAGGAAACGCTAGATATGCTCATCGAAAGATAGGAAAATGGCACATCTCTCATACGAAGAAGGAGTTAATTTTCGCTCATCATGGATCTTTTGGTAAAGAACTTTTGTTACAAGCTTCGCTTTTACGAAGAGGCAAGTGGAAAAACATGCTTTATCGTTTTCTAGGAAGTATTTCTAGAAAATTGAAATTTCATAAAGAAATTTGGATTCTATCGGATGGAAAAAGATATGCTTCTAGTAATGGCGAAGCTTTGATGCGATATTTATCTACGGTTACCGATAAAAAGGTAAAATACTATTTTGTTGTAAATCCAGGTTGTAAAGAAAAAGCTTTCTTACAAAGATTTGGAAAAGTATTTACTTTTCATTCTTTTCGCTATCATTTGCTCTTTTTGAAAGCAGATAAATTCATTTCTTCCAAAGCAGATTTAGGTCTTTATAACCCGTTTGGTAGTATGGGAAATTATATGCGGGATTTATACCCAAAACATTTCGTTTATATGCCAGATTATATGACGACTCCAGATGAACTTCAAAAATTGAATTCTTTAGATTTCTGCTATTCTTTAATAATGGTTGGGAAAGCACCACACTGGCAAGATCTTTCTTCTCTATCAAAATATTGTTATTCGAAAGACATTGTAAAGAAAACAGGATATGCTATAGAAGATTATCAAGAAAATCAAAAAGCCAATAAATCTATTTTGGTCGCACCTGTCATGCGAGATTATTTTGCTCCAAAATCTTTGACAAAGAAAGAGGAAAGAGCTTATAATTCCCATTTCAAAGATTTATCTTTTTATCACTTTTATCAACAGTTATTAAAGGATGAAAAATTAAAAGCTTGGCTTTTGGAACATCATTATACGATAAGATTTCTTCTTCCCTATGGACTAGAACAACAACGAAAAGATTTTGAGGTTCAAGAGGGTTTTGAAATTGTTTGTGGTGGGAATATCTTAGAAGAAATCAAGAGAAATGATATCTTAGTCACAGATTACACTTTCTTGGGAGAGGCATTTGCTTCTTTTCAGAAACCAGTTATTTTAAATCGCTTTGATGAACAAGAATTTCAAAATCATTATGAAACTGTCCCTTATCCAATCCCTAAAGAATGGAAAAAGAATGTTGTTCATTCCTATGAGGAACTTCAAGAGAGGATTAGGAAATGTGGCGAGGAAGAGGAAGAAAAAACATCGAATCCTATGGCAGAAAGCTCTCACCAACCAGAAATTTGCAAAAACATCTATGAGGAAATTTTAAAATTAAAGTAGAATTCTTTTAAAATCTGGAAAAAGGGCATTAGTCCTTTTTTCTTTGAAAAGAACGTGTTATAATGAATATAAGAAAATGTATTAGAGAGTAGGTTTCCAAATATGAAAAATACTTTTGATATGACAATCGTTGTTCCTTGTTACAACTGTAGGAAATATGTTGAAGAGATGATGAATTCTTTACTTCATCAATCTTATGACTTTCAGAAAATAGAAGTACTGTTAATCAATGATGGTTCTAGTGATGGTACTCTTTCTTTTATCCAGCGATATCAAAGGGATAATGTCATCATTATTGATAAAGAAAATGAGGGGGTAAGTGCTACTAGAAATTTAGGAATTCAAAAGGCACGAGGAAAGTATATTTTATTTTTAGATCCGGATGACTATTTAGCTTTCAATAGCGTGCAAGCGATTCTGCAATTTTTCGATGCTCATTATGAAGAAGTAGATTTAGTAACTTATCCAATCATTTGGCTTTATCCGAATGGAAACAAAAAAATGCATCCCCGGTATTCCTCCATATTCGGAAAGAAAAGTGGTGTCTTTGATTTAAAAGAACACTATACGTTCATCCAAACAACTGTAAATGTTTGTATTAAAAATGATAAAGAAAATTATTTTGATACTTCTTTAAAATATGGAGAAGATGAAGCCTTTAATACTTCCATTTTGATGAAAAAAGAAAAAATTGGATATGTATTTGAAGCAGGGTATTATTATCGAAGACATCAAGATAGTATTACGGCTCATAAACAAGAATTTGATTTTGAAAAAATCTATCGGTTTTATGATACTTTTTTAGAAAAATATCATAATCATCCTTACATTCAAAGTACGATTTTGAATAATTTTCGTTGGCGGATAGAGGAGGGGTGTCTCTATCCAAAAGGTCTTTCTCTATCCGAAGCAAATGAGTATGTGAAATCGATTACGAAACGATTATCTCATATTGACTTTTCTCTTTATAAGGAGGATTTTCCAAAACGAATTTTTCTTCATTTTTTAGCATTATCTGGTCAAAAAATTGTTCTTTCTTCTAAAGAGGATGGAGAAATTTGTTTAAAGATAGGGGATAAAATAATTCTGGATTCCCCGGTTTCTGAAAATTCGTTTTATCAGTATCGAATAGATGGGGATACGCTTTCTCTTCAAGGAAAATTAATCACTTCTTTTTTCTATGAAGAAGGGGTCAAATTATTCTGTGAGAAAGTATTTCAAGATAAGACCATTGTTACCGAAGAGATTCCTCTATCGTGGACACTTGCTTATTGTAAAACCTTTGAGCGAAGATATCAGGTAGAAGTTTCTCTTCCCAATACGAAAGAAATATCTTTTTTCCTTTTACGAAAAAATGGCGAGAAACTTATATTAGGTGTGAAAGCAGAACAATGGTGTTCTAAAAGTAAAGTCTTAGCTGGTTACTATATTGAAATAGGTCAAAAGATTCTTATTCGACGTTCTAATTTGCTTCGTAGCATTAACAGTAAACTGATTTCGGGATTTCATTTCAAATTTTTCCTTTTACAGGTTATGAGTCTCTTTTCTTTTCAAAATAAGAAAGCTACTCTATATTTTAGTACCAAGAATTCCCTTGTCTATGAGGAGTATGAGAGAGATACTAGTCCACACAAAGTTTTTTGCAATAAAGCTAATGGATTGCAGTATAAGCTTCTCTTACTAAGATGTCAAAAACTGATTACGGATGAAGAAATTGCGAAGGTAATTCCTTTTGGTGGAATGAGGGCCAAATACGTTCAAGCAAGTAGGTTTATTGTTGAAAATAGGTAGGTGAAAAAATGGCTCAAAAAGATTGGAAAAAAATGATATTACAAAAAGTTAGGATGGGATTTTATGTTCTAACGTATCCGATTATGCAACTCTGTGTGAAGCAAGAGGAGAAAGAAGTATTATTTTTATCAGATTCTAGAGAGGGATATACTGGTAATTTTGCTTTTGTTAAAGAGGAGATAGAACGTGTTGGCGGTTATCACATCACAGGTATTTTTAAAAAAAATTTAAAACAGAAAAGAAAGATGAGAGATCGTTTTCTTTTAGTCAAATCCCTTGCTCGAGCAAAGTATGTGTTTGTGGATGATTTTTATCCTATTGTGTATCCTATTTCTTTCAAGAAAGGGAAGAAGTTGATTCAACTATGGCATGCTATGGGAGCTTATAAAACAGTTGGCTATGCTAGAATGGGAAAGCCTGGAGGACCAAAGGGATATAATTATACCCATAGGAATTATACAGGAACGATTGTCAGTAGTGAATCTATTCGTAAAGATTATGCTAGAGCCTTTGGCATCGATATTGCCAAAGTGCATGCTTTAGGAATTCCTAGAACAGACATTTTCTTTGATCAACAATATGCATCTTCCATTCGTCAGCAATTGTATACCAAGTATTCTCAGCTTCAAGGAAAAAAAATCATTACTTTCGCACCTACTTTTCGAGGGAATGGTCAGGCGACCGCTTATTATGACTTTAGCCTTATCGATTTTGCTAAAATCAAAGAAAAGTTTGCGGATAAGGGATATGCTTGTATCATAAAACTTCATCCCTTTATTAAAAATAGACCGGATTTTTCATTCCAAGATGATTTTTATTTAGATCTTAGTGAAGAACGAGAAATCAATGACCTTCTTTTTATTACAGACATTTTAATCACTGATTATTCTTCCGTGATTTATGAATATTCTTTTTTTAAAAAACCAGTTCTTTTCTATGTTCCTGATTTAGAAGAGTATATTTCCTCCCGAGATTTCTTTTATGATTTTGAAAAATATAATTACGGAGTAGCGGTTAGAACGATGGATGAACTATTAGATGGTATTGAAAATGCTACCGTGAAGGAACAAAAAATGAAAGAATTTTATGATTATTTTTGTTCGGCTTGTGATGGAAAGTCAACAGAACGAGTTGTTCAATATTTCTTAAATGAGGAGTAATATGAAGTGGATATTAAAAGTAGCAACTTTCTTTTTACAAGGTTTTTATAATCTTTTGAAATTGTTTCCTACCAAAAATAAGATTACGATGATTAGTAGACAGTCGAATTCAGAAACGATGGATTTTAAACTTTTACGAGAAGAAATAGAAGCAGAAGGAAATTATCAAGTAGTAGTTTTAACCAAAAAATTAGAGCCTGGTCTAGGTAAAAAAATAAAATATATGTTTCATATGATTCGACAGATGTATCATATCGCTACTTCCAAAGTCGTTATTTTAGATACATATTGTATTGTCATTAGTATTTTAAAGCATAAAAAAAACTTACTTGTCATTCAAATGTGGCATGCTATGGGATGCTTGAAAAAGTTTGGATATAGTGTTTTAAAGTCTGATACGACAACTTCTGCTTTTGATAAAAAGTTAACAGTAGAAGAGAAACAAAGTCTATCAGAGACGATGAAAATGCATCGTGGATATGACTATATCTTTGCGAGTAGTGAAGCGTCAGCTCCTCATTTTGCAGAGGCTTTTGGGTATGGTCTAGATTCTATGGTCATTATGCCACTTCCGGTTGTTGATCTTCTTCTTGATAAACAGTATATTCAGAAAAAAGCAGAAGAAATAAAAACGGAATATCCATCTTTAAAGAAAAAGAAAACCATTGTTTATGTACCAACGTTTAGGCCTGAAGAACAAGAAGATAAAATTCAAGAACTGATTGACTGTATAGATTATCGTCACTATAATCTCGTTGTGAAAGTTCATCCCCTTACCAAACTAAAAAAGAAAGACGAACGAGTGATTTGGGATCGACAGTTTTCTTCTAGAGATATGATGATGGTAGCAGATTTTATTATTTCTGATTATTCCGCTATTCTTTATGAGGCTGTTCTCTTAAAAAAACCGATTTATTTTTATGCATATGATTATGAGGAATACTCTAAAACACGGTCTTTTTATACGGACTATCAAAAAGAAATGCCTGGCTTAATCAGTGCTTCGGCAAAAGAAATCTTTTCTTGGATTCAGCAGGATAAAAAAGATATCAGTAAAATCGATGATTTTATAAAGAAATATATCAATTTAACAGATGAAAAAGTTTGCCGAAGAATTACTTCCTTTATAGATGAAGCGATAAAAAAAAGAAACTCGTGAAGGCTTTCTTGCCTCTTGTTTTGAAAAAAGAATTTTTAATGATATAATAAAATTAGAAAGTTTGGTGAATGTATGATTTATGCTGAGATATTAGCAGGCGGTATCGGAAGAAGAATGGGAAATTCTGATATTCCAAAACAATTTTTAATGTTAGGAACAAAGCCAATTATTATTCATACCTTAGAGCAATTCTTATTGGTGCCAGAAATTGCGAAAGTACTAGTAGGTTGTCCAAAAGATTGGATGGGGTATATGAGTGATTTGGTTTTAAAATATATTGGTACGAATGAAAAAATTGTTATCATTGAAGGTGGTAAAGATAGAAATGGCACGATTATGAATGGTTGCCACTACATTGAAGAAAATTTTGGAATAGGAAAGAAAGATATCTTAATTACCCATGATGCAGTAAGACCTTTTGTGGACTATCGAATTCTTACGGATAATATTAAAGCAGCTCAAAAATATGATGCAGTGGATACAATTATTCCCGCAACTGATACGATTGTGGAATCTTTAGATGGAAAAGTATTAAGTAGTGTTCCTATTCGGGAATACTTATATCAAGGTCAAACACCACAGACCTTTAATATTAAAGAATTAGTAGAAATTTATAATAGTTTAACAGAGGATGAAAAGAAGATCTTGACAGATGCATGTAAGATGTTTGTCATCAAAAATAAAAAAGTAGGATTTGTTAGGGGAGCAGAATATAACTTAAAGGTGACTACGATGCATGATCTAAAATTAGCGAATGCTATCTTAGAAGTAGGCCTACAAGATGATTAATTGTCATTATCGCTTACAATCCCCTAAAAGAATAGGTTTAGATTTTGTAGAAGAAGAGGAAACCGAGGATACCGTTGTTGTGCGACCAACTTATTTATCGATTTGTGCAGCCGATGAAAGATATTATCAAGGAAAACGTGATCCTAAAGTATTGAGTAAAAAATTACCGATGTGTTTGATTCATGAAGCAGTTGGGGAAGTTCTAAAAGATCCAAGAGGGCAGTTTAAACCAGGAACTAAAGTTGTTTTAATCCCTAATACCCCTTTAGAACATGATGAAGTTGTAAAAGAGAACTATTTACGATCTAGTAAATTTCGTGCTAGTGGGTTTGATGGCTTCATGCAATCCCTTGTCTTAATGAATCGAGATCGCATTATTCCCTATGAAAATGTTAGTGATAGAATCGCTGTTTTATTTGAGCTTATGAGTGTTACGATGAATGCTATTGAACATTTTAATCAATATAGCCATTTAAAAAAACAGACAATAGGAGTATGGGGTTGTGGGAATGTTGGTTATGTAACTTCCCTCATCCTAAAGAAAATTTTCCCTAATGCGAAAATTGTCGTAATGGGTACGAATGCCAATAAGCTTCATTATTTTCAGTTTGCCGATGAAACGTATTTAGTAACAGATCTTCCAGAAGATTTTTCTGTTGATCATGCTTTTGAATGTGTAGGTGGAAGTGGGGCTGAAAGTGCCATTAATCAGATGATTGATGTCATTAATCCACAAGGATCTATTGCTCTTATGGGAGTATCTGAAAATCTAGTTGGTATTAATACGAGAATGGTACTAGAAAAAGGAATTACTTTGTTAGGAAATAGTAGAAGTGGTTATGAAGATTTTGAGGCAGCTATTAAATTTTTAGAAAATCATCCAGAAACTATAGAATATTTTGAAAAGATTATTTCAAAGGAGGTAGTTGTTCATTCCATAGCGGATATGACAACAGCCTTTGATTTAGATAGTAGTGTTGACTTTAAGACGATTATGAAATGGGAAATATAGAGAAAATAGGGGGCATATGAGTGGACAAAAAATTTAAAATATCCGTGATTATACCTGTATATAATGTTGAAGAATATTTAGAAGAATGCATTGAGAGTGTGATTCACCAGACAATTGGCTTTGAAAAAAATATTCAAATGATTCTTGTGAATGATGGTTCTTTGGATAATAGTGAAGAAATTTGTATGGCTTATCAAGAGAAGTATCCTGATAATATTCTTTCTATACGACAAGAAAATGCTGGCGTATCTGCTGCTAGAAATAAGGGATTTACCTATGCAACAGGAAAATACGTCAACTTTTTAGATTCTGATGATAAGTGGGCTTTAGATGCTTATTCGTTGGGGTATGAGATGTTAGAAGCAAATGATACTATTGATTTGGTTTGTTTTCGCATGAAATTTTTTGAACGCGAAACAAATTATCACATGCTAGATTATAAATTTACCAAAAATGGGATTATTGACATTGACGAAACTCCAGAAAATTTGCTCTTACACACTAGTTCTACTTTAATCAGGAGAGATGCTCTTACAGAAAATCCTTTTCATATCGAAGTGAAGATTAGTGAAGATACAAGGCTTTTATATGAATTAATTTTTAAAAAAAAGAAATATGGAATGATTTCTACAAGTAATTATTATTATCGAAAGCGTAGAAATGAAACTAGTGCCATTCAAACTTCTAAAAATCAAGAATATTGGTATATAGACACGATTGAATTCGTTCATAAGTATTTAATTGATCTTTCCAATCGTTTATTTGGCTTTGTTCATCCCTATCTTCAATACTTTTTAGCCTATGATTTAAGATGGAGATTAGATACTCCGATACCCTCAAAGCTAGAAAATTCGAAAAAAGAAAAGTATTTTCAAGATATCGAATATCTTTTAACCCAGGTGGAAGATTCCATTTTAGCTTTTGAATTGAAGGATATTTTTTCTTTACGAATGATAGCTTATAAGTTAAAATATAAAGATACTTTTGAGAAGAGCTTACGAGTTGATGGGGATTGGATTTATGTTCATGATTTTCCTTTTTTAAAATTGAATAACGCCATCCAATTATTTGAGATTCAAAAAAATCAATTAATGGTTGTTGGGATCATCGAAACGGTTTTTCCGGTAGAATTGTCCTATTCTATCCAAGGAGTAAATGTTCCTATAGAAACTTTTTCAATGCCAATTCGTGATGATTTTTCAGTGGGATTAAAAAAGTATGGTTATCGCATTTGGATTGACATTGGGGATGCGACTACCCTTTCTTTTCTTGCTAAAGTAGCAGGTAAGAGCATTGTCTTGGCAAATACGTTTACTCATTTCGCTAGATTGAATTCTTTTCCTACCGGATATTATTATGAAAATAACTATTTATTTACAAAGGATAAAGATTCTAAAAAGATTATTATTGGTAGAAAAAATTCTCGCATAAAAGCAATTGGTCATGAATTTAGAGATCTTGCTTTCATCATTAGACAGAAAAAATTGAAGGTAGCCTTGATGAGAATTCTTTATTGGTTGACAAAACCTTTTATTCGAAAAGATATTTGGTTATTCTGCGACCGTGAATTTATGGCAGGGGATAGTGGGGAAATTTTCTTTCGCTATTTTAATGAACACAATAAGAATAGAAAGATAAAAACTTATTTTATAGTCGATAAGCATTATGAAGATTATAAGAGAATGAAACAATATGGAAATGTTGTTAGTTATCATACTTTAAAATACAATTTATTATTTTTGCATTCCAAGTTTTTAATTTCTTCTCATGCCGATGATTATGTCAATAATGCATTTGGATACTCAAGACCTTATTATGTTTCTTTTTATCGATTTCGCTATATTTATTTAACACATGGAATTTTATTACATGATTCCTCTCATTGGTTAACTCGAGTGAATAAAAATTTTGCCCTAAATGTTACTACTAGTCCTATGGAATATGATAGTATTCTTCATGGAAATTATTATTTTAAACCAGAGGAATTACTGAAAACAGGGATTCCTAGATATGATAATCTGATGAATTTAGAGGTTGAGGAAGAAAATAAAATTTTATTTATGCCAAGTTGGCGTAGTTCGTTAGTTCCGAATGTGATTCCAGGAACTCAGAGAAGGGAATATAATCCAAAGTTTAAAGAGAGTGAATATTATCAATTTTATGATAAATTGTTGCATGATGAACGCCTGCTAGAGGTATTAAAAGAAAATCATTTAAAGATAAAGTTTTGTGTTCATCCAAGTTTTCGTGGACAATTAAAAGATTTTCAAAATACGGAATTTGTGGAATTTGCTATTGATGTAAATTCTCAGTATGAAACACGTTCTTCAAAATTTCTAGTAACAGATTATTCTTCTGCTGCCTGTGATTTTGCTTATTTAGGAAAACCAGTTGTATATGCGAATTTTGATCTTGATCATATTTATGATGTTCACTATTATAATAAAGGCTATTTTGATTATGATATCCATGGTTTTGGTCCCAATTGTACTACGTATGAGCAAACCTTACAAGAAATTGTGAAGGTAATTCAAAATGGTTTTAAAGTAGAGCCAAAATATAAAGAGAGAATGGAAAACTTCTTTTTCTACCGTGATAATAAAAACAGTGAGAGAATTTATCAAGAAATCATGAAAAGGTATTATCCGGAATAAATTTTTATCTTCTGCATAGAATAGTACAAATTTGACAATTTTGTTCAAATTTGATAAAATGTACCTTATTGATGGCACATTATTCTAGTCAATCATGTCTATTGAGAAGACAGAATTAAAAAGCTGTTAAAGAGCATATCTGTGAAACTTCTGGTGTTTGCTTCTTACGCCCAGTTTGGGGTGAGTGCTGGAAGGTAGGGTGTTGGGCATCCGTAATGGCATACGCAAATGACCCAGCATTCATGGAGACCATAATGTGTGCTTTACCTTTGATAAAGTACAGTTATGGCTTGAACCTATCATGTGGCGAAAGTTATGGGTAGTGTAGCTTGTCTTGCGTGGTATATGGGGATAGTCGATCAGCAAAATCAGTTTATAGCTAGAACTAATTATGTATTGCGACTTGAAACATGTATTGCAAAAAAGAACTAACAGTAGACAGTTGGTGGGGAAAACTCCTAGAGTGTCATGTAATGTAGGATTGCAGTGCGTACTGAGTGGTAATCAAGCCATACATACGGAAACGGTGTATTAGTTTTCTTAAAGGGGAACCGCAACCATGGTAACGTGATGTGAAAACTAGAGAAATTCTGCTTGACCTATGACGCAAAGTTAACTACGTTAATAGCCATTTAAGATGGATGAAAAAGGACTTTGTCCTTTTTTTGTGTCTTGTAGAAAACAGGGGATTCCTTGTCATTCTAGAAAAAAAGTGTTATACTTAATTTTAATAGAAAGTTATCACTAAGGAAGGGTTTTAGGGGATGAAGAAAGAATTAATATCGGTTGTTGTGCCATGCTTTAATGAAGAAGAAAATATTCCTTTATTTTATCGGGAAATGACGAAAGTGATGGAAGATATGCATTATGTATCTTTTGAAATCATTTTTATAGATGATGGATCTAAGGATCATACACTTCTTCAAGCTCAAAAATTGGCTAAGGAGGATTCCAGAGTTCGTTATGTTTCTTTTTCTAGAAATTTTGGAAAAGAAGCGGCTATGTTAGCTGGCTTAGAGACAGCGAAAGGGGATTATGTGACTACGATGGATGTCGATTTACAAGATCCACCTATTTTATTAGAAGAAATGTATCGTTCTATCCAAGAAGAGGGATATGATTGTGTAGCGGCTAGAAGTGTGAGTCGAAGAGGATACTCTTTTCTTAGAAAATTATTTACAAAGTGGTTTTATAAAATTATTGCTAAGATTTCTAGTACGGAGATGGTAGCAGGAGCTAGAGATTTTCGCTTGATGAAAAGAAAAATGGTAGATGCCATTTGTAGTATGAAAGAGTACAACCGCTATTCAAAAGGTATTTTTAGTTTTGTAGGTTTTCAGACGAAATGGATAGAGTATGAAAATACAGAGAGAGTGGCTGGAACTTCAAAGTTTAATTTTCCAAAACTTTTTGCGTATGCGATGGAGGGAATTGTAGGATTTTCAACAACACCTCTTTTGATATCTGCTATTATAGGAATTTTCTTTTGCTTTTTCTCTTTTATTGCGATAGCTGTTATTATTGTTAAGACGTTGGTTTGGGGAGATTCTGTTTCTGGATGGCCTTCTATGATTTGTATTATGTTTTTCTTATGCGGTATTCAACTTTTCTGTACCGGAATTATGGGTGAATATATGGCTAAAATGTATTTAGAAACGAAAAAAAGACCAATTTATATCGTGGCCGAAACGGAAGAGGATTTACCAGGAAAAATTGACAAATAAAGAAAAATTCTGTAGAATGAATTTGTTGTGTAAAGAGTGATTATTTTGAAAAAACAAAGTCAAAAAGAAAAAAAGAAGAAAAATGATGGACATTATAAATGGGTATTGGAACTGAGTGTTCTTGCTTTTGCCATTTCTTTTTCCTTTTCTTTTTTATCGGAAGTAGCCCTAAAAAATGCTAATCTTTTGATTAGTTCAATCATTGTCTTATTATTTGTTGTGATAGGTGTCTTTTTTGATATGATTGGAATGGCTGTTGCTACAGCTTCAGAAGCTCCATTTCATTCGATGAGTTCCAGAAAAATTAAATCTGCTAAAGTCGCTGTTCTTTTGAAAAGAAATGCCAATAAAGTGTCTTCCTTTTGTCAAGACGTTATTGGAGACATCTGTGGAATTATTTCTGGTTCAGCTGGAGTTGTGATTTCGAGTTTAGTGTCAAAGATGTGGCAGATACCACTTCTTTGGTGTTCCCTCATAACGACAGCCCTTATAGCGGCTTTAACGATCGGAGGAAAGGCTTTAGAAAAGACTCTTGCTATTCAAAAGAGTAATCAGATTTTAGATCGTTTCTCTAGATTTTTAAGTGTATTTTATATTGGAAAGTAGGGGTAACTTGAAAAAATTCTTTTTTAATTTGAAGAAATATTATAAATATGCAGTATATTCTGCCAAGGCAGAATTGAAAAGTGAGGTAGCTGACTCCTATTTGAATTGGCTCTGGTGGATTATTGAACCACTCTGTTTTATGATGATATATACTTTTGTTTTTGGTACTGTATTCGGCAGTACAGAAAAGTATTTTGCTTCTTTTGTCTTCGTTGGTTTAACGGCTTGGGAATTTTTCAATCGTATGATTGTTGGTAGTGTAAAGCTCATTATCAATAACAGAGATTTGGTATCTAAGGTTTATTTACCAAAGTATATTCTCTTGCTTTCTAAATCTTTTACCTATTTATTTAAAATGTTTATTTCTGTTATTATTTGCTTTATTTTAATGGTTTATGAACAGGTTCCTTTTTCTTGGACAATTTTATTATGTATTCCTATCTTTATCGTTCTTTATATCGTATCTTTTGGACTAGGTATGATTCTAATGCATTTTGGTGTTACTTTGAATGATCTTGGCAATTTAACCAATATTGCATTACGAATGGTTTTCTATCTATCAGGAATTTTTTATAATATTCAAGATAAACTTGCTAGACATCAAAAGTTAGTATTTGTTCTTTTGAAGGCGAATCCAATAGCCTTTTCTATGAATGAGCTTCGAAAGGTAATGCTTTATGGTCAAATTCCGGATTTTTTAGTATTAGGAATTTGGCTTGTTCTAGGACTCTTATTATGTGCTTATGGAGTACATGTCATTCATAAAAATGAAAATAGTTATGCGAAGGTGATATAATGAAAAAAGAGTTAGCGAAACCAAAGAAAAAAATAGCGGTGACTGTCAAAGACCTTCATATTACTTATCGTGGACTGAAAAAGACATCTATCCGTGCTTCTTGGACGAAATTAAAATCCAGAGTGGAATTATTTCATGCCTTAAATGGGATAAGTTTTGAAGTAGAAGAGGGAAAAATTCTAGGAATTATTGGTAAGAATGGTTCTGGTAAGTCGACGATGCTTCGAGCCATTGCTGGCATTTTCTCTCCCGATCAAGGAACGATTGACTTACATGGTAATAGTATTTCTCTGTTATCGATAGGAGTTGGATTTAATCCAAAATTAACAGGAAAAGAAAACATTTATTTATCAGGAATGTTGCTAGGTTTTTCAGAAGAAGAGATTAAGAAACGAGAAAAAGAGATTATTGATTTTGCCGATATTGGGGATTTTATGTATAAACCGGTTAAGACTTATTCTTCTGGTATGTATTCTAAATTAGCATTTGCAATTACTGCTATTTTGGAAACAGATATCATGTTAATCGATGAGGTTTTAAGTGTTGGAGATGCTCAATTTCGTGAGAAGAGTTACAATAAAATGAAAGAATTGATATCTGATGAACATCGAACAGTTCTTATCGTTTCTCACAGTTTAGATACCATTGCTTCTCTATGCGATGAAGTTTTATGGATTAACGATGGCAACTTTATGGAACTTGGACCTGTTGAAGAAGTATTGCCAAAATATCAGGCCTTTATGGAACAATAAAACTACGAAATTAATCGTAGTTTTTTTGATAGTATTCTTCTAAGGTTAACTTTTCCTGATAGAGAATATTGGCTAGTTTTTTACCGACATATCGAAAATGCCATGGTTCATATCGATATTGGGTAATGAGTTGTTTTTCTTTGGGATATCTTAAAATAAATCCGTATTGGTGCATATGTTGTAATAAAAAAGAATATTCTGGATCTGTTTCACGAATTTTTCTTTTTCGATAAGCTCCTTTTTTAGTTCTTCGACAATACTCGATATCAATAGCAAGACCGGAATGATGTTCCGAAAAATTGGGAACAGCTGTCATACAAATAGCATCTTCTAAAGAATATCGATCGATCATCTGTGTAAATATTTTCCTTTGATCCTTGACGGAACGATACCCTTCCACAATATCAAAATAGTATCCGTATTTTAAACCTTCTTTTTGAATTTTTTGAAAGGCTTGATAGACTTTTTTTTCAAGATAAATTTTTTTTCTTCTCTTTTTTGGAAAGAGGGGAGTTACCTCTACAAGATCTTGGGATAAAGTAGGACATCGATTTTGTCGATTGATTAGAATCTCATAATTCATATGATCACCAGTTTCATTATAGCATAAAAATCTACTTTACACTATTTTTTATAAAAAATGTAAAAAGACTATTTTTTTGTTGGAAACTACTTCTTTTTTGCTATAATGAGAATAGAAAGTAGCCGTGCTACTTGACAATTAGAGGTGATGAAATGAGTATAGTCATGGATGGAGAAGCATTGAGTTTAAAAATCCAAGAAGAATTAAAATTGAGACTAAAGAATTGTATGATTCGGCCTAGTGTTGCGGTTATTCAAGTAGGAAATGATCCAGCAAGTGATTCCTATATTAAGAGAAAAGAGAAGGCTTGTAATAGTGTCGGAATTTATTTTAGACATTATAAATTTGATGAAGATACACCCGAATTAACGATTATTAATAAAATCAAAGAATTAAATAATGATGAGTATGTAAATGGTATTTTAGTGCAATTACCACTGCCAGCTAGATATAATGAAAAAAGAATTTTAAATTCTATTAGTAACAGCAAAGATGTAGATGGACTTACCGATATTAATACTGGTAGGATGATTAATGGAAGAAAAACTTTGGTTCCTTGTACGCCTCTTGGAGTTATGAGAATTTTAAAGGAATACGAAATTCCTCTCGAAGGAAAACATGTCGTGATTGTTGGTCGAAGTAAACTAGTTGGAAGACCACTTTCTACTTTGATGTTGGCAGAAAATGCAACAGTAACGATTTGTCATAGTAAAACAGTAGATTTAAAGAGTTTTACAACGCAAGCAGATGTGTTAGTATGTGCAGTAGGAATTCCTAAACTCATTACCGAGGATATGGTAAAAGAGGGAGCTGTTGTAATTGATGTTGGTATTAATCGTGTAGATAATAAATTATGTGGAGATGTCGATTTTGAGAAAGTTTCTAAAAAAGCATCCCATATTACCCCAGTTCCAAAAGGCATGGGACCTATGACAGTGGCTATGCTATTAGAAAATATTGTGACTTGTTATGAAAACAAGCCAGCTACAAAATAGACGAAAAAAGTATGGAGATTCTTTCTTAGAACTCCATACTTTTTTAATACTGTGGTGATTTTTCTTCTTCTGCTTGATCGGCTTTAAGATTTTTCAAATCCTGTCTCATCGCTTCTTCCTCTTCTTGTAAGGTAAGTTTAAGAGGACCTAATTTAGGATTTACAATCCAAATGACATCTCCTGGTCGAAGATTACTATCGGAAGGATTCTTTTCCAAAATTTTATTGGTAAGTATTACGGTTTCACCACGAGAACCACTTGCTTTAGCAGCTAACCCAGAAATCGTATCTCCAGATTTAACGACATATTGAACCCAATATTCCTCTCTTTGAATCTGATTAATTTGTGACTGTAAAACTAAGGTTTGGATGTAATGAGGGTTCAATTCATCAATGGCAACAGGTAAAGTAATCGTTTCACCAGAGTCTACTTTTTCGTTATGACGAAGACCGTTCATTTCTTCTACAACTCTTGTATATTCTTCAAAATTATCATAGATAGAAGCAATGGCAGCAGAATAATAATTCGAAGCGGTATCACTGACACTGCCGCCAAAATCAATTTCATCTTGTGTTTGGGTAAGAACATACCCTGAAGGAATTGTCCCGGGAAGGACTTCCGTTCCTTTTTTATAACCAGCCCGATAAGTAACGATTCCACTTATAATTGTAAGAGCTAATGTACCACTCAAGGCGATGGTTCCAACCCTCTTTAAAAAGTTTTTAAATTTTTCTTTATCCACTCTAAGTGTTCCGTTTAAAGTTTTTCGTTCTTCATAATCATATCTTTCCATAATCCACCTCTACCTTCTATTATAGCGAAATTTATTGTAATTGTAAACAATGATAAATACGATAACTAGAATAAAGGATGGTAAATAGAATATTGATACAAAGGGCAATTAAGAGTCCGTACATGCCGATAGAAAGAGTTGTTAAGATGGCTAAAAGGACGGTTCGAATGATAGCATTGATACAGGAGATTTGTAAATTGATTTTGGATTGATTCATGGCTTGAAGGGTTGTAAGGAGTGGGGATTCCAAATAATATAGAAGAAAAAATGGTAATAGAAATAAAAGATAACTTTTTCCCTCTGTAGTATGATAGAGAAAATGAAGCAGTTCTTCATGGTAAAAAAAGCAAATAGTCATATAGAGAAAACCAATTCCAAAGGCAAAGAAAAGAGCTTGTTTTAGCTTTTTTAAGACATAAGAGTAATCCTTTTTGTGATAGTATTTACTAATGATAGGAAGCATAGCTTGGGAAATGGCATTTGTAAAAAAAGAAGGCAGAAGAAGAAGAGGAAGAACATAACCATTAATAATGCCATATTCTGTAATAATGGTTTCTTTGGGATAATGGAGTTTTAACAGTACTGTAGTTAAAATCATAGGTTCTAAACAATAGGTAATGGATCCTACTAGCTTTGATAGGGTTGTCGGAATGGCAATTTTTAAGAGGTCTTTTATGGCTTGAATATTGATTTTGAAATCTTGTTTTTGAATGGTAAATTTGGGAAAACAAAAAAGAAAGATAAGAATAGAAGAAAATTCACAGGCAATATTACTTAGCATGAGAAAAGTAAGACAACTCTCTATGCTGGATAAAAAGGATTGGATACCAAAATAAATTAGTAAGAGTTTAATGAAATCTTCGAGGACATTACTGACGACATGAGGAATCATTCTCTCTTTAGAAAAGTAGTAACATCTAAAGATATTAGATACCGTGATAAAAGGAAGAACAAAGGCAATGGATAGGAGAGGATAGAAAAAAATTTCTTCATGAAGAAGATTCCCAGCAATCCATTTTCCTTGGAAAAGAAGGACGATACCGATAAAAAAATCCATCAAAAAAGAAAGACTAAGAGAAGTAATGATTAGATTTTTATTGTTATATTGATTGGTAGGAATTAAAACGTTTAAAGCAGCTGAAAGGCCCATTCCGCTTAAGGAAAGAAGCAGTAAAAAAGTAGGCATGAGCATAGAATAATATCCCATCGCCATGGTTCCCATTTTTCGGGTTAAAACAATCTTGACAAACATTCCTAATATTTTTGTTAAAAATCCACCAATTAGTAATAGAATACTAGATTGGATAAATTTACTTTTTTTCATGTTTCTCCTTTTCAAAAACACTTATTTTCGCTATAATATTGTATGTGAAAGTGTGGGAGATTAGTCATGGATGTTGAGTTTGACAGTTTAGAGGCTCTTTATCAGAGGTTAGAACCTGCTTTAAACACCAAAGTATCAGATCTAAAACGTAATGATTATGAAGATGTTGATCCACAGGATGTTTGGGATTATTTGTCCACATCAAAATGGAAGCATCGTGAGAATTTATTATTACATGAGATGGTAGATGATATATTGCATGCTTCCAATGAAGAAATTTATCAATACAAATTACAAAATAAGGATAGGTGATGTTTTATGACAAAGAAAAAAGGATGTTCTATCGAAAAAGTAGAACCTAAAAAAGAAGAAAAAAAGGAGCCTGTATCGAAAAAACAAGCTGAACGTGAAAAACGTATTTTAAAGAATCATAAGAAGATGTTTGCGAAAGCCTTTACAGTTTTAATCATTTTAGCAGTTTTGATGGTTGCTTCTTTATATCCACTTTTTAAAATGACAAAGTTTGGTTTGGATTTACAAGGTGGTTTTGAAATTTTATACAAAGTTAATAGTATTGATGGCAGTAAAGTCAATAGAGATATGGTCGTTAATACTTACAATATTATTTTAAAACGTATTGATATTTTAGGAGTAAGTGAGCCGGAGATTACGATTGAAGATAACAACATTCGTGTCCAACTCGCTGGTGTAACCAATGAGGAAGAAGCGAAAACAACTTTGAGTAAGATGGCCAATTTAACGTTCCGAGATATTCATGATAATGTGGTTATGACGGCTGATGTCTTAAAACCTAATGGGGTAAAAGTAATTCAAGATCAATCCAATGTTGGAAATTATTCTTTATCTATCGAGGTTGCAGATGTCACTACTTTCGCAAAAGTAAGTCAGGAATTATATGATAAGGGCGAACCTATTTTGATGTGGTTAGACTTTGAAGAAGGCGTTGATTCTTATGCCAAAACGAATAATGGACTTACTTGTGGAACCGATTCTTCTTCGAGATGTATTTCCTATGCTACCTTTAGAGATGGGGGAATTGCTTCTAGTTCGGTTTCTTTAACAGGAAACTTTACGAAAGAAGATGCTCAAAATTTAGCAGATTTAATCAATTCTGGAAGTCTTCCTACAAAGTTAGAAGAAATTTCTTCTCGAACAGTGAATGCTGCTTTTGGACAAGATGCCCTTGAGAAGACTTTCCTTGCTGGTATTGTTGGGGTTCTTGCCATTATCCTTTTATTGATTTTGATTTATCGTTTTTCTGGAGTAATTACAAGTGTAGCAATTATAACGTATACGGCTTTGGTATTCCTAATTTTTAACTTAATTGAGGGAAGACTTACGTTACCATCTATTGCTGCCGTTGTAATAGGAATTGGTATGGCAGTAGATGCCGCTGTTATTAGTTTCAGTAGAATCAAAGAAGAATTAAGAGCTAAACGTTCTTTAGAAGAGGCTGTTAAAAATGGAAATAAGAATTCTTTAAGTTCTATTATTGATGCGAATATTACGACTTTGATTGCTGCTGTGATTCTTTTCATCTTTGGAGAAAGCAGTGTCAAAGGATTTGCAACTATGCTTATTATTAGTATCTTTGTTACTCTAGTTGTTATGGTTTATTTATTCCGTGTTCTTCTTAAAATGTTTGCAAAGAGTGGCATTTTTGATCATCATTATCAAGCCTTTTTAGGAATTCGGGATTTACAAAAAGAAGGTTTCTTGACAAAGATTTCCTTCACGAAATGGAATCCAAGATTTTTAGCGATTTCTCTTATTATTCTAGTTGCCGGAAGTATTTATGTATATTTCAATGGCTTTAATTTAGGAATTGATTTTAAAGGTGGATCTAGTATTTCTCTTTCATCTACGACTGCTTTAAAAGTCGAAAGTATTTCTAAAGAATTAGAAGATTTAGGATATCGAGTAGAAAAAGCAGAACAAATTTCAGATAAGGAAGTCTATTTAACAGTAGCTGATGTCTTTGAAGCTGATGATAATGCGAAAGTAGAAAATTATTTTAAAGAACAGTATCAGGATGCGACGACGAGTATAGGAGCTGTTTCTAATATTGTAAAGAAACAATTGCTTGAAAATGCGATAAAATCTCTTATTTATGCGTTAATTGGTCTTATTATTTATGTTAGTTTACGATTTACTTTTAGCTATGGAATTAGTTCTATTTTTGCACTTTTCCATGACTGTTTAATGGTTGTGATTTTATTCAGCTTATTACATCTTGAAGTTACTAGTATTTTTATAGCAGCTATCCTCTCTATTATCGGATACTCTATTAATAATACGATTGTAGCGTTTGATCGTGTTCGTGAAAATAAACAAAAATTATATCATGGTAAGATTAAGACTGTAGAGGAATTGAAGAATGTTGTGGATGTCAGTTTGAAAGAGGTTATCAACCGTAGTTTATTGACCTCTCTTACAACTTTACTTCCTGTTATTTCTCTTATTGTTCTAGGTTCTCATGAGATTATTAATTTCAACTATGCTTTATTGTTTGGACTTATCGCTGGTACTTATTCTTCTTTATTCTTAGCACTTCAAATTTGGTATTTGTTAGAAAAAAGAAATGTTGGTAAACCAGAGAAGAAAAAATGGTATGAAGTTGAAGTAAAAGATGATATTGAAGAATTAAAAGTGAAAGGAATTAATTGTTAATTCCTTTTCTTTTTTCTTTATTAATGAAGATACTTGTGATATAATTTTTAGTAGGTGATAGTATGGAAAAGAAAGAAAAAGAGAGTCGCTTTTTAACAAATTGGTTGTTTCTTTTCCTTTTTGCTATTCTGATGGCAATGGTTTATAGTTTGAGTATTTCTAAAAATTCCCTTGTATGGGAATGGATTGCTTTAGGGGTCTCTATTCTTTTTCTTCTTATCAATTTTTGCTATAGTTGGAGAAATCAAAAGAAGATTTCAAGGGCAGAGAAGAGACTTCCTAAAGTTCCTATAGAGAACTTAGAGAAGAGCCCTTTAGAATTATTCTTGATTGATGCGATATGGCATCATCAAAAGGTTTCTATCAAGGATTATCAGGTTGCTGCTGAATTTCGTTATGCTTTGAAAACAGAAAAGATTATCCGAACAGAAACTGGCTTTTGTATTTCTTCTAAAATTTCCTTTGCGAAAATGGATGCTCTTTCTATTTTTATCTATGAGATTTCTTTTCTAAGTCGAAAAGAGTATTTAAAAGGCTCTAAAATGAAACTAGAACGATTACAAGAAATACAAAAGAAAAAGGAAACATTTTCACGAGAGAAAATTCTTTCTCATATACGAGAAAATTTATTGGTGATGAAATCTTACCCATTATTAGAATGTGTGGAAAAGAACTATTTTGTATCACTCGAAGATGAATTATCAGCCAAGATTCAAATTGGATCTATTTTTTTAATTCTTTTTAATTTTATCGAAGCGATAGCTTTTGTCAATCATGCTACTATTTCTAATTTTTATCTTCCTGTTATTTTTTCTTTTTGCTTGGTAGTTCTCCTTACTAGTAAAAGTAGAGGACGTTTTGTATATCAAGAAGAGAAAAGGGAAGAGATGAGTAATATTTTTAGTTATATAGAAAAGGTAAGAAGAGAAAAGAAAGATCTCCTTTACTTATCCGTATTAGGAAATCTAGACGATAAGAGTCGAGCTCGAGTGATGAATTTTTAAGAGATAAGGTGAAAAAATGAGAAAAGACAACCCAAATTTAACATTTGAGGAACTATATGAAAAAGTAAGTACTTATATTACTTCCAAAGCGGAGCGAAAACGTCTTTCTGAGGCCTATCAATTTGCTTCCGAAAAACATTTTGGTCAAAAACGATTGACGGGAGAAGATTATATTGTCCATCCTTTAAATGTTGCTTATATCCTTTCCGATATCAATGCCGATGCAGCGACTTTATGTGCGGCTCTTCTTCATGATGTTATCGAGGATTGTGATTGTACGTATGAAGAAGTAGAAAAAAAATTTGGTAAAGAGATTGCAGATTTAGTGAATGGGGTTACGAAAATCAATCGATTAAAATTTACCTGTGATAATGAAGCTGTTATCGCTAACCACAGAAAGATTTTAGTTGGTCTTTGCGAAGATGTCCGTATTTTGATTATTAAGTTTGCAGATCGATTACATAATATGAGAACTCTTTGGATTTTACCTGAGAAAAAACAAAAGGATAAGGCGAAAGAAACCCTAGATATTTTAACACCGATTGCCCACCGTTTAGGTATGAATCAGATTAAAAGTGAGTTAGAGGATTTGTCTTTACGGTATTACAAACCAGATATTTATTTCTCGATTGTTGAGAAATTAAATCAAACCCGAAAAGAACGGGATCGAATTGTCAATGAGATGATGTCTAAAGTGTCAGCTCTATTAACCAAACATCACTTAGAACATCAGATCAAAGGAAGAGCGAAAAGTATTTATAGTATCTATAAAAAATTGGATAAAGGCAAACGATTTAGTGATATCTATGATTTGTTAGCACTCCGTGTTTTTGTAAATACAGAACAGGATTGTTATCAAGCTTTAGGAATTATTCATTCTAAGTATCGCCCAATTCCAAAACGTTTTAAAGATTATGTTGCTATGCCAAAACCAAATATGTATCAGTCTCTTCATACTACTGTTTTTGGACTGGAAGGCTTCTTATTTGAAATCCAAATTCGTACCTATGAAATGGATGAAATTGCTGAACGAGGAATTGCTTCTCACTGGTCTTATAAGGAGCGGGGAAGTAATGTCAAAGCGAGCATGCAAAATACGATGGAACAAAAACTACAATTCTTCCGAGAAATTATGGAATTAAAGGAAGAAGAGACAAATGATGAAGAATTTGTTCGTAGTGTACAAGAAGATGTACTGAAAGATACAACCATTTATACGTTTACCCCGGCAGGAGATGTAATTGAACTTCCACAGGGGGCAACTCCTATTGATTTTGCGTATTGTGTCCATAGTGGTGTTGGTGATACGATGGTCGGAGCTATCGTAAATGGTAGTATCGTTCCTTTAGATTATGTATTGAACGATGGAGACATTGTAAAGATTAACACGAATAAAAACTCTTCTGGTCCTTCTCGAGAATGGATTGATATGGCTTATACTTCAAGAGCGAAAAATAAGATTCGTAGTTTCTACAATCGCATTGATAAGGAAGGATACTTAAAGACAGGAACAGAGACTCTTCAAAAAGAAGTTCGCAAACGGAAGATTTCATTTAATGATTTTTATAGCAATGAGAATTTAGCCAAACTATTAGAAGAATTTCATATGAATGATATGAATGAGTTACATATCTCGATTGGAAATGGTAAAGTGACGGCTGCTTCGATTGTCAATTCTTATAGGAATACGAATCGAACAAAGGAAGAGTTATTGTTAGATAAAGTAACAAAAGGAGAAACTAAAAATATTCCGGTTAAGAACGATATTATCGTAGAAGGAATCGATGAAATTAAAGTAAATATTGCTTCTTGTTGTAAACCAATTCCAGGTGATCGGATTGCTGGATATATTTCTAAAGGAAATGGTATTAATGTTCATCGAGAAGTATGTCCAAATATCAGTGATTTAGAGGAACGTATCATTGAGGTATCTTGGAATTCTGAAATTGCGAAGAAATATTCGACAGATATTTTGATTCATGCATCAGAAAATAAAGATTTGCTTTTGAATATTATTTCTAAGACCTCTGGAAATGATATTACCATTCAAAGTATTAATACACTGCATACAACTGATGGTTATCTATTCGTTATCAATGTTTTAGTCAAAGATAAAGAGACTCTTCAAAAGTTTATGAATGATTTGCTTTCTATATCTAGTATTGTTCAGGTAGAAAGGGTTATTAAATAATGAGAGTGGTTGTACAGAGAAGTTTAGCTTCTGCCGTTTCGGTGGCAGGAGAAGTTACTGGAAAGATTGATAAGGGGTTAGTTCTACTAGTTGGTTTTCATAAAGAGGATACAGAAGAAGACATTCAATACTTAGTAAAAAAAGTAGCTCATCTTCGCATTTTCGATGATGAGGATGGCATTATGAATCGTTCTATATTGGATGTTGGAGGATCTATTTTAAGCATTTCCCAGTTTACTCTTTATGGAGATACTAGGAAAGGGAATCGTCCTAGTTATGTCGATGCGATGAATGGTGAGAAGGCTAGCCCTCTTTATCAACGTTTTAATGAATCGCTAAGAAATTTAGGAATTCCCGTTGCCGAAGGCATCTTTGGTGCGGATATGAAAGTTTCTATTACCAATGATGGCCCGATTACCATTTTGTTAGAAAGTAGGAGAGAATATGATTAAAAGAGAAAAAGTGGATTATAAACTCGTCAATATCGCTTTAATTGCCCTTACTATTTTTCTTATCTATAGAACAGGAAATCTATGGATAGATGGGGTTAATAAGATCATTGCGATATTGATGCCATTTCTATTTGCGTTTGCTTTAGCGTATGCTACTTATCCATTAGTGGAAAAATTGCGTTCAAAAGGTCTTCCCAAAGGAGCGGCGATCGCTCTCATTCTATTCCTTTTGCTAGCCCTTATTGTTTTTACCGTCTATATGATTACCAGTGTATTGGTTAGCCAGTTATCCCAACTCTTTTCCGGAATTACAACTTTCTTGGATGAGTTATCTACCCAGGATTGGAATATCAATATAGAAGGATTACAAGCTACGATTACGGATGCTTTTCAAAATATTATTAAAGATGTTACTACCTATGTATCAGATGGTGCGATTAACTTAATTGGAAGTTCTATTGACATGATTGGAAAAGGTTTCTTCGGAATGGCTGCTTATGTTTATTTCTTAATTGATATGGATAAGATTCGAAAAGAAGTAAAACGGTTCTTTAGACATAGAAAAAAGAAAACATATCATTATGTTCGTGATCTAGATAAAGGTATGAGAAATTACTTGAGTGGTCTTGTACAAGTAATGTTTATTTCCGTTATTGAATATGCCTTTGCTTATTATATTATTGGTCATCCAAATGCTATTCTTTTAGGATTCTTAGCTGGTATTGCTAATATGATTCCTTATTTTGGAGGAATTGCTTGTAACTGTGTAGCTGCCATCACTGCTTTTGTAGTCAGTCCTGGTTTGTTTGTTAGAACTTTGATTACGTTCTTTATCTTATCTAGTGTAGATAGTTATGTAATCAATCCTGCTGTCTATGGAAAGACCAACAATATTCATCCTCTTTTAACGATATTTGCGATGTCAGCAGGAGGAATGATTTTTGGTATTTTGGGAGTTTTCATTTCTTTCCCAGTAGCTATTATTATGGTAACAACTTATAAGTTCTATCGTGATGATATCAGCGATAGTATTGTTAAAATGAAAGAGATTGGTAAAGAATCAGACTGAACTAGTCAACAAAAAGTAGACACAAAAAGAAAATTATATGAACCCTAATTCAGTTCTGTACTGAATTGGGGTTT
>CANQTT010000014.1 GCA_947626855.1 uncultured Bacilli bacterium
AGACTGACATAATCAATCTCTAATATCCTTATTACCATAGATAGGTAACTTTACACAAAGTTTTTTACACTCTCAAAAAAGACAAATAAGTAAAAATATTTACCTATTTGTCAACAGTCTGAAAGAAATTCCTAAAAATTTCTTTATATCTTTTGTTCTAAGTATTGACCAATAATATTTTTAGCAACTTCTAAATATACCAATTCTGCTTCTAAAAAATCGTCCTCAGAAGTATTCTTCCCTTCTAAATCATTAATCTCTCTACTCTTTAGAAATTCTAAAGGAATATGATCTTGCTGTGCTAACTGCTCAAAAACCACAATTAATTCTTTCGTAGAATTGATAATTTCATCTCTTTTTTCAGGGATACTTAGTGTTTTATAAACTTCCATATATTCTTTAAAAGCTTGATTTACTTCTTCCATATTACCGTTTCCTTCCCTGATATAGATTGTCTATTTCCTCGGTTGTCATAGCATCCATTTGAAGATTATCAGGATTCATTTTACGATGGAAGAACTTCCACAAAGAACTCTTTGCCTGATAACGACTCCTAGCTTGGTCAAGTGCTTTTTGATGCTTTTCTGTAGCTTGTCTTTCTTTAGAAAGTTCATCTTCAATAGCGATAATCTCCTCTAAGATAGCAGTTGCTTTTTCTGATACGACAGCTAAATTATGATATCTTTCTTGCAATTCATAAATTCTTCTCAATCTTTCCATGATTCTCTTATCAATATCTAAGCTTACCAATTTATCTAAAAAACTATCCTTTACGGAAATAAAGTTCCAATCTTGAACAAAGTATTTTCCAACAACGGTAATTAAGTCATCAACGTATTGAAATTGTGCTTCCGCTAAAGCTTTCTCATCTTTTTCATAAAGTGGTTTCTTTCCTAAAGAACCAGAACTCATTCCTTCTGAAATATAATCTCCATTTCGATAAGTAACATGATCATGCGTGTAGATAGGATCGATTCCAAGGAAGCGAATTCCTGCTTTGGTTTGTCTTTCAATTTCAAAGTTTCCTGTTGCCTTAATAATATCATCCATAGCTTCTTCACTTAATTTTTCTTGTGGTTGGAATTGCGAAGAAAATTTCAAGGCAGCAGCTTCGTCTCGTAATTTTCCTAATTCTTGTACCATTTGAATCATTGGACCTTTATCCGTAAATTTTGGCATATATCTCTTTTCTAGAACATCGATTAAAAGGTCTAACTCAAAGTAAAGCGGAACAGAGGTTTTTTCTTTTTGAATTTCAGAACCAACATAAATTCGATCTTTATTAAATTCTCCTCCCAAAATTTCTTGTTTAGATGGGGATGCGAATAAAGTTTTTAAGCTTGCAATAGTATCTTCTACATATCCTAATACTTCCCTTGTAAGCCCCATATCTCCATCCATGGTTTTATAAACTCTAGATAATAAAGAGGACATCTCTTTTTCTATTGCATCTCTTTTCTCTTCAGTTCCCACATGACTATAATCTTTCATATTACCTCCTATGATTTTTCTTACTTTCATTATACCTTAGTTTCTTAAGAAACACAAAGTTTCTTGAAGGAAGATACAAAAAAAATGTAAAAACTGTAATGATATCATTACAGTTTTTATGCATTCTTCAAAATTTCTAATCTTTCTTTTTCCTCTTGTAGTTTCTTTCTATCCATCTCGACAATATTTTGTGGTGCTTTTTGAACATAGTTCTCATTACTCAACAAGTTCTCCCGGCGACGAATAGACTCCTCTAGTTTCTTGATTTCTTCTTCTTTTTTGTTGTTATCTTCTTTTGTTCCTTCATAATAGTAAGTAATATCGATATGTTTTGATTTATACGTACTAGTTAAATAATCTTTCTTATCTGTTAAAAGATTCTCTTCTGTAATCTTTAATTGTGAAGTATAAATAGATTCTAAAGAGGAATCTACTTTATATGTTACTTTTGCTTGTTTTGTGATATTATTGGTGGCTTTTAAATTACGAATCGCTACTACATCTTCTAGTACTTTATCAATTAAATCTTTTTCTTCTTCATAAACAAATTTCTTCTCAAATTTTGGATAAGAACTAATCATAATAGATTCTGTTTCTTTAATTGGTAACATTTGATAAATTTCTTCTGTTACGTAAGGCATAGATGGGTGTAACATCTTAACGATATCGGTTAGAACTTTTAATAAAACACTCTTATTGGTATTAGACATATCTTTTTTAGAAAGTTCTATATACCAATCACAAAAATCATTCCAAATAAATCCATAAAGAGTATTTCCTACATTGTGAAAATCATAAGATTCCATATTTTTACGAACTTCTACAATCGTACTTTCTAGTTTTGTAAGAATCCATTTATCTGCCAAAGATAAGTTTTTAAAACCGTAATCCTTTTTTGTAAATCCTTCCAAATTCATTAAGACAAAACGAGAAGCATTCCACAATTTGTTAATAAAATTCCAAGTTGATTTTACCTTTTCTTCATCATATCTTAAATCCGCACCAGGAGCAGAATTCGTTGTTAAGAAAAAGCGAAGGGCATCACAGCCATATTCTTCGATGACATCCATAGGATCCACACCATTTCCTAAAGATTTACTCATCTTTCTTCCCTCTTTATCCCGAATAAGTCCATGGATTAAACAATCTTTAAATGGTCTTTTTCCCGTAAACTTAAGTCCTTGGAAAGTCATTCGATTAACCCAAAAAGGAATAATATCATAGCCGGTAACAAGACAATTATTGGAATAATACCGTTTATAATCTTCTGTTTCTTCTGGCCATCCTAAGGTTGCGAAAGGCCATAGGGCACTACTAAACCAAGTATCTAAGACATCGTTATCTTGAACCCATCCTTCTCCTTTAGGTGGTTCCATGCCTACATAGACTTCTTCCCCCTTATACCAAGCAGGAATCCGATGTCCCCACCAAAGTTGACGAGAAATACACCAATCATAAGTAATTTCCATCCAATGATTCATCGTCTTTTCGTAGTGAGGAGGAACAAAGTTTACTTTCTTACTCTTCTTCTTCTGATTCTCTAAAACTTTATCAGCTAGAGGTCGCATTTTTACAAACCATTGCTTAGAAAGATATGGTTCTACAACAGCATCTGTCCTTTCACTATGACCCACACTATGAACCATCTTTTCAACGGAGATTAAGATTCCTGATTCTTCTAAATCCTTTACAAGAGCTTCCCTACAAGCTTCTCTTGTCATCCCTACATATTTACCAGCATTCTCATTCATTGTTGCATCTTCATTCATGACAACAATACGCTCTAAATGATGCCTATTTCCTACTTCAAAATCGTTAGGATCATGAGCTGGCGTTATTTTAACAACACCCGTACCAAAAGTAGGATCAGCATGTTCATCCCCTACAATAGGTATCAATTTATGAACAACGGGCAAAATAACATTCTTACCGATAAGGTGTTTATATCGATCATCAGTAGGATTAACAGCAACAGCGGTATCACCAAACAAAGTCTCTGGTCTTGTCGTAGCAACCTCTAGATATTGATCACTATCTTCTAAGAAATACTTTAAGTGATAGAATGCTCCTTCATCATCCTTGTAAATAACCTCTTCATTCGACAAAGCAGTTTTCGCAACGGGATCCCAGTTAATGATTCTCTCCCCACGATAGATAAGTCCCTCTTCGTATAGTTTTACAAACACGGTTTTAACAGCTCTGGTTAAATTTTCATCCAAAGTAAAAGCCTCTTTCCGATAATCCAAACTAAGTCCTAATTTCGCCCATTGCTTTCTAATGTTTTCAGAATATTCATGGGTCCAATTCCAACATTCTTTTAAGAAGCCTTCTCTTCCCAATTCATATTTATCAATTCCTTGTTTTTTTAACTTTTGAACAACTTTAGCTTCTGTTGCAATCGCTGCGTGATCCATTCCCGGTAACCACAAAGTATCATAGCCATCCATTCGCTTATAACGAATAATGATATCTTGAAGAGTTGTATCCCATGCATGTCCTAAATGTAATTTTCCAGTTACATTAGGAGGAGGAATTACAATACAATAAGGTTTTAAAGACAAATCCCCACTATTAAAATATCCACATTGGTGCCAATGCTCATATTTTCCTTCTTCTACTTTTTTATGATTATACTTAGACTCTAACATCTTATCACTCCTTTTCCTTAAAAACAAAAAACACGACTATCATCCCGAAAGGACGAATAGTCGTGGTACCACCTTTTTTTATAATCTTACGATTACCTCTAAGCCATAACGTGGCTAAACGTAATACCCTACTTTTTTTCAGGTACTCAACTCCCAAGCTACCTTCTTTGAATATCCTTTAGAAAAGCTTTCAGCCAGTGACTTTTCCTCTCTCAAAAGTATTCTTCAAATACTCCTCTTGTTCTTCGTTTTTTCTGTAGATATTATAAATAAATATTTTTTATTTGTCAATAACCCTATCAATATTCTCTTCTTCCTTTCCCTCTTCACATTGTAATTCCAAAGGATGTATGCTAAAATAAAGACGGTGAATGATATGGATGAGAAAGAAAAGGAAACAGAAAAAAAGCCAAAGAGAAAAATGAGATTATGGATTAAAGTTTTAATGGTTGTACTCATTCTCTTCCTAGGAATACTAACTTACGCTAGATTTATCGGAACGTCTGGATTAGTCACAAAAGAATATCTAGTCGTCAATGAAAATCTTCCAGAAAGTTTTTATGGGTTAAAGATTGCCCATATTACAGATCTTCACTACGGAGTGACAACGAACCAAAAAGAAATTCAAAATTTAGTAAAAAAAGTCAATGAAACAAAACCAGATATCATTGTTTTAACAGGAGATTTATTAGATAAAGATCAGAAATATTCTAGAGAACAATTAGATTTCTTAGAAGAAGAACTCAGCCAGTTAGATGCTACGATGGCGAAATATGCAATTATGGGAAATCATGATAGTGTTCATGAAGACTACTATAGTATTATTTCAAATGCTGGATTTACTAATCTTGATGACAGTTATGAAATTCTCTATCATGGAGATGATATTCCTATTGTCATCGCAGGAGCTTCGACAGAAAAGATAGGCAGTGAAAACTTTGAAGATAAAGTAGAAGATGCTATCCAAAAAATAGAAGAAATAAAAAGTCCTTATAATATTTTACTCATGCATGAACCAGACTTCATCGAAGAAATTGATGCTTCTAAATTTCAATTAGTTCTGGCAGGACACTCCCATAATGGACAGGTTAGACTTCCTTTCATTGGAGCTATTATTCTTCCTCCACATGCTCGGAAATATTATGAAAACTATTATCGCCTTCAAGATACAGATTTTTATATTTCTAGTGGGATTGGAACTTCTAACGTTAAATTTAGATGGTTTAATCGTCCATCCTTTAATCTTTATCGTCTTGTCAACCAATAGAATGGAAACATTCTTTTTTCTTTACGAAAAAGAAGGACACATGGTATAATAAGTATGGTGATAATATGGAAGAATGGTTCAGCAGTTTAGAAAATAGTGATACTCAATTACTGCTTTCTGAAATGCGGAAAAAATATCAATTAACAAAAGAAGAATATTTGAATTTACTAGATATGTCAATTTACAATAATATTTTTACAGGAAAGGAATTATCTTTAGAATGTATTACCTTTATGTGTAATGAATTATTAAAAAATAGAGAATTGATTCAAAAAAATCAAAATCAAAGATTTGTCAATGCTTGCCTATCTAAATTTGCTGAAGAAGCAGAACAAATCGATCCTACTTTTTCTAGAGTACAACGTTTCTTAGATTCCAATTTCGTATTTCATACCTTTAATGGTGCCTTCTTAGAAAAAATAAAATCACAAGGGTTAATCATGAAAGAGAAACCTTGGGATTTAGGAAAAATTGACGAAATAGAGACGATTATGAAAAAAGCCTCTCATCCTCAAATTTTTGGTGTTTATCAAGGAAAAAGAGAAACCCCTATCCATTTTGCAGATAATTTATTCGGTTCTCCCTATTATGGAGTATCATCTCCTACTTTCTTTCGAAAGTTCATTGAACATAATCCTAAATATTTTAATGTCTTTGTAAATAGAGATTATCCTAGAGCAAAAGAAAGTGCTGATGAATTATGTGAGAATTTATCAGAAGAAGAAGCAAAAATTGTTCAAGACTTTTTTCAAGAATATTGGCAAGAATTCGCTACTGATAGACTTCCTTGTGTTGCTGTCTCAACAAAACAAAAGTTAGGAATCAAAATGATTCCTTCAGAAAAAAGTCCAGAAGAAACGTTGCGAGAATATTATGTAAGACGTTCTTTAGGAGCTTGTAACTTTGTAATTCGAAAAAATATTCCTTTAGAAGATATAGAAATCTTCGATATGGAAACACTATCTCTTGTTCCGAAACAAAAAGAAAAAAATATATAGTCCCAAAAACTATATATTTTTTTAGTGTACTACTTTATGGGTATCCAATCTTAATTTGTCAGCTATCGTAACAATGAATTCTGAATTGGTTGGTTTCGCTTTATCAATATCGACACTATGACCAAATATTTCTTCCATTAAATCCCAGTTTCCACGATTCCAACTCACTTCAATAGCATGACGAATAGCTCGTTCTACTCGCGATACCGTTGTATCGAACTTATTCGCTAATTCCGGATAGAGTTCTTTCGTAATTCCTCCAATTGTCTCTGGTCTTTCATATAGAATACCAATTCCTTCTCGAATATATTGATATCCCTTGATATGAGAAGGGATTCCTAATTCATGTAATATCTTAGTAATAGATACTTGTAAATTATTATATTTTAAATCAATACTATTATTTTGATACGTACGTTTTGAAAGTTCTAAAATTTTATGTTCTAAATCTTCAAAATCAAAAGGCTTTAAGATGTAATAATTTACTCCATATTCAGAGACTTGGCGAATTACTTCCATCGCATTATAACTTGTAGCCACAATGATATTTTTCTCAATTCCCCGTTTTTTCATTTCCTCTAAAACATAAATTCCATCTTTTACCGGCATGATTAAATCTAAAATAATAAAATCATAATTGTCCTTTTCTTTTTCAATAACTTCAATGCCCTCTTGACCGTTATGAGCTTCATACACAAGTTCAATTTCTTTATTATCCTTTAAATACTCCCTTACTGCACCTATCAATTGTATATTATCATCTATCATTAATAATTTAATTTTTTTCATATTATCCTCCCTATGATACTACTTTATTCTACTCCCTCTCTATTGCACTATTTAGCAAACATTGTCGAAACCATAAAAAAAGTTATTGGGTTACAACAACTTCTATTATCTTTTTAAATTTATCAGCATTTAAACTCGTACTACCTACTAAAAATCCATCAACATTTTCAATTTTGTTCAATTGAGCAATATTTTTTTCAGTAATACTACCTCCATATAAAACTGCTACTTCTACATCGAATAACTCTTTAACAATTGCTTTAATAAATCCTATCGTATAGGAAATTTCCGTATTAGATGGAACCTTTCCTGTTCCAATCGCCCAAACTGGTTCATAAGCAATTATAACATCTGATAATTCCTTTCCACTAAAGGAACGTAAAGCAGTTCTAATTTGTTTTTTCAATACTTTGTAAGTTTTTAATTCATCTTTTTCTGTTTCCGTTTCTCCCACACATAGAACGACTTTCAATTTTTCCTTTAAGGCTTGACGAATTTTTTCACGAATCATTTCATCTGTTTCTTGAAAATGAATTCTTCTTTCACTATGTCCAACTAGGCAGTAATGAACACGAATACTTTTCGCCTGCTGAGCAGAAACCTCTCCAGTATACGCACCAGATTCAAAGGCAGAAATATTTTGAATTCCTAATTCAAAATTTTTTCCGACAAAATAAGGTAAATAAATGGTACTTGGACAAAGAATAACTCGTTTCCCACAATCCATTTTCTCTAATTTTTTTAAATAAGCAGTAATTTCTTGAGCAAGAAAATTCATTTTTAAATTTCCAATAACAATTTTTTTACTTTCCATGTAATCCCTTCTTTACTACACTTTTCATCGTTGTAATAAATGTCTTTTTTCCTTTTTTTCCTACTGGCTTACCACCTAAAGCCGTATAATAAACGTCTAATACTTTCTCGGCATAATATTTAGCAGAATGCTCTTCCGCTGTAATTCTAGCTTGTCTTGATAATCTCTCTAAAAGAGAAGAACTATCCATTATTTTCTCTATGCTCTCCCGATATTCCTTATCATCTTTAAACAAATATCCATTTAAATCCGGTATGACAACGTCACGGAAAGCTTCATCATCCAATGCTACCACAGGAACAGATGCTGCCATAGCTTCTAGAAGGGTTAATCCCTGTGTCTCTGTATGAGAAGCTGTTACAAATACTTGTGGAATCTGATAATACTTATGGATTTGATCCCAAGGAATTTTTCCCGTAAAGATCACATTATCCTCTATTTTTAAATTTTTTGCTTGTTCTTTAAATTGATCGGCATCAGGTCCATCGCCAATAATTAAAAGTTTACAATTTTTTCTTTTTTTAATGATTTTAGTATGATTTTCAATTAAAAAAGTAACGTTTTTTTCAGAGGCTAACCGCCCTACAAAGAGAAGAACAAAGTCTTTCTCTTGAAGGCCTAATTCTTTCTTTAAAGCTTCTGTTTTCTTTTCACTATTTTTTTCTCGATAAAATCTTTCTACCTCTATCCCGGTTGGAACGATATGAATATTTCTTTCATACTCATACTTTTCTTTGAATAAATCATAGGTCTTTTTTGTTGGAACGATGAGTTCGGTAACCGTTTTATCACAATAAAATCTTGTTAAATGTTCGACAATTTTTTTACTAGGTCCATTGAAATAACCATGCGTAATATAGTGAATATAATCTTCATACATCGTATGATAGGTGTGCACAATGGGAATATCTAATTGCTTAGCCATAATTCTCGCAAAAGTACCTACTCCAAATTCCGTATGAGAATGAATGATGTCCAAATTCCATTCCTTAATCTTACTAATAGCACGAATAGGATACACACCTGTGAGACGATAATCATAAATTCCTACTGGAATACCAGGTAAACGGATAACTCTATCATTTTTTTCAAAACTATAGTGCATATCCTCTGGATTTACGGTAACAATGAATACCTGATGTCCCTTTTTCCGAAGGGCATTTTCAAGCATAGCAATACTCGTTGAAACTCCATTGATAAAAGGAGGATAAGTATCCGTAAAAATTCCAATTCTCATGATTTCACCTTCTTCATATTCAAACTAATTGCCCCTACTATCATTCCAAAATAATACGTAACAAATCGCCATAATAACATAATAGCCATTAATTTTGATCCACTAATAAAATTACTATAAAAAGCTATAAAACCATATTCTAATCCACCACTACCACCTGGAATCGGAACAAAAGAACCAATTAACATGACATATGCACTGGTTACAATTGCCTCAAATAGATGAAAACTAGAATAATCAGCCGTAGCATATAAAAGAACTAGGGGAATAGAATATAAAAAGCAAAGAGCTAATAAATTCAGAAAAATACTAAAAACAAAATCTTTTTTATTTTCCAATAAGATTTTAGCACTTTGATGAAAACGATTAATATACTCATCCCATTCTTCCAATTTTTGTTGTTTATTCTTCACCAAATGTAACTTCGTCAAAACGGTAATTCCCAAATGAATCAAAGTTTTATTCAATTTTTTACTAAAAGCAACTAGGAATAAGACAATAATAATAACTGTATTAATCAAAAATCCCAAAGTAACTAGTCGTCCTAATAATACATTTTTAGCATAAAAGGAACATAAATAGTTAGAAATAACAGCTATTCCCCCAAGGAGAACAATCGCAATTTGATAAACAATAAAGTTTTGAATAATGATACTAGTGGCAGTTGTTACTTTTACTCCATCTTTTACAAGATGATAGACCTGGTAAGGTTGACCTCCTGTTGCAAAAGGAGTCACAGCATTAAAAAATTGAGTACGAATCATCAATTGCAAAGAACTTAAATACTTTGTTTTTGGCATAAATTTTCTAGTAAAAATATTGATTGCCCGACTTCTCAATAACCAGTATAGAATGACGATGAGAAAGGCTACCAATAGCCACCCAAGATGAATGTTTTTTAATTGATCCATGATGGCATAAAAGTCATCTTTTAGAGCAAAATAGAGAACTACTACCGTAATCCCTATTAACATGAAAACATTTAAAAAGTTCTTTTTATATTTCTTCATATTCCTTATCACAGATAGCACTAATTCCTGGCAAATCTTTTCCTTCTAAAAGCTCTAAAGAGGCTCCACCACCTGTTGAGATATGAGAAAATTTATCTTTATAACCAAATTGAATAGCGGCTGATGCCGTATCTCCTCCACCGATCACTACGGTTGCATCCAATTCTGATAGTTCTTTACATAATACTTTCGTACCTGTTGCGAATTGATCAACTTCAAAAGCACCGATTGGACCATTCCAAAAAACAGTTTTACTTCTTTCCACATAAGATTTGAATAAATCGAATGTCCTCATACTTAAATCTAATCCCATCTCATCGGAATGAATATCACTGATAAGTGCTGCACGAATAGGAGAATCCTCACTTACCTCTTTTCCACAGACACAATCTACTGGCAAAAGAATCTTATTAGGATATTCTTCTAGTATCTTTTTGCAAAAATCTAGACTTTCTTCGTCTAAAAGAGATTTTCCTATTTCATATCCTTGAGCCTTTAAAAAGGTAAACATCATTCCCCCACCAATTAAGATATAATCCGCAATCTTTACTAAATTTTCAATAACCCCTATTTTATCACTAACCTTAGCTCCTCCTAAAATAACAGTAAATGGTCTCTCTGGATTCGTAAGTAAAGGTTCTAAATGCGTTAACTCCTTTTCTATTAAGAAACCAATTCCACTAGGTAAATGACTAGCAATTCCAACATTAGAAGCATGACTTCTATGAGCGGTTCCAAAGGCATCATTGATGAAGATATCACCTAAAGAAGCCCAATAAGCACCTAATTCGGCATCATTACCACTTTCTTTTTTACCTTCCAAATCCTCATAACGAGTATTCTGCATAAGTAAAACATCTTTCTCTTGCATAGAAGAAATAGCTTCCTCTAAATTTTTTCCTCTCGTTTCTTCAACAAAAACAACGTTTTGACCTAGAAGCTCCTGTAAACGAACTGCTACTGGTTTTAAATCATTTTTTTCTAAATCTTCCTGTGACTTAATTCTTCCTAAGTGAGACATTAAAATAACTTTTGCCCCTTTGTCTATGGCATAACGGATGGTTGGCAAACTCTCGACAATACGATTATCATCCGTTATTACACCATTTTTCATAGGAACATTAAAATCTACACGAATAATTACTTTTTTTCCTTTTAAATCATAATCCCTTATAGTTTTTTTCATATTTCCTCCCACTATAAAGCTAACATTATTTTACTATATTTTTTTTATTTATACAATAATCAGAAAAAGAAACCTAAAGGAAAATTTTAAGGGTAGATTATTTTTGAGAGTGCACAGAAGTTGTGCAGTTAATTTTAGAATCATGTATAATATCTTCCAAGCAATTTATTTGTCATATGAAGGAGGTATTATATACTATGGCAAATTATTGTCATCTATCTTATGAGGATAGAAAAAATATTGAAGATGGATTAAATGATCATAAATCTATCAATCAAATTGCTAAAGAAATTAATAGATGTCACTCTTCTATTTTAAGAGAAATAGATAGAAACAAAAAATATTCTGAACCATCTAGTTGGAATAATTATAAAATTAATCATCCTGATTTAGATTTATCTTGTGAAAGATTAAAACATTCACCTTATGTTTGTAATGGTTGTAAATCTAGAAGTGGTTGTAGAAAAATTAGATGGACTTATTACGCAAGAGAAGCTCAAAAATCTTATGATGAATTAATTAAATCATCTAGACAAGGCATTAATTTAAACTACGATGAAATTTATACAATAAATGAAATTATCCATCCACTTGTTAAAAAAGGTCAAACTATAAATCATTTATACATTAATCATCCTGATATTCTTGATTTTAGTAAAAGTTCTTTTTATAAGTATGTAAATAATGGTGTATTCGAATTTGGTCCTTTAGATTTCCCTAGAATTGTTAAATATAAAAAAAGAAAAAATAATCCTAATAGAAGAACTCGTAAAGAAAGAGAAATTTTAATCCATAGAAAATATTCTGACTTCTTAGATTATACTTCTAAAAATCCTTATTTAAATATTGTTGAAATGGATACAGTTGAAGGATTACAAACTGAACCTGACTGTTTTCTTACCCTTTTTTGGAGAAAGTCTAATTTTATGCTTATATTTAAACTTGAATCTCAAACTACAGAAGAAGTAACTAGAATATTCGAAATTCTCCAAACTTTTATACCTGAAGAGGATTATAAAAATCTTTTTCCAATTATTCTTACTGATAATGGTCACGAATTTTTTGATGTTAATAACATTGAATGCATTCATAAGACAGGTGAATATGTTACTCATCTTTTCTTTTGTGATTCTTCTGCTTCTTGGCAAAAAGGCGGTATAGAGAAAAATCATGAATTTATTCGTTATATTTTACCTAAAGGTTCTTCTTTTAAAAATATTACTCAAGAAGATTGTGATTTATTTATGAATAACATTAACAGCTTATGTCGTGATTCTTTAAATGGGAAATCACCCTACGAGGCAATGTTATTTTTATGTGATGATTATATTCTTAAAAGACTTAATTGTTATTATATTAAACCAGATGATGTTGTGTTAAACGATTCATTGTTAAAATATTAATTTAAAAAAAGATATTTATAACTACCAATTATAAATATCAACTTTGACAAATAAAATTGCCCATCTTATCAATTTTAAATTAATGTAGATATTGTGCATTTAGTTTTAAAAATTCACACATATCTGCACTTTTTTGCGTGGAGAAATTTTCTCCTTGCAGTTAATAATATATCACTTTTTTAATTTTTTATCTACTTTTATATTATTTTTTCTTTAATATTCATTGAAAAAAGTGCATTTTCGTTTAAAAATACACTTTTTAGAACCAATTGCACTTTTTTGTGCACTTTACTTTAAATTTAACGGGAAAATTTTAAGAAAGTATTAAAAAAATTAGTTATAAAAACTAATCGCTTTTTTATAAATATCTCAAGGAAACTTTAATAGGTTACTTCTTCTAAACGATTCTGATTGTCATATTTACAAAATATAAGGATAAAATTAAAGATATAAAATTTATATTCATTTTAGAACCTTTTTTAAAGGAAGTAAAATCTCACCTTGATTTAGCACTAAAATTTTTTCCCAACTCTTCCTTATTTTCTACAGAAACAGTTTCCATCTTCTTTTTTAACTGAGGAAAATATTTTGCTATAAAATTTTCAACACCTACCGCCAACAAAGTAGTCACATATCCGATATTTGACAAGACTTTACCAAAAAGTTTCAAGGAATTAAGAATTTGAATTTCCTGTTGGATAGCCTGTTCAAAACCAACACCGCCTAAGCAGATAGAATCCCCTAACCTTAAAATACAAAGTCCTATTAAGATAGCAGATTTTATTTTGTCCTTTTGTTCCTCGTCTAAGGCAAATTTTCTCTATAAAATCTCAAATTTTCTTGGTTTTTGTGACATAGAGTCTAGAGAATCATTTTTTTGTATTTTTTCACCCATAAAAATTCTTCCTCCACCTCTATTTTTCATTGTATTATAAAACAACTTCTCTGTCAACTGATAGAGTTTTAACCCAAAATAAAATTTAAGAGAAAAGTTTAGAAAAAAAATTAGTTATGAAAACTAATCTTTTTTTTGAAATGCAAGAATAAGTTTCTCAACTAAATTTTGATCGGTTACCTCTTCTAAACTATTTTGATTATCATATTTACAAAACATAAAATTCGTATAGTCATCTTGATCAATTAAGTATACATAATTCACATTATCCAACATTGTTGAAGAAACTACCGCATACTTTCTAGAATCACTTAACGTTAAAACCTCACCTTGATTTAGCACTAGAATCGCCTCCTAACTCTTCACCACTATCCATAGTCATAGCCGCATTCATATTTTCTAATTGTTGCTGAGCTTCTCTCATTTTTCTAGAATGACTGGCATAGTTCGCTAGAAAGCCACCAGTACACGCTGCCAACAAGGTTGTTACAGGTCCTAAATCTGATAAATATTGGCCTAAAGCTTCCCAAGAATAAATGGCTTGTACTTCGTGTTGTACAGCTTGCTGCAAATCAACACCACCAAACCATACAGCTGCAGCTGCTCCCAAAATACAAGCTCCTGCTGACATAGCAGCTCTCGCTCTCGCCCTTCGCTCATTATTCAAAATAGTTTCTCGTTGTAAGATTTCATATCTTCTTTGCTCCCTTTGCATATTTACAAGTTCCTGTGTAGGAGTTAAAGAAGAATTTTCTCTTGCTTCTTCACCCATAATTTTTCTTCCTCCAATCTAAATTTATTGTATTATAAAATACTTCTACTGTCAATTTTTATCTTTCAAAAAGCATCCAGTAAATGTAAAAAAAAAGAGAATAAATCTCTTCTAAGCACGGGATGCATAAGAACCATCTTTCGTACTGATAACAATGGTTTCTCCTTGTTCAATAAAAAGTGGAACCCTAACAGATAGCCCTGTCTCCAAAGTGGCATCCTTTGTTGCATTATTGGTTGTATTTCCCTTTACAGCTGGCTCTGTTTGGGTAACAACCAATTCTACTTTTTCAGGAAGAATTACTCCTAAAATTTCTCCTTGATAAATAGATACCATTACTTCTAAACCATCTTTTAAATAGTATCTATCATCTCCTAAATGATCAACCGTTAATTCAATTTGTTCATAGGACTCATTATCCATGAAAGTATAAGTATCACCATTTGCATATAAAAATTGCATAGTTCTCTTTTCAATCATGGCTTTTTCTAATTTCATACTACTATTAAAAGTCTTTTCAATAATAGAGCCTGTACGTAAATTCTTTAGTTTAGCCTTTACAAAGGCTGCCCCTTTTCCTGGCTTTACATGTTGAAAATCTAAAACCGTATAAATATTATCCTCAAATAGAATTGTCATTCCATTTTTGATGTCGTTAACATTAACCATAAGATACTCCTTTCTACAAAAAATAAGCATTTTCTACTAGCTTATTCTTCAAACATGTTTTTAGAAAACTTACTTTTTCCATAGGTTTTAACCAATGCTTTGCATTTCTTCGCCATAACTGGCTTTGTCTTTGATACATTTCTTCTGTTTTCTGCACGCATTTGTTTACCGAAATTCACTCCTGGAGCGAAAGATTCTTGATTTGCCTGCATCTTTATTAATTTTTCTACATTCAAAGATGTTATAAAGTGTCTAAACATTTTCTCTATTTCTCCTCTTTATGTGGTGTAACTTTTCTACATTTGCTGCAGAACTTATTCAATTCTATACGATCAGTTGTATTTCTTTTATTTTTTTGGGTACGATAGTTTTCCTCCCCACAAACCGTACATTTAAGAGTGATTCTTTGTCTTGCCTCTCCTTTTTTTGCCATACTCTTTCCCTCCTTTTTGTTACGCACACTTATTATAGCAAATTATTTATAAATTTCAAAGTATTTTTGGGAAACTTTTTGACTTATTCTATTGTTTATCTTAGACATTTGAAGGAAACTTGTATCTCCTGTAGCTACATTTGGTGTAACAACCGTAAAAGTAACTTTAGGCTGATTATACGGAGCATAGGCCACTAAAACAGTCGATAAGGTTTCCGTATCAATTTCACCATTCAAATCTGTATCCACAAAACTTTGTGATGTCCCTGTTTTTCCGGCTGGCTGATAAGTAGAAGAGATAAAACCATATCCTGTTCCGCCTCGGTCAAATACCATTTTTAGTCCCTCTTTAACACGGTTTAAATAAATAGAATCTACACTAAGAGTATTCAAAATAGTTGGAGTTGCCTGATAGACGACATTCGTTAATTTTTCTTTAGTAGGTTCATAGACAGCCTTTAATAGATAAGGCTTCATCCTTTTTCCACCATTAGCGACGGTACTGATATATTGAGATAATTGAATAGGAGTATAATTATCATACTGACCGATAGCAAAATCCAGTAAAAGCCCTGATTGACGGCTTGTTCCCTTATATCCATCTGTCTCATTTGGTAAATCGATTTGCGTTTTCACTCCTAATCCAAATTCACTAAAGATTCTACGATAAGTGTCAAAAGCAGTCTCATCAATTACTAAAGCTGTTCCATAGCGATAAGTGGCTCCCCCTACTTTCATAGCCGTATGAAATTGATAAGTATTAGAGGAATATTTTAATGCTTCTAAATCATTAATATTTCCATACATTGTATGCGAACATTTTAACGGAGTAGCTGCTAGTTTCACACAAGCATCGTTTCTAACTTCTCCTATTTTTAAATTTCCTGTTTCATACCCAACGATATGGGAAGCTGCTTTGACAGAAGAACCTGGGGTTACAATAGAATTAATAACGCCTGGACTATAGTCATAAACCTTATACTCACCATTTTCTTCTTTGAGCTGTTTTCCCGCCATAGCAAGAATCTCTCCTGTATTAGGATCTTGAATCACAACAAATCCTCTATCTAAGTAATCCGTATACTTATCTTTCTTCTTCGTAGAAAGTAATTCTTCCTCTAAGATTCTTTCCACTTCCTTTTGAAGTTCAATATCAATGGTAAGAACAATATCATTTCCCCTAGTACCTTCTTCTACTACTTCGTAAGAACCATTAGATCCTACTTTATATTTCGTTTTTTTACCACGAAGAAGCGTTTCATATTGTTGTTCTAAATAACTAATCCCTACCCGATCACTCAAAGTATAACCGAGTGCTAAATAGGATTCCTTTAACTCCATGGGGATACCGCTTTCACTGCTAGAAACATTTCCTAAAATAGATCGGAATGTATCTCCATAAGGATAATATCTTTCCCAATCTAGACGCGTACTAAAGCCTTCTAGAGATGTTAAATTTTCAGCAATAATAGCGTATTCTTCATCGGTAACTTGATCTTTTTTTATAACTTTTTCAGAAAAAGAATAACCATCATTCATCAGTTTATAAATATAAGCGGCTTCTCTATCTAAATCCTGATACTGTTCTAATTCTTCTAGAGAAATACGACTAATTATCCTATCATGAATTTCCTCTACCGTCAGTTTTCTTTCTTCCAATTGTTTCCACTCTTCTGGAGCTATTTTTTGATTAGCTTCCTGGGCATGATTTAATATCCAAAATTCTTTTAAATCTTTCTCTGTTAATTTTTGAAAAGGAACAGAAATTAGGTTGGCTACTTGATAGGCCATTTCCACTTCTCGCCCTGTTTTAATCCCTATTGGTTTCTTGTAAGATATAATTTTAACAGGAACATTATCTACTAATAGTTTCCCATTTCGATCATAAATCCTTCCTCGAGGAGCCGTTGAACCTTCTACAATGTTGTTACTCAATTTGATTACAGCTTCTTTATACTCTTGATGATTCAATACCTGAATTTGATAAAGACGAACGGTAAGGACAATAAAGCATAGGAAAACAACAGCCATTAAAATTTGATAACGCCTGTTAATTACTTTTGTAATACTTTTGTTTTTTGTTTTTACTCCCTGTCTTTTTCTTCTCATAAAACCCCCAAATGATACACAAAAAACATTTTTTTACATATCCTATAGTATGATTGAAAAATTAATTCATTCCTACGTAGGTAGGCTTACAAAAGAGGATATTGTATCTTTTGCTTCCTCTAACAATATCTCTCTTACCTCAGAAGAAGTAGATATTATCTATAAAGAAATCAAAGAGAATTGGAAACAACTTCTATACAATCCAAAGCCAGTTTTTGAAAGAGTTCAAAAACAAGTATCCCCTAGCACTTACCATCATATTCTTTATTTTTATGATCTTTATAGTAAGAAATTACATCTTCCTTAAGATGAGGGCGAAATTCACCCTTTTGTAGCATTTCAATCTCAAATGCATAAGGAGGATATTTTGCTTTTTCAGAATCAATATAAGGTGTTTCTAAAATTTTAGGAATACCTTTTAATTTTGGATGACTTACAATGTTGTGTAAAAGAGAAAATCCTAAAGTACCACAACCAATATTTTCATGTCTATCCTTATGACTACCTAAAATATTTTTACTATCATTGACATGGACAACCTGTAATTTAGATAACCCAATCAAACGGTCAAATTTCTCTAAAAAGGAATCAAAATCTTCTAAAGAATATCCGGCATCATTCAAGTGACAAGTATCGATACAAACCCCTACTTTTGAGGAATCTTTTAAACCATCTAGAATTGCTTTTAGCTCTTCTAATTTAGAGCCAACTTCACTTCCTTTTCCAGCCATTGTCTCTAAACAAATCATAACAGAAGAATTTTCTTCTAGTACTAAATTTAATGCTTCCACAATGTTAGAAATACCTACTTCTAAACCAAGCCCTACATGACTTCCAGGATGAAGCACTAATCTCGATACCCCCAATTGTTCAACTCGCTTGATTTCTTCCTTTAAAAATCGAACATTAAAATCCATATTTTTAGGATTCGCTAAATTAATGATATACGGAGCATGCACAACAACATCTTCTATATTAATATGTTCTTCTTTCATCAAATTATGTGCGGAAAGAGTAAGTTCTGAATCGATTGGAATACGATTCGTATTCTGCGGTGCTCCCGTATAAAACATAAAAGTAGTAGAACCATAACTAAGTGCTTCTAAAACGCTTCCCAATAATTGTTTTTCTTTAGAAAATGATACATGAGAACCCAATATTTCTTTCATTTCTAATCTTCCTTTCCTGGCAAAAAAAGACTATTTCTAGTCTTTATTTAAACTATTAAATACAACTTTAAAAAGTAAAAATCCTATGACAACAATCCCAATCCATAGAAGTGGATTATCCGAATTGTCAAAAATAAAATTTTTAAATTGTAGCGACCAATTATTTAATGTATCCCATAACCCTAATATTTGCATATTTTTCTACACCTTTCTTATACTTTTATGACCTTTCATAATCTTTTTAATACCAAATGGATGTGGAAAAGCGATTGTTAAGATGGTTTTATCAACCGTTATAATAACACCCTCTCCAAAATCGGTATGAATGATTTTTTCTCCACATTGATAATCTACATTTTCATCAATTAAATCTGCTTTTTCAAAAGAAGATGTCTTCTCAGAGATACTATCTCCTCGATCGATATAGGAATCTCCAATCTCATTTACAAAACGACTAACAGGATTCATACTATCGATACCATATAAAGTTCTTCTCTTCGCACCTAATAACCAAACTTTTTCTTTTGCTCTTGTAATAGCTACATAACAAAGACGTCTTTCTTCTTCCAACTCATCATTTTCAAAAAGAGCTCTACTATGGGGAAAAATTCCTTCCTCCATTCCTACTACAAACACATAAGGAAACTCTAATCCTTTGGCAGAATGTATCGTCATCAAAGTAACAACATGATTATTATCTTTATGCTCTTCAACATCAGCTACTAGGCTAATTTCCTCTAAAAATTCTTCTAGAGATATTATACCATATCTCTCTTCAAAATTCTTCGTAATTGATTTAAATTCCTCTAAGTTTTCAATCTTTGCTTCCGCCTCTATAGAACCTTCGTCTTCTAGCTCCTTTCGAAGTCCACTCTTCTCAAGAACTAAATCGACAATTTCGGTTAAAGACAAATTATCGGATTGTTGTTTGATTTCCTCCATGAGTTGTTTAAATTTTAATTCTTTGCCAGAGTCAATCGTTTCATACATGCTTTTTCCTAATACTTCAGCTTTCGTAGCGAGAGAAGAAATTGTCTTTTCACCGATTCCTCTCTTCGGCGAATTAATAATCCGCATGAGGCTTACATCATCCTGACTATTATAAAGAAGTCTTAGATAAGCAATTAAATCTTTAATCTCTTTACGATTATAGAAATAAAAAGTTCCTACTACTTTATAGGGAATATTTTCCCGTAGCATCGCTTCCTCAATAGTTCTCGATTGAGCATTGGTACGATACAAAACCACAATATCCTCTAAAGAATGATTATTGACTAACAGATTTTGAATGGTAGAAGTAACATAAGCTGCCTCTTCTTTCTCGTCGTAGCATCTCTTATAAGTAATTTTTTCTCCTTCTTTATTATTCGTCCATAATTTTTTTTCTTTTCTCTGTTTATTATTTTTTATAACATCATTAGCTGCATTTAAAATCATTTTCGTACTTCGATAATTCTGCTCTAATAAAATGATTTTACAATTTGGATAATCCTTTTCAAAGTTCAAAATATTTCGATAATTCGATCCTCTAAACGCATATATCGATTGAGATTCATCTCCTACCACACAAATATTTTTATGTTTTTTCGCAAGCATCTTGGTAAGTTGATATTGAACTTCATTCGTATCCTGATACTCATCAATTAAAATGTATTGAAATCTTTCTTGATAATTCTCTAAAATAGTTGGATAGTCTAAAAATAATTCAATTGGTTTTAAGAGTAAATCATCAAAATCTAAGGAATTATTAACTTTTAATTTCTGTTGATAAGCTTCATAGATTTCTACGACTTTCTCATCAAAATCACAAGCACTAAAACAAGATAATCGTTCCGGATCCATTCTTTCATTTTTCGCACTACTAATACGATTACGGATTGCTTTCGGATTATAAGTCTTTGGATCCATGCCTTTATCTTTTAAAATTTTCTTAATAATCGATAGAGAATCATCACTATCTAAAATCGTAAATTCTTTTTGATAACCTAATAACTCATAATTCTCTTTAATAATGGTAAGACCAAAAGAATGAAAAGTAGAAATCTGGATTTGATAAGCAATTGGCCCTAACAAAGAACAAACTCTATCTCGCATTTCTTTAGCTGCCTTATTGGTAAAAGTAATCGCTAAAATATTGCTAGGATCAATTCCTATCTCTTCTATTAAATAGGCAATCCTAGTTGTCAATACTCTTGTCTTCCCACTTCCTGCTCCGGCAATCACTAAAAGAGGTCCTTCAGTTGTCATAATTGCTTCTTTTTGTTGTTCATTTAAGTTATCAAACATATTGCTACCTACTTTCTAACCACCATTATATCATAAAACAAGAATTAGAAGAAAGAGAATCTAAAAAGAGAATCTGATAAAAAAAGAATAAAATGACACAGAAAAGTATCATTTTATTCATGGTCTTTTAACAATCTTTTTTTCTAGTAAAAAGAGAATCTCATATAAGATATAAGAAACAATCGCTAATAAAACAACTCCACTGATTACTAAGTTTAAATTGAATACTTGAGAACCGTACATAATAAGGTACCCTATTCCCTCTTTGGATACTAAAAATTCTCCCATGATTACGCCGATTAAACACATACTAATATTTAACTTTAAAGTTCCTAAAATATTTTCTCTACTACAAGGTAAAATGAGATGAAGCCAAATTTGCCATTTACTTGCTCCAAATGACTTCATCAATTTTATCTTTTGCATATCTACACTTTTAAATCCTTGATAAATATTAAGAATAGCGACGATAACAGAAATAAACATAGCCATAAAAATAATAGATCGAATATTCGCACCACACCAAATTAAAATAATAGGTCCTAAAGCTACCTTGGGAAGACTATTTAAAACCGTAAAATAAGGATCCAATACCTTAGCCATTAAATCATTCCACCAAAGGAATAAAGCAACAACGATGCCTATTCCCCCAGACAAGAAAAAACTCAATAAAGTCTCATAGGTCGTAACCCATATATGATGATATAACATACCGGATTGATGAAGCGAATAAAGAGTTTTTAACACTTTAGATGGACTAGAAGAAATAAAGGAATTAATCCATTCAAAGTCAGCAGCCAATTGCCAAAGTCCTAATAAAAGAATTAAGAGAAAAAGTTGAAGGAAAAAAATCATCCGTTTTCGAAAATGAACTTTCTTTAAGAATTGCTGATGTTCAAAACTCATGGTCAATCTCTTTCCAGATTTGATTGTAATAGCTAGCAAATTCTTTAGCATTTCTGTTTGCGATAGGTGTTGCTTTTTGAGAAAATTCTATCTCGAAAACTTTTTTTACTACGCAAGGTCTTTCTGACAAGACAATTACTTTATCACAAATAGAAATGGCCTCTGCGATATCATGAGTCACCATAATTAAGCTTTTCTTTTCTTCCTTCAAAATACGAAATACATCCTCGGAAATCGATAACCTTGATTGATAATCTAATGCACTAAAAGGTTCATCCATCAATAAGATATCTGGCTTTATGGCAAGTGTCCTGATAAGAGCTACTGCTTGACTCTTAAAGAGACACAAAAAAAGGAAAACAATCCCCTTTTGAAACATAAAATGGAAAAAAGGAGATGAAATATGAAGTATTATGTCAAGGAGACTTTTAAAAAGGAGTTATCAGATCAAGAGATAAGGAAAATTATCAATCAAAAGCTCTATAACATCTACTCCCTAGAAAGTCTACAGGAAAGAGAATTCTCTAAGGAACAATCCTTATGAAAGAACAAGAAAAATTATTACGTGTCGGTATTTATGAACGATTATCAGATGAGGATAGAAAAAAAGAAAAAAAGGAAAATAGTGAATCGATTAAAAATCAAAGACATTTGCTCTTAGAGGAAATTCACAAAAGACCTAATTTTGTACTTGTCGATGAATACTGTGATGAGGATCTATCCGGAGCAGGAACTTATCGACCAGAATTTGAAAGAATGATTAAAGATTGTGAAAATGGCAAAATTGATGTTGTCCTCTGCAAAAGTCAATCTCGTTTTTCTAGAGATATGGAAATAATTGAAAAATATCTTCACAATAAATTTATAGAATGGAATGTCAGATTTATCAGTCTTGCTGATAATGCGGATACAGATAATATTGGTAACAAAAAGGCAAGACAGATTAATGGTCTAGTCAATGAATGGTATTTAGAAGATGTTTCCAATAATATTAGAAGTGCTTTTCATGCCAAGATGAAACAAGGAGAATTCATTTCTCCATTCGCACCATTTGGGTATGAAATATCCAAAAATAATAATAATCAATTAGTTATCGACCCCATTGCCTCCATCGTTGTCAAAAAAATCTTTCATTTATATGCAACAGGTCTAGGCTTTACAGCTATTGCCCATTTCTTAAATAATCAAAAAATTCCTTCTCCTGCTTTCTATAAATATCAAAAAGGTTGTAAATTAAATATTATGAGTAAGAAACCGATAGAAAAAATAAACTGGACCCCCACTACCATTAAAACAATCTTAAAAAATGAGGTTTATATCGGAAACCTTGTGCAAGGGAAAAGGACAACCATTAGTTATAAAAATCACAAAATCCAAAAGAAGAGGAATGAGGAATGGATAAGAGTTGAAAATACTCATGAATCTATCATTGATAAAGAGCTATTTGATTGTGTGCAACAAAAAATTCAAGAAAGAACAAAACCCATTCAAAGAAAAAGGGAAACAAATCTTTTTTCTGAAAAAGTTTTCTGTTATCAAAATAAACATTTTCTTCGAAAAAAGAATTCTTCTAAACACAAATACTTAGTATGTTCAGAAAATTGTGAAAATTATCAAGAGTGTCCTTGTCGAATATCGATCCGGTATGATATCCTTTATCATCTAATTTTAAGAGAAATTAATAAAAAAATAGATACTTTCTATAGTAAAAAAGAATTAGAAGCGATAAGAAAAAAGAATCAAAATTCTAACATGCAACGGAAAGTCTCTCTTCTAGCAGAACAAGAAAACGTATTAAAAAAGGAAAAGAAGGAACTTCAAAAGGCTTTCTTTTCCCTCTATGACGATAAAGTGAAAGGAGTTATTACTTTAGAACAATTTCAAGAATTGTGGAAAGAATATCAGAAAAAGAAAAAAGAAAATGCTCAAAAACTTTATTTTCTAAAACAGGAAAGAAAGAACTCTAAAAGAGAAATTCCTAATGAAAAAAAAGAATTCATCACCATTAATCGTTTGGTAATAGAAGAATTTATTGAAAAAATTAATATTGAGAAAAAGAATGATCAAGAGGATAGTCAATGGATTCAAATCCAATGGAACTGGTAAAGTTAAAGAAAAATACGGTTTCTTTTTCGTTATAGAATCAAAATATGATATAATACTATGTATACATCAGAATTGAAAAACAAGACAAAGGAGGAGTAAAGATGCAAAAGTTAAAAATTGCCTGTTTTTTTGGAGGATGCTCTAGTGAATATGACGTATCCTTAGTTTCTGCAACTTCTGTCATTAGAAATATCGATCAGACTAAATATGATTTGATAATGATAGGGATTACAAAAGAAGGAGATTTCTATTTATATAATGGAGAAATAGATAAGATTGAAAATAATCAATGGTTTCAAAAAGATACTTGTCAAAAAATAACCATTTCAACCAATCGTTCCGATCATGGGTTCATTAATTTGGAAACAAATGAACTTATTAGAATTGACTTAGCCATGCCAATTTTACATGGAAGAAACGGAGAAGATGGAAGATTACAAGGACTTTTTGAACTTGCCCACATTCCATTCATCGGTTGTGGCATGACATCCTCTGCTATCTGTATGGATAAAGTCATTGCTCATGAATTAGTGCGTGCAAAAGGAATTCTTGTACCAAAGTTTCATTCTTTTAAAAGAACTGATGAAAAATCCATGATTTTAGAAGAAAGTAAGGATTTAACTTATCCCGTATTTGTGAAACCCATAAAAGCAGGTTCTTCCTTTGGAATTACAAAAGTATTAAAAGAAGCAGACTTAGAAAATGCCATTGATTTAGCCTTTCAATATGACGATAGTATCACTATCGAAGAAAATGTAGAAGGATTTGAAGTTGGATGTGCTGTTTTAGGAAATGAATCTCTCACCATTGGAGAAGTAGATGAAATTGAACTACAAGATGGATTCTTTGATTATGAAGAAAAATATACATTAAAAACTAGTAAAATTATTCTTCCTGCTAGAATTGATGAGAAAGAACGTAACAGAATCCAAAAAACAGCTTTGGAAATTTACCAAATTCTAGGATGTCAAGGATTTGCTAGAGTAGATATGTTCTACACACCAGATAAAAAAATTGTATTTAATGAAGTAAATACGATTCCAGGTTGTACTTCTCATAGCAGGTATCCTTCTATGTTAAAAGAAATTGGATATGATTTTAGAGATGTCATTGAAGAATGGATAAAACTTGGATTAAAGAGAGGTTAAAGAGAAAGGGCAGTAAACATGGAAGACAACAAAGCAATGGATCGAGCATGGGTAGAAATCAATCTAACCAATTTAAAACAGAATGTTAAAGAAATTCAAAAAAGAATTCCAGCTCAAACAAAAATTATGGCTGTTGTAAAAGCGAATGCTTACGGACATGGGATGATTCCAATCTCTCGAACTTTAAATCAAATAGGAATCACAGACTTTGCCGTTGCCACCCTACAAGAAGGAATTACCCTTAGAGAAAATGGCATTAAAGGAAATATTCTTATTCTAGGATACACACCAAAGGAAAGATTACAGGACATCATTCAATATGATCTAATCCAAACTGTTGTAGATGAAAATCATGCGAAAGAAATTGCTGATCTTTCTTTTGGAAAACAAGTTAAAGTTCACTTAAAAATCAACACGGGTATGAATCGAATTGGTATCTCTTATCAAAATTATTCTTTTATCAAAAATTTATATCTCCATCAGGAAATGAAGATTTTAGGAATCTTTTCTCATCTTTGCGTAAGTGATAGTGATAAAAACGAGGATATTCTTTTTTCTCAAAAACAAATTGAACATTTTAATAATTTGATTACTTCTCTTAAAAAAGATGGAATTGACGTTGGAAAAACACATCTTCAATCCAGTTATGGAATTATAAACTATCCTGAAGTTGAATATGACTATGTAAGACCTGGACTTTTTCTCTTTGGCGTACATGAAAGAGAAAAAAATTACTGTAAGATTTCTCTAAAGTTAAAGCCTGTTTTAACTTTAAAAGCTAGAATTGCCAGTATTCGCGAGATAGATAGTATGGAATCGGTTAGTTATGGACGCGAATATATTGCCACAAAAAAAGAAAAAATTGCGGATGTTACGATTGGCTATGCCGATGGTTTTCCAAGAAATTTATCTAGTCGAAATATAAACGTTTTAGTAAATAATCAGCCTGTTCCCATTATAGGAAAGATTTGCATGGATCAGTTAGTTATCAATGTCAGCACCTTAAAACAAGTAAAAGTGGGAGATATTGTTACTTTCATCGGTGAAAATTCACCTGTAAAAGCGGAACAAATAGCAGAACAGGCTGATACGATAACCAATGAATTATTTACAAGATTAGGAAGTAGATTATCTTATCTTTATAGAGAAGAAGAAAACTAGTGATGAACTAGTTTTTTTGTGTCTTTTTTGACTTCAAGCTACTCTTTGTCTCATGCCACCTGATAAATGATTAGGATAGCTATCCATAAAGTCTCCTAGTCCATATTTTTTTAACAAGGATATCACATATTCCCTTTTTTCATCCGTCAACTCATGCTTAATTTTCAAGCCTAATAAACAATTATCTAAAATTGTTAACCAATCAAATAAAGCATCTGTTTGAAGCATGTATCCAATTTGTTGATTTCCGTAAAAAATTTCTCCTTCTGTTTTTTCTTCTAATCCACTCAAAATAGAAAGAATAGTAGATTTTCCACAACCAGATGGTCCAACAATGGCAATAAAATCTCCTTCTTTTAATTCCATCGAAAAATCTTTTACTGCCATAGTTTCTCTTTCCATCGTATGATAAACTTTTTTTAAATTCTGAATCGTTAAAATATTATTCATGATTATAAGTATTATCCACTACAACAGAATAATCTACTTTTTTGGTCAAAAAGCCATTGTAATCTACTATTTCCTGCATATGATTATATCCTTCTTCGGTAATATAAGTTGTTTTATACCAAGAATCACTAACCCTATAACGTTCTACAACCGTCTCTATATCACTCAAACTAGTATCTGGAAAATAATCCACTAAAATCTTTGCCAATTCTTTGGAAGAATGCTCAAAAGTATAATCCAATCCCTTTTGGATTGCTTTCGTAAATTTTTCGATGATTTCGGGATTTTCATCTATATAACTTTTTAAAGCATTAAACGTTGTATAAGGAACTTCTCCCCCTAATTCGCCAATGGAAGCTACTACATATCCATACCCTTCCTGCTCCAAATTTAAAGCATTTGGTTCAAAAAGAGTAACATAATCTCCTTGCCCACCAATAAAGGCTCCAGAAAGTGCTGCAAAATCAACACTAGTATCTACTTCTAAATCCGTAATTCCTTGCTCATGAAGTGTGTAATTTAGTGTCATAGATGGCATTCCACCCTGTCTACCTCCTAAAATTACTCCTTTTAATTTAGAAATATCAAAATTTTCAATAGGTTCTCTAGAAACTAAAAAGCTTCCATCCCTCTTAGTCATTCCAGCAAAATTTACTAAATAATCCTTTGATCCTTCATTGTAGATATAAAGTGTTTGCTCACTTCCACAAAATCCAATTTGAACATCTTTACTCATCACCGCAGCGGCAACATTGTTCGCCCCACTAGTTAAGATAATTTCAACATCTAATCCTTCTTCTTCAAAATATCCTAAGGCATCTGCAATATAAAGTGGTGTATAAAAAATACTATGGGTTACTTCTGCCACTTTTACTTTCTTTAATTCACTCTCCTCTTTATTCTGTAACAATAATTGTGTGAAAAAAAGAGCAATCAAGAAAAAGATGCAAATAACTGGTATTATTATTTTTTTCATATCTATCCCCTTTCATAGGATAGTATATTCAACAAGATTCTTTTCGTGAAAATGGAGATAGACATTGTAGATAAATAAAAAGAATGAAAGTTTGGAATCTCTTTCATTCTTTTTTACTACTTCGTTGGTCCTTTTGGCTTTGCAGAAGCTGCATGATATCTCTTCTTTTCATCTTCTGTCAATTGCCTAATAGAGAATCTATATCCACTAAGTTTAGGAACTACCCCACGCTCTGCTGCTAAAGCGGCACTATCTTCCACAGATAAATACTCATCGTCTGAAAGATTTCTATAATATTCTTCTTGCTCTTGTGGAGTTTTACTAAGAAGAGGCGATAGAATAGTTGTGGACTGCCCACTACCGGCTTGATAACTTCCAGGTTGGTAACCACCAAACATTGGATATCCCATCATTGGAGCCATACCACCGACACCTTCAAAAACAGTAGCATTCTTATAACTTCCTGCACGTCTTGTTTTTTCTCTCTCTCCATAAGCAACATCAGGAGTTACCCCTGAGGTCACTGCTGCCTCAAGAGATTGTTTATCAACACTAACTTGAGCAGCACCAAGAGTCTGGATTTTTTTAGCTTCTGCTTGAGATTGAATATCCATTACAGCGGCTTGACCCTCAGCCTCTACTTTTCTTCTTTCTCGTTCTAGTTCTGTCTGCTTCTGTTGTTTAGCAGCATCTACTAATGCTTGAGGAGGGCGAATGCTTAGATAAACATCCGTAACTTCAATTCCATACTTATCCAAAAACTCCGCATTAAGACTGCTAGGATCAAATGTTCCAGATCCTCCTCTTCTTCCAACTAACCTAGCTAGATAATCAACAGATGTCGATTTGCTCAATAAGGTGTTATAGTCTGTTGTTCTGATGTAATCAGAAACAGCCTGATCAATTTTATCACCAACGATTTCTTTTAATCCTCTCTCATCAGTAATACCATCTCTTTGACCGTAAATAAATCTAGCAAGTTTTTCTGCATCAACTACTTTATAGCGATAATCTGTATCATATTCAACTTCAGGCCCGACTGCCGTACCTCTCGCTGCCCTTGTTATTGATGTTCTCTTAGGAGTATCAATCTTCGCTTTCATACCATCGCCAACAACAATTTCAATTGGTTTTATAAACCATGGAAATTTGAAAAATAGTCCCTTTGAAACAACTGTTATTTCGCCATCTAAACCTGCATATGCTATTTTTTTTGGTGGCGTAACTACAGAGAAAAGTCCCAAGAAACCTCTCGCTAAAGTCTCTTTTTGAGGTTGTTGATTATTTTGGTTATTTTGATTTTGATTATTTTGACTTGTATCAGCCATAAAATCCCCCATTTCTAGTGCTATAGTAACACAACTTCTTTAAATTGTCAAACTTTACTGTCTAGTCTATGTTCAAGTTCTTGTAGATTTTGTAAAGTTTTTACATCATAATAATTTCCTTCTATTTTATAAACTAAAACATCTTTTATCTTATAAAGATATTCAACAAAATATCCTGGATAAGTTGTCAAATTTCCTTCATTTAAGTAGTATTCAAAATCCCTCAAAACGTCTTTAGGATAAATATAAGCAGCTAAAGAAATAATATTTCCTTGTGGATCAATTGGTTTCTCCTGCATATCCACTATCTTTCCATTTTCCTCTTCAATCACACCATAACGAGTTAAATCTTCTACATTAGGAGATACCATACCTGCAACAACAGACACTTTTTTTTCTTGATAGTAAGATACAAAATCTTGAAGAGAAAAATCAAAATATACATCTCCAGCTAGAACCATAAGATCTTCTTCAATATTTTGTGTATTAATCGTAAAGCGAATATCTCCTATAGCACCTAACTTGGCTTGGCTAGAAGTAGTATTGTCATTAACAATAGTTACTTTTTTTGTAAAAGAGTTTTCTTCTAACCACTGATTAAATTTTTCATAATACAAGCCATTTGTAACAACAAATATCTCATCTATTTCTTGGATGAATTCCAATGCTTCTATCGTGTAGTCAATCAATGCTTTCCCATGGATTTTGCGTAAAGAACTTGCCGTTTCTTTTTGCTTTAGCTCATCATCCATAGAATATCCTGCACATAACAGAATACATTTCATATAATTCCCCTTTCTAATGCAATACATCCGTTGCTTTCGCTTTTAAATCATAACCAGACTTTCTTCCTAAATTGTATGCAAAATAGCCAGCAGCAGCAATCATCGCTGCATTATCCGTACAATATTTTAAAGAAGGAAAAGATAAATGAATCTGATTTTCTTCACATAATGTTTTTAACCGATTACGAAGACCACTATTGGCAGCTACACCTCCTGCGACAATTAAGTTATTGACATGATATTGCTTTAAGGCACGTAACGTTTTTTTTGTTAAAATATCAACCACTCTTGTCTGAAAAGAGCAAGCTAAATCAGCCTCATTAATAGTGTTTCCGCGTTGTTTTTCATTATGAACCAAATTGATAACCGCACTCTTTAAACCACTAAAGCTGAAATTATAACTAGTATCATCTAATGGTGTAGGAAGACTATAAGCATCTTCTCCTTCATAGGATAACTTGTCCACTAAAGGTCCACCAGGATAAGGAATGGAAGCAACACGTGCTACCTTATCATAAGCTTCTCCAACAGCATCATCCAAAGTTCCTCCTATTTTTTCAAAAGAATAGTTATCCTTCATATAAATTAAATCCGTATGTCCACCACTCACAACAAGAGCAATTAACGGAAATTGCATGGGTTGTTCTAAATTATTAGCATAAATATGACCAGCAATATGATGAACAGGAATAAGAGGTTTTTGATAAAGATAAGCTAAAGTAGTAGCGGAAGTCACCCCAACTAATAAAGAACCAATCAATCCTGGTCCATAAGTAACAGCAATAGCTGTTATATCCTCCATCTTCATAGATGCTTTTTTCAAACATTCCTCTATTACCAATGTAATATTTTCCACATGCATACGGCTAGCAATTTCGGGAACAACCCCACCGTAATTAGCATGCGTATCCATTTGTGATAAAACAACTGTAGCTATTTCTTCATTACCATTTTTAACAATAGATACACTTGTTTCATCACAACTAGACTCAATTCCTAATATCCAAACATCATTCACTTTTCTTCAACTCTTTCATCATCAATATACCATCAATCCCATGATAGTATTTAGGTCTTATTGCCACTCTTTGAAAACCAAACTTTTCATACAAGCGGATACCTGCATCATTCTTCTCATTAACTTCTAATGTAATATTATAGCAACCACTATGACTTGCATCTTCTATACAATAATTCATAAGTTCAAACGCAATATTTTGCCTACGATAGGCTTCTTCTACATAGATAAAATCTATTTCCGCACGATCATACATAATACTATAAGAAATAAATCCCTTGATTTCATCATTATCTTCATAAATTATCAAATTAGAAAAAGGTCCTTTGTTAAAAAGATCAATTCCATTCTCATCAAACTCTTTATAATATTTACATAATTTAGGAAAATCTGAATTCAAAGCTTTTCTTAACATACCCCTACTCCTTCGATAATCTATTTTCTTCTGCTTCTGTCAATTTCAAATAATTTGGTACTAATTCATGAGGATTAACTCCTGCATCATTTTGATGTTTATGAACAATTTCTAAAACATCTACGGATGGTTCTATACTATCTTCCAAATGGTCACGACTAACCAAAGTACCATCTTGTAAATAAGGTAAAATTTTTTCTAACAAAATATATTGATTTCCGACAATAACATTTAATTCTTGATCATAAACGCCTGCATAAACATAACCTCTTCGTGCATCAATTGCTGGAACACAATACTTAGTAGAAACTGGTGTTGTAGCTAAAAATTCTAAACTAGAAATAGGAATTACCTTTTTCTTTAAAGCCCATGCAATGGTCTTCGCAACCGTAACCCCAACCCGAACACCAGTAAAAGAGCCAGGACCATTCACCACAAAAATCGTATCAATGTCCTTAATTTCAAAAGGCACTTTTTGAAATAGAGAATCAATGGTAGGAACAATTTTAGATGCCATATCAGTCAGAATTTCCTCTTGTTTAGAAACTAGTATATGATCATCCTCAATAATCGCTAAAAACATAAAAAAGGAAGAAGTATCAATAAATAAGCTTCTCATAATACAGCCTCACACAATTCTTCATACTTTTTCCCATAAGGAGTTATTATTAAAATACGTTTATTTTCTCCCGCCACTTTAAATTTAATATCTAGACGTTCTTCTGGCAAAATAGGTGCAATTGTATCTGCCCACTCAATAACAACAACGCCACCTTTGGTATAGTACTCCTCAATCCCAATACCATCTGTATTTCCATCTAAACGATAGACATCCAAATGATATAGTGGAAGCTCACCTTGATATTCTTTAATAATCGTAAAGGTTGGAGAAGTAATTGTTTCCTCAATACCTAAAGCATTGGCAATTCCCTTAGCAAACATTGTCTTTCCGCTTCCCAATTCTCCATTAAGGCAAATAATCATATTTGGAAACTTTTCAGATTCAAAATTTTGTGCTATTTCAATTGTTTCAAGTTCACTATGTGTTGTAATTTTGTATTCCATTTTTCTCACCTATTTCTATTATAGCAAAAAAAAAACTTTTGTTGCAATATATTTACTAGATATGTCACTTAATTTCAAAAAATGTAAAACACTTAAAAAAATGCAAAAAAAAAATTTGCAACTACCTATTTTCGCTTACACTATCTTCGGCGTGAAAGAGCTTAACTTCTGTGTTCGGGATGGGAACAGGTGTATCCTCTTTGCTATCGTTACAAATTTAATG
>CANQTT010000015.1 GCA_947626855.1 uncultured Bacilli bacterium
CCGAACGGTACGTACGGTGGTGTGAGAGGGTATCACATCAATAAATTAAAATTATTGAAAATTTACTCTACTCGATTTACTTCTCTTGACTTTGAGATAAAATCTTTTCTGTATTTTTAAAATTGTATTTCGCAATCTCTTTTAATTTGTTTTCTCCATATTTTTGAACAATTTTTATTCCTGCTTCATCTACGGCTGTAGAAGCTCCTTTTGGTAGAAACATATCGAGCGATTTCGATAATTTTTCAAATTCTCGAAGAAAGATATAACGACTGATTAAAGAAGCACAAGCAACCGCTAAAGATTTATCTTCTCCTTTTGTTAAAAAGGTAATATTGCGAAATACACGATTACTTTCTTTTAGATAATGAAAATAGACATATGGCTTTGCGAATTCATCGACTACAACATAATCATAATCTTTCACTTCACTCGTTAATTCACAGAGAACTTTATTATGTAAGATAGCTTTTAATTTATTCATGTTCATCTCAGAAGAATACCGTTGATTATATTCTTGATTGGTTAAAATAGTACTCTTATAAGGAATCTTTTGAATGATTTTAGGAACGATTTCAATAATTTTATCATCTGTTAATTTCTTAGAGTCTTTTACTCCTAATTCTTCTAACCAGGGAATATCTTCTTTTTTTACAAAGGTACTAGTAACGACAATAGGTCCAAAGTAATCTCCCGTTCCTACCTCATCTGAACCGATGCTAGAAGAGTGATAAATTTTGGGATCGATATAGATTTCTTTTTTTTCTTTCTTGTCCGTTTCACTATTTTTCACTTCTAATTTTTTTGTTGGATTTAAATGTCTTTCTCGCTCAATCCAAAGTTGAGCAGAAATATCCGCACTCATTCCTTGAAAAACAGCTTTTCCGGATTGATAAACGGTTACAACACAGTCCGCATCATCTGCTTGAAAGAGGGCATAGGGAGGAGTTTTTTCTCTTTTCTGTTCCTCAAAAAATTCTGACATCTCTTTTTGTGTATTTTCACTAACTTTTACGGTAATTGTCATGATACCACTTCCTACTGGTATTGTAACATATTTTTAGGGAAATGGATATAGCTAGTACAATTGCTTTTTTTTTAGAATATGGTATAATCAAATTAGATTAGGAGGGCTTATGAATATTGTTGATATCATTATTATTTTAATTCTAATATTTGGTGCGGTTATAGGGGCTAAAAAAGGATTTACTAGTCAACTGGTAGATACGGTTGGAACGATTATTGTTCTTGTTTTATCCTTTTTATTGAAAGGATACCTATCTTCTCTTTTGTATCGTTTTTGTCCATTCTTTGAATTCTCTGGAAGTATTCATGGAATTACATCTTTAAATTTGTTATTATATGAGGGAATCTCTTTTCTTCTTTTAGTATTTCTTTTCTCCTCTATTTTACAAGTTATCAAAGCTACGACGCATACCTTTGAATCTTTCTTAAACATGACGATTATTTTAGGAATTCCTTCTAAAATCTTAGGAGCAGTTGTTGGTGTCATTCAAAACTTTATCTTTTTATTTCTTTTTCTTTATTTTTTAAGTTTACCAATGCTTCAATTAGATATGGTTAGAAACTCGTCCTTTTCGAATAAGATTTTAAATAGTACGCCATTCCTTTCACAGGTTTGTGAGGATACATTAAAAGTAATAGAAGATTTTGAAAATCTTCTTGATAAATACGATACCGAACCAGACCGTAAGCAATTAAATCAAGAAACGCTACAATTGTTTGTTGATCATGATATTGTTGATGTCGATACAGCCAACCATTTAATTGAAAATGGAAAATTAAAATATGTTGAGAAAGTAGAAAAGAAAGAAGCCTAAACGCTTCTTTCTTGTTAGGAGGAAAACTATGCAACGATATTTTGCAATCTCCAAAAGAGAAAATTATTTTGATCTACGCGAGAATGATTACTATCACATTCGAACTGTTATGCGTATGAAAGAACAAGATCAGGTAGAAGTTGTCTATCAGGGAAAAGTGTATCTTTGTTGTCTAGAAAATGTCAATAAAAATCTGGATGTTAAAATAGAAAAAGAAGTGGAACAATTCGTCCAAAAAATGCCTCGTCTTGTTTTGATTTTACCCTTTTTAAAAGAACAAAAAATGGATTTTATTTTTCAAAAAGGTACAGAGTTAGGAGTAGAGGAATTTCTTCTCATCCCCATGGAGCATTCTGTTGTGAAGTTAGAAGAAAAGAAGGAAGCTTCTAAAGTCGAGAGATGGTCAAGAATTTGTAAAGAGGCAGCAGAGCAGTCTATGCGACTTTCTATTCCTACCGTTAGAATTGAAAGGCAAAGGGAGAATCTTGCTCTGTTAGGTGGGATTAAATTACTTTGTAGCACGCAAGAAAGGGAAAAAACCATAAAAAACGTTTTGAAAAATGTAGATATCTATGATACAATAAACTTGATGGTAGGTCCAGAAGGTGGATTTACCAAAGAAGAAGAAATATACTTTGAACAAAAGGGGTTTATAAAAGTGAGTTTAGGAACGCAGATTATGAGAGTAGAGACAGTTCCCATTTTTTTGTCAAGTATAGTCCGTTATGAATATATGGAGTGATACGATGGAAAAAATATTAAAATTGATTGTCAACAACACCTATCTTTTTGTAGGAATTCTACTATTATTGATAGCTTTATTTGTTCTTCTCATTTTAGCTATTGTGAAAGTATCTAGACCTAAAAAAATTCCTATTTATGAGGAAGATTTAGAAAATGCTGATTTAGAGGATATTCCTGAGGAAGATGTGATTGAAAAACCGATTTCAAAGAAAACACATTCTCCGAAAGAAGGAAAAATACGCGAGATAGAAATTCCTCGTCCTACATCCGAAGAAAAGTTAGCAGAACTAGAAAATAGGGATGAAGAGGAAATAAAAAATCGTATTGATCAAGAACATAAAGAAGCTATAAAAGAAGCTATGGAAGAGATTCAAGATACTTCTTTATCCAGTGTCCTATACGATTTAAAGGATGCCAAAGAAATTTCTCCTGAAGAGGTTGTTCGTCAATTCGAACAAGAACAGGAAGAACAATCTATTATCAGTTATCAAGAATTAGTAGATGTTGTTAAGAATCGTGAAAAAAGTTATGAAGATGAATTGGAGTCTAGACCTTTAGCGACAGTTTCTGATTTCCTACCGGAATATCCAAAGGATAAGGAAGATAAAAACCAAGGAATGGTAGAATTAATAGAAAGCCTAGAACATGGAAAACGTCTAGAAGAACCAAAAGCTTCTATAGAAGAATCTTCTTCAGAAGAGGAAGAGCGTTTGATGTCTCAAGCTCGTATAGCCGTCCATGAGGCTTTAGCTAAAATTCCAGAAGATGGTAGATTTCAACGAACAGAAGTCATATCTCCTGTCTTTGGAAGAATGAAAGAAGAACCTTTAGATTATTCTAGTGTGAAAAAATTTCAGCATGAAGAGTTGCCACAAAGTAGTAAAAATGATACGATATTACTTGAGGCAGAGAAATCCAATCTAAGAGAAGAACCAACAAAGAGAAGATCTTCAGAAGACTTAGATATTGGAAACATTTCGAAGAATGAAGAACTTTTACAAGCATTAAAAGATTTTCGAAATAATTTATAAGCCTATCAAGGCTTATTTTTTTGGAGGTGTATATGACATTTAAGATTTGCACGTTAGGTTGTAAAGTAAATACTTATGAGTCTAATGTGATGAAAGATGAATTGGTGAATGCTGGTTTCAAAGAGACAGAAGAAGAGAAGGCAGATATCTATATTATCAATACTTGTACGGTTACCGATACCAGTGCTCACAAATCGTTAAAAGTAGTAAGACAGTGCCTTCGAAAAAATCCGGAAGCTATTATTGTAGTATGCGGTTGTATGGTACAAGTAGATCCTAAAAATAACAAATTAGAAGGGGTATCTATTCTTCTTGGTAATCAGTATAAGAGTAAAATTGTCTCTTTTATCGAAGAATATCAAAAGACTCATCTTCCTATTCTAGCAGTACAAGATATTATGGATGTTCCCTTTGAGAGCATGATGCTTAATAATTTTGATCGCACGAGAGCTTTTGTGAAAATAGAAGATGGCTGTGAGAATTATTGTACGTATTGTATTATTCCCTATGCAAGGGGAAAGGTGAGAAGTAAAGATCCGCATTTAGCATTAGAAGAAATAGAAAGTTTAGTAAAACAAGGACATAAGGAGATTGTTTTAACAGGAATCCATACCGGGCATTATGGTGCGGATTTAAAAGACTATCATTTCTCTGATTTACTAGAGGATATTGTGAAAATACCAGGCTTAGAACGCCTTCGTATTTCTTCTATTGAAATTACCGAAATAGATGATGCCGTATTAGAAGCCTTAAAGAATCATGCGGTGATTGTCAATCATCTTCATATTCCTCTACAAAGTGGATCTGATGAAATTCTAAAAGCGATGAATCGAAAATACGATAAAGCTTACTTTATCAAGAAAGTAGAACAAATTCGGGCCATCCGACCTGATATTTCTCTTACTACGGACTTAATTGTGGGCTTTCCAGGAGAGACCGAAGAACTTTTTGAGGAGACCATAGAGACTGTTCAAAAAATCAAATTTAGTAAAATTCATGTTTTTCCTTTTTCTTTACGAAAGGGAACAAAAGCCGAAGAATTACCCAATCCTGTCGATGAGAAAACGAAAAAAGAAAGAGTCAAAGTCATGATGCAGATCAGTCGCCAATTAGAAATAGAGTACATGGAAAAATTCTTAAATCAAGAGGTGATCTTTATTCCTGAAAAATGGGAAAATGGAAGGTTGATGGGACATACCGGAAATTATTTGTTGATTTGTGCTGAAGGCAAGAAAGATGATTTGCACCAAAATATTCCAGTTGTTATCTCTGACATTCAATATCCTTATTGTATTGCGAAAAAGACTATTCATTAGTCTTTTTTTGCCTTTCTATGATATAATGAATATATCCTAAAGATGTCACAACTGTTTAAAAAAAAGAACGGATAGATTGCTATAATGAAAGGGAGATGAGCAATCTCAGGTTTGTCTAGTAAGGAGGAAAAAATATGTCAAACAAAGAGGTAGGAAGTAGATTTGCTACTAGAGAAGAAATGGAGAATAGCTTTGGTGTTGTCAAATTAAATTTGAAACAAAAGATAGATCAAGGAGGATTACCTATTGGATGTGATGGAGATGATTTTTATATCGATAGTGAAAATGTTCATCACTTGATAATTGGTTCAACAGGTTCTGGAAAAACGCAAGTAACTGTTTTACCGATGATTAATACGTTAATCGAGTCTTCTGATTCTTTTTTAGTAACAGATGTTCAGGGAGAAATTTATAGACAATTAGGAGGTCACCTACAAAAGAAAGGCTATACTACTTTTATTTTAAATTTTAAAGATTATCGGAGAGGATGTCACTGGAATCCTTTAACGATAGCAGAAAAATATTATCAAAATGGTGATTTCGATAAAGCAGATTTAGCACTTAATAAAGTGGCTAACTACATTTATGTTCCAGCTGTAGGAAGCGATCCTTTTTGGGATCAGAGTGCTGCTAATTATTTCGTAGGATTAGCGTATTACTTATTAGAGAATAAAAATGTTAATATTACCCTTAAACAGATTTTTGATTTATCCCTCAAAATAGAAAAATATAATTCTCTTTTTCCATCTTTTTCTAAAGAAAATTCTTCTTCTCAACTTTATTTATCAACAGTTTTAAAAGCAGCTACAGAAACGAAGAAAAGTATTATTTCTGTTTTTGAGCAAAAAATTAAAAAATATGTTGTAAGCGATAAAATGATAGAATTTATGAGGGTTACAGACTTTCAGTTAGAAGAGATTCCTGAGAAAGTAGCTATTTTTCTAATTACACCAGAATTGTCCAACACCTTAGAGATGCAATCTTTATTAGTAGATCAAATTTATGAAAGTTGGAGTTATCAACAGGAAGAGAAAGAAAAGCGAAGACTTCATATCTTATTAGATGGTTATGGCAAAACCATTTGCTTACAAAACTTTGATTCTATCTTAAGAATGGCTAGAGGCAAAAATATTAATTTTACAATTTTAGTAGAAAGACTACAGGATTTGGAATATTTAGCTGGTAAAGAGACAGGGGATAGAATTCGTGATTCTTTTGCCATTATTTTATATTTACTTTCTAGCAATCAAGAAACTTTGGAAGAAATTAGTAAACTCTGTGGAAAAAAAGAAGATGGAGTACCTCTTATACCAGTAGAGCAATTAAGGACCTTGCATCCTTTTCAAGCAATTCTTTTAAAAAGTAGAGAATATCCATTTTTAACGCAATTAAAGCCAAATTATAAAATAGACTGGGGCTATGAACCAGAGGAAGTGGAGATCCCTGAACACGAAGTGATTTTGGAACAACCATTTGTAACTTCTTCGCTTTTAAAAGAAGAACCTGGAAAAGTAGATATCGATGAATTAATCAAACAAATCGATGAAAAACTTGCTGAATTGGATGAACAAGAAAAAGCTGATGTTCAAGTGAAAGAAGACGATAATCATAAAATTGTGATTGAGAAAACAAAAGTTACGATTTATCCTAAAGAAGGATAAATTTGAAAAAAAATGCTTTTTTTGGTAAAATAACCACTATTGTTTAAGAAATGTTTTGTTTTTTCTGATAGAATACATTCTGCCAAGGGGGATTTATGGAGAATAAAGAGGCAATTATTACAGATATTGTTGACTATATAGATTCTAGTTTAGAAGAAGATATTAGTATTGATGATATCGCTGGTACTTTCTACTTTAATAGACACTATTTGATGAAGTTTTTTAAAAAAGAAATGGGAGTAACAATCACCCAGTATAGAAACTATCAAAAAGTGAGAAATAGTATACCAGATTTACTATATACCAAAGATAAAATTTTAAAAATTGCACTTACGCATGGATTTCATTCCTTAGAATATTATTCGGAAACTTTCTATAAAGTAGTAGGAATGAGTCCCATTCAATTTCGAAAATGCGGTCTTTCTTTATTCCCTAAGCAGGAGGAAGAGGATATGGAAAAAACAAGATTACAAAAAATTCAAGCAGATTTAGCAGAATTAAGAAACTTAAGAAATCAAGTATTAGGAGTGGAAACAGAAGAGAAAACTGCTACCAAAGATGCTCCTAAAATGCTTCTTTTAAGCCGTAAGGATTCTAAAAAAGTAGCTTAAAAAAATAAAAGGGGAAACCCTTTTATTTTTTGCATTCGATAGAGGCTTTTAAGAAAGCATCGAAAAGAGGATGTGGTCTTGTTGGACGAGATTTAAATTCTGGGTGAAATTGACATGCGATGAAGAAAGGATGAGATGGTAGTTCAACAATTTCTACGAGATGACTAGGTTCATTAATTCCAGAAAAAACAAGTCCATGTTTTTCTAATTCTTCTTTGTAGCGGTTATTAAATTCATAGCGGTGTCTATGACGTTCTAAAATCTTATCGGTCTTATAAATTTTACTAGCTAATGTTCCTTTTTGAATCGTACATTCATAATTTCCTAGGCGAAGTGTTCCCCCCATATTAATAATGGTTTTTTGTTCAGCCATTAAATCAATCACAGGGTTTTGACAAGTTTCATCAAACTCTCTAGAAGATGCTCCTTCTAAATTACATACATGACGAGAAAATTCAATTACAGCTATTTGCATTCCCAAGCAGAGTCCTAAGTAAGGAATATTATGTGTTCTGGCATATTCACAAGCTTTGATTTTTCCTTCAATTCCTCTTTGGCCAAATCCTCCTGGAACTAAAATACCTTTAGAATTTTTAAAGATTTCATCCAAATTTACGTTGTCTTTTTCTAAAGATTCTGAATTTACCCAATGAATAACAACTTTTCGATTATGTTTATATCCAGCGTGTTTTAAAGCTTCCATGACAGATAAATAAGCATCATGAAGTTCTACATATTTTCCAACAAGAGAAATTTCTACTTCTTTTTTCAAGTTGGAAACTGTATCGATAAGATCTTCCCAATATTTTAAGTTACTAGGAGTAATTGGTAATCCGAATTGTTTTAAAATGATATCTTCAATATTTTGTTTGTGGAAATTAATAGGAATTTGATAGATGTTGTTAACATCAATTGCTTCAATAATATTTTCTTTGGGAATACTACCAAAAAGAGAGATTTTATTTTTAATAGTATCGCCTAATTCAATGCTAGAGCGAGTTACAATGATATCTGGTTGAATACCTAAACGACGTAAGTCGATAATACTATTTTGCGTTGGTTTCGTTTTTAATTCATTAGACCCAAAAAGGTAGGGAACTAAAGTAGTGTGAACGAATAGACTATTTTCTATTCCTTGTTCCATCCGAAACTGTCGAAGAGATTCCATCATGACAGAAGATTCAATATCGCCAACGGTTCCTCCAATCTCTGTGATTACGATATCTGCTTGACTAGTAGCACCAGCTTCATAAATTTTATTTTTAATTTCATTGGAAATATGGGGAACGATTTGAATGGTTGCTCCTAAAAAGTCGCCTCGACGTTCTTTTTCAATGACACTAGAATAAATTTTTCCATTCGTGATATTGGAAGTATAATTGAGTTCTTCATCAATAAATCTTTCATAGTGACCTAAATCTAGGTCTGTTTCACAACCATCTGCGGTTACAAATACTTCTCCATGTTGAATAGGGGACATAGTTCCTGGATCAACGTTCATATAAGGATCAAATTTTTGCATGAATACCTTATATCCTTTTGCCTTCAATAAAAGGGCAATAGAAGATGCTGTAATTCCTTTTCCTAATCCAGAACATACACCACCTGTTACAAATACATATTTTGCCATAATGACCTCCCTAAAAAATAAAAAAAGCTAGGAGAACTCCTCCTAGGCTCTCTTTCATTATAGCACTCTATAATATGTGTTGTAAATACGTTTCTTAAAAAACTATCAAATTTTTTAGAACACATTTACAATCCCCCCTTTTTATGATAGAATGAAATTGTTGCCGGTTTAGTTTAATGGTAAAACAAGTCACTCGTAATGATTAGCTGTAGGTCCGATTCCTACATCCGGCACCATTTTTGCCGCAATAGTATAATGGTATTACGAGGCCATGGTAAGGCTTTAACGCAAGTCCGATTCTTGCTTGCGGCACCAGATTGATTGTTACTCGGAAGATTATGAGCTGCATATAAAAACTACTTTCAAAATTAAATGGAAAGTAGTTTTATTTTGTCAATTGAGAAAGTACACTTGCATATTGGTATAACAATATGCATAAAAATCTAATTCTTATTTTGAATTGTCTAAATGTGTGGTACAATTGCTATGGTGGTAATAAAATGAGTGATTGTTTTTTTTGTAAAAGTATAGAAAATAAAGATTTTGAATTAGAAAATGAACTTGCTATAGCAAGATTTGATGATTTTCCAGTCAATGATGGTCATTTGGAAGTTATACCAAAAAGGCATGTAAAAGATTGGTGGGGAACTACATTAGACGAAAAAATTGCAATATTTAATCTTTTAGATGAAGCTAAAAAAGTTATAGATGAAAAATATAACCCTGATGGATATAATATTGGAATGAATTTAGGAATCAAAGCAGGGCAAAGTATAATGCATTTACATGTCCATTTAATACCTAGATATGATGGAGATGTAGATAACCCTCGAGGTGGGGTAAGAGGTATTATACCTAGCAAACAAAATTATTAGGGGATGTTTATGGAAAAAATTTATAATAAATTAGTAAGAGATAATATACCAAATATAATAAAATCTAATGGGGAAAATCCTATTATTCACATTTTAAATGATGAAGAATATAAGATTGAATTAGAGAAAAAGTTAAATGAAGAATACCAAGAAGTTTTAAATGCAACGGGAAAAGATCGAATTGAAGAATTAGCAGATATGCTCGAAATTATAAAATATTTAGCTAAACTTGAAAATGCTACTTTAGATGATGTTATCATTCTTGCTAATGCAAAAAGCTCAAAAAGAGGTGCATTTAACGATAAAATATTTTTAGAAAAGGTTATTGAAAAGAGTACTCAATAAAATCTATATTTCGTTTTCTAAAGTTATTGAACTTCTCCCTTTAGAGCACCAACTAAATACAATTCTCGAAATTCGAGTAGAAATAAAAGACGACAGGCGACTTGCTAAAAAGTCGTTTTTATGTTATGATGTATTTGTCAAGGAAACTTGCATAAAATAAAAAAGGATACATTTGATTGCGAGAATCAGATGTTATCCCTTATGGGTTGCATCTGAAATCAACGATAGTTGAAATCAGATGTTTTTATTATCTAAATAGTAAGGTGATTACTACAAAGAATAATAGTAGAATTATAATAAATTGAGACATTTCTCTTTTTGTCATAATAAACCACCACCTTTCTCTTATCTTTCGATAACTAGAAAGGGAAAACATCTGATATATTTCAAATGTATCCAAAAATATTGTGTCAAACATATGTTCTTCGTACAATAAAAATTGATACAAAATCAGATAAATATAATTCTTGAAATTCGAGTAGAAATAGAAGACGACTTGCTAAAAAGTTGTTTTTATGTTACCATGAATATCAAATCGACCTGCATATAATAATTTAACATCTTATGATTGGTTATCAAAAACAACATATGCTTAGGATAGATTGGTAGATGTTTACTTTTTCTAAAAGTAATATTATAATATGTCTGTAATTGAAAAGCAATGAAGAAGAAGAGTAAAATGATTTCAATGCGAAGAGAGTTAATGGTTGGTGTAAATTAACGTTTGGATTATTTGAACGAAGCTTTGGAGTTGAATAGTGTATACAAGCTATTTCGCTAATCGCGTTAAAATTTTGAGGTAATATAACTTATTACAAATTAAGGTGGTACCACGAGCAATTCGTCCTTTATGGACTGATTGCTCTTTTTTGTTTAAGAAAGGGATGAGAAAAATGAATTATAAGGATTTAGCTGATTTATTATATCCAAATGTCAAAAAAACAATTGATGATTTCGAGAAGATATATCCAGAAAGAAATTTACCAGAAAATGCAGAAGTAACGAGATTTGCACCTTCTCCAACAGGAAGAATGCATTTAGGAAATCTATATGCTTCCTTTATTCCAGAAGTTATTGCTAAGCAAACGAACTGAGTATTTATTGTAAGAATTGAGGATACTGATCAAAAGAGAAAAATCGAGAATGGCATAGAATTAGGAATAAGTGATTTAGAACATTATGATTACAATGTTGATGAGCATCCTATTAAAGGTGGAGCTTATGGCCCATATGTACAATCTAAAAGGTTGGAAATTTATCATACTGTTGCTAAATATCTAGTTTCTACCGGAAAAGCATATCCTTGTTTTTGCTCCGAAAAAGATTTAGATCATATGAGAAAGATGCAAGAAAGTAAAAAAGCTAGAATTGGATATTATGGACACTATGCAAAGTGTAGGAATTTAACGTATGATGAGATAAAAGAACATATCGATAGAGGAGATAAGTGGGTATTAAGATTAAAATCTAATGGTAATTTTAATAGGCAAATAGTATTTAAAGATTTAGTAAAAGGAACAATAAAATTACCAGATAATGATATAGACCAGGTCTTAGTAAAATCAGATGGGATACCACCTTATGCTTTCGCACACGTTTGTGATGATCACTTTATGCGAATCACAATCGTTACAAGAGACGATTCTTACATTTCTTCTGTTCCTTATCATTTAGAATTATGGAAAGCTTGTGGGTTTGAGCCACCTAAATTTGCTCACTTTTTACCGTTGAATATAAAAGATGGAGATTCGATTAGAAAAATTAGTAAAAGAAAAGATCCGGAAGCAGCAGCAATATACTATCATGAAAAAGGTATTCCAGTTGAAGCTATAAAATTATATTTTGCAACTTTAATGAATTCTAATTTTGATAGTTGGTATTTACAAAATCCAACAAAATCTTATAGAGAGTTTTCTTTCTCTTTTAATAAAATGAGTAAAAATGGAGCCTTATTTGATTTAAGCAAAATAATAAATATATCTAGAAATTATATTTCAAAATTATCGGCAACAGAAGTATATAATCATTTATTACAATGGGCTTTAGAATTTGATAAACCTTTTGCTAAATTAATTACTAAATATAGACAATATACGATTGATATTTTAAATGTTGAAAGAGAGCAACAAAAACCTAGAAAAGATTTTAGTTGTTATTCTGAAATAAAATCGTATATATGGTATATGTATAATGAGTTATTTCAGAATTTTGAATATGATTGGCAAAATATAACAGATATCCATGAGATAAAAACGATTTTAAATGATTATATTAGCAATTATTATGATATAACGGATGATAAAGATACTTGGTTTCATAAGATGAAGGCTTTATCGGATAAATATGAATATTGTTCTGATGTAAAAAGGTATAAAGAAAATCCTAGTAACTATAAAGGTAGTATTATTGATATCAGTATGATTATTAGAGTAGCTTTAACCAGTAAGTCAATGACACCAGATTTATATGAAATAATGAAATTATTAGGAACGGATGAAATAAAAACAAGATTTCATGATATTAAATAGCAACCTATTTGATAATTTTAATTGGTGAATGATTTATCTTTCAGTGTTTCTTTGCCTAAAAGTGATTGCATGTTTTTCCTTAGAAAATAGATTGATGGTCACTCGAAGTTAGACGACTTGCTAAAAAGTCGTCTTTTATGTTACAATGAGCATGTTAAGAATCCTTGCATAAGGCAAAGAAATAGCTAGTTTAGGTGAGTTAGATATTGTTATTGATATTGGCTTATCCAGTTGAGATTATTTTTATTAATATAGTTATATAGATAACGACATATAATGATGGAGGTAACAATTTATGATAGGAATTAGTGTTGCTGCAAAAAAAGAATGGGAAGCTGTTTTAGAAAAATACAATATGAATATTGAAGACTGTAGCAAGTTTCCATTTGGAGAATATTTTAAAATTCATTTATATGGTCAAGATTTAATTTTTTATAGATGTGGCGTTAGAAAAATGAATTGTTCTGCATCTACTCAATATATGATAGATCATTTTCATTTATCTAAAATAATTGTGGCAGGAACCTGTGCAGGAATAGATGATCGTTATAAGAATTTAGATATCTTTATTCCAAACAAATTTGTTCAATATGATTGTACTGTGAAAGAAACTGAACCTCTCATAAAAGATTCTTTTACTGTAGTTTTGGACTGGATGGGAGTAAATGGCATAAACACGGGGACATTGGGAACCGCTGACAAAGCTGTCGTAATGTGGGATGATTATATAGAACTTAAAAATCATGGGATTACCATTGCGGATACAGAATCTGCAGCAATTGCATATATATGTAGAGCAAATGATGTCGAATGTATTGTGATTAAAGGAATATCCGATTTTCCAACTAATGAAAAGGAAACGTCAAAGGAAGAATCACATGAAGAGCAATTCAATGTTTTTTTGACCAATATACCTATCATTATGAATACCATTTTAGATAACTATTTAGAATTTGCGATAAAAAACCATATTCGTTATTCTGACTATAGTCCAAAATCAGTATCCATTCAAAAATAGATATCTTAAAGAATTTGAATAGGTGAGAAACGACTTGCTAAAAGGTTAGTATAGTTGTGTTAAAGAAGCTTGCGTACAATAAAAAAGGATACATTTGATTGTTAAAATCAGATGTTTTTATTATTTAAATAGTAGGATAGGGATTTCTCTTTCTGTAAGATATTGATTATAATATTCCTATAGAATTCATGGAAGGTGCTTTATGAAAAAAGAATATAAAATTTCTTTTTGGAAAGATAAAAAAGATTATGAGAAAGTTTTAACAAATGATGAAGTCATCAATATCCTTGGTAGTAAAGGATCTGGTAAAACTACAACCTCTTTAAAATATCAAAATGATGAAAATTATATTGTCATAAATTGTGATAGATTGTTAGAATTACCTGGTGGAAAAGAGCATGAAGAACTTTCCAAAATTAGAGATATGTTAAAGAGAAAATATGGGGCTATTCAAGAAGGGGAAGAATTTTATAAGCAATATATCGATATTCTTACCGACATCCAAAAAGCAAATAAAAAAGTTTTAATTGAGGGAAACATTCTTCATGATATTAAGCCTATAACCAAATTAAAAGGAAAAGTAGTTGTAAAAAGAACAGCTAAGATGAAAAGCTTTATCAGATCCGTTAAAAGAGATTATCAAAATGAATACTTTATGAAATTAGAACTTGAAAAGCATGGTAAGTTAGGAAGGATAACAAGATTTTTTAAAGTTGTAAAAAGAAGAAGAAAGATATTTAAGCAGTGTAAGGATATTGAAAATATAATGAAAGAATTAGAGAGAGTGAATTCTTAAAATGAGTACAATAAAAGAAAAGAAAGAATCGATAGGGAGAGTGGGAATTGATATATTCCAAACAGAATTTGGCTTTCAATTCCTCTATCATTTAGAAGGTAATGACTATAGGGTTGAGATTCACTATCCTAGTGATCAGACATCTTATCATATTCCTTATGTACTTGTTTTACCATCCAAAATAGAGGAAGGTAGTCTTCTTGCCGTAGAAGGAAATAATTTAGAAATAGAGGATGAAAAAGAACTATTGAAAAGTGGATTGATTACTGCTCGTGATTTGACTAGAAAATTAAGTGGATTTCATGCTCCTGTTTTAATACCAATTCTACCTAGTATTTCAGGAAAACCTTATTATCAACAACTCTCTAAAGAATGCTTTGATTTGGATAGAGAAAATCCTTACTATCGTATAGATTTACAAGTATTAGAGATTATAAAGGAAGTAAAAGAAAAAATTTTAAGTCATTCTAAAATCCAAGAAAAAATATTTTTACATGGATATTCTTCTTCTGGAGTTTTTGCACAACGCTTTGCTCTTTTACATCCTGAAATCGTAGAAACAGCTTGTATTGGTGGAGCTAGTGGAAGTATTCCAGTTCCCACTCTTCAATTAGAATATCCCCTTGGGATAAAGGATTATGAAACTTTAATGGGAAAGGCTTTTGATAGGGAAGCTTATAGTCAAATAAAATTTAGATACTATGTTGGAGAACTAGAAGAAAAGAGAAAGACCATGACACGACTAGATGAAGATGGCAATCCCACTCCTATGCATGATATGAGTTATTTTAGTCGCAGTGTTCCTAGTTCTGTTGGCTATCAGCAAAGAATTTTATTTGGGAGAAGATTACTAGAAAGATCAAGGAAAGAAATTGAGGTATTACAAAGCATGGGAATAGACATTACACAAACGATAATGTTAGGAAGATCTCATAACAATCAAAGCGGAATCGGTGTGAATGAACTAGGTGAACAGTTCGTTATGGATTGTTATCAAGAAACCTTTCTTCCTTTAAAAAGACTATAAAGAAATTCTTTCTTTTAAACTCGGACTTTTATAGTTCGAGTTTTATAATGTTTGAAATTATGCTATACTTTTGATAGGTTATTTGGAACTTAGACAATTATTGAGAAATAGGTAACGCAAAGGTGATAAAAATGATTATTAATAAATTTTTACAATTGTTTTCGGAAGAGTATGTAAATTCTAACTCGATAGAAAATTTACTGGAATTTACCAAAAAGACATTGCCTTCCGATGGAACGGATAAAATTTTTATGGGATGTGTATTGATCATGTTTGATATGGGATTTACCGGCCCAGCCGCTTGCCGTGAGTATTTAGCTTCGATAGTTCAATCTGGTAAGGAGAAGATTGGGAATACGAATTTGTTGTATTTTTATGTAGATCGAATTAATACGAATAAATTAGTTTCAAAATATTTAAAAGACATTTTTAAAGATTCTAATTTTGAGAAACACATAGATTTGATTATTGAATATTTAGAACAATTTTCTTTTGATTTTAGTACCAGAATCAAAAACGATTATTCTAAAAAAATTCAAGAGTATTAAATAGATTTCAAATAAAAAAGAAATGAAAAGGGTTTTAAAAGAAAGGACATTTACTATGGAGACAGTAGAAATTAGAAAGAGAAAAATAGAGGATTCTTCCGCGTTAGCACATTGTATCGCTACAGTATGGAATACAACCTATAAAGGAATTGTAGACGATGAATTTTTAGAGAATTTACGAAATAGTGAAGTAGAAAATGCAGAAAGACTAAAGAATAATATAGAAACACAACCACATTACTATGTTTTAACGATAGATAAAAAAATAATTGGTTGGATTTATTTTACTTTAGAAACAGAAGGGTATGAAAATACTGCTGAAATTCATTCCTTGTATGTTCTTCCGGAATATCAGAAAAAAGGTTATGGAAAACGATTATATTATTATGCCATCGAAAAAATAGTGGGTCAGGGAATTCAAAAACTAATTATTGGTTGTTTAGATGGAAATCCATCAAACGAATTTTATAAACATCTTGGAGGAAAATATATAGGAAATCGCCTATTTAGAGAAAAATATTTAGAAAATGTCTATTTATTTGAATTTTAAGAAATTTGTTAGTAGGAGAGGTGGAAGGAAGATGAAAGAAAACTATATAGAATATGCCCAAAAGACTTTTGCGAAGGAAGCTTTACAACTTATTTTAGACCAAATCGATTTGTATTATGACGATTCTCCATCCATTTCTTATACGAAATATCAAAAAGGGGATGCTGTTTATTTGAAGAAGGGAACCTTTTTACATGGTATCCCTGGTGGTTTAGAAAATTTTGATTGGGTGATTCAAAACGGCTTTATCGGTAATGATTTTACTGGTGCTTCCGAGATGAAAAATAAAATTAAGCATAGTATCAGCATGTGGAATATTCAAGAAGATATGTTTTTGCGAGATTATATAAAAAATTATAGTGGTTTTACAATCTCTTACTCTATTGGAAGAGGTCCAGGATCTAACTTTGTTTCTAGATTGGTGCCTTATCATCAATTTGATGAAATGACAGAAGAGATTAATAATCGAGAAGATGTATGGTCTTATTGGGGAGATCAAACAAAAGAAGTTCGTTTTCTACCTAGTTTAGTTTCAAATAAACGGCAAATTGCTTTTATCTTGAATATGGATAGTGAGTATGCTAAAAAAATAGGGGTAGCAGATGTTTGGAATCCTTCTTTTGATAAAGAGATTTTAAAAGAGTTTTTAGATGAACGATATTATGAGACCTTTTTAAAAGAAAGATTTCATAGAGATGCTTCTACTACGAATAGAGAATCTGCTATTATGTTTGGACTTCCTATCAAATTGGTAGAGGGAGTATTTATAGGAAAAAAATTAGAAAAAGATGAGAATGCACTGCACTATATAAAATCGAAATTACCTCATTGCTATATCTGTAATGTAGACGGAGAAGTAATCGTGGGAAATCAATAAAAAATAAAGATTCCTAAAGAGATTATGCATTTTTTACGGGATAATGCTGATTGGATGATTTATAAGAATTTAAGAATCACAGATGAAGATCTTTCTAGTCTATCTGATTTTGCTAAGTATTTATTAAAGGTAATAGACTTATATTTGTCAAAAAAGCTATCCTAATGGATAGTCTCTTTTATTTTTGAAAATTTTTTCTAACACTTTCAATAGACTGTAATTCAAATTTATACTTTTGATGGACATTGGGATATTTTTTATGATCTACTTCTTCTTGAAAAGAGGATAGGGGTCTAATCCAAATAGGTCCTTCTTCATATAATCCTTGATAAATGACATAGTCTTCTAGTTCCTCACAGTGTTTTGCGAATTCAAGGACAATATAATAATCCCCTTTAAAGTGCTTATAAACTCTATTTTTTAATACTTTATTCATCTTTTACTCCTTTTCGTTATTATATCATAGTTTGTAAAATGTTCCTTAGGAAAGAAAGAAGTTTTCTTCTTTTGTATGTTATCATGTTATAATGATGAAAAGAGATATTGAGAAAACACTTTTGAAAATCATCCAGAGAAAATTTTTGTTAGGACAAATTTAAAATCAAGTAAAATATTTCCTTTTTTGTTGTGGAGGTAATGCAATGTCTATAGAAAAAGTAAAAAATTATTTTCAAAAGTATGGATTAGAAGATAGAATTATGGAATTAAAAGTGTCTTCTGCCACTGTTAAGGATGCCGCTTTAGCTCTTTCTTGTAGGGAAGGAGAGATTGCTAAAACCTTAGCTTTCAAAGTCAATCACGAACCAATTTTAATTGTTATGGCAGGAGATGTTCGAATTGATAATACCAAGTATAAGCAATTTTTTCATGAGAAAGCAGCGATGATTGAGGTTGATCAAATAGAAGAACTGATTGGTCATCAGGTAGGGGGTGTTTGTCCATTTGCAATCCCCGAATCCGTAACGGTATATTTAGATAATTCTTTAAAAGAGTATAAAATAGTTTATCCTGCTTGTGGAAATTCCCATAGTGCCATCCCGCTTACGGTAGAAGAATTGGAAAAAACTTCATCTTTTCAACAATGGATTGATGTTTCTAAAAAATAATAGTTGGATATTTTTCAAAAAAGTAGTATAATGAGAATGTCTCATGCGAGGATGGCGGAATGGTAGACGCGCTACTTTGAGGTGGTAGTGGCTTATGCTGTGGGAGTTCAAATCTCCTTTCTCGCACCAGATAGATAGGAAACTCGAACTTTTTGAGTATTGATATAAAACAAACATAAAACGACTTTTTAACAAGTCGTTTTATGTTATTATGAATATGTCAAGGAAACTTGCATAAAATAAAAAAAGGGAACATTCCGTTTTGCGATGTTGAATGTCTACCCAATATTTTTTAGGAAGACATTTAATTCATGTAAGAATTAAGTGTCATTTTTTTATAACTACCATCATAACGATAAGGAGAAATAAAATGATAGCAATGAGCTTTAGCACTTTTGTAACAAAAGTCTTCGTTTTCATCTTTATCAAATCTCCTCACTATAAGAGATTTGGTAGTCCCTCAACAACTGAACGAAGATTTACAAGATATTGCTAATCATACTTCCAAAGAAAATCAAATAAATGACTATATTTATTCTAATAATTATGACTATGAAGATGATAAAACTATGGACATATAAAAAAGAGCTAAAATGCTCTTATTATACTATTTTTTTGCTTTTGATGCTAAATCTTTAACTTTTTCATCTAAATTATCAAATCCTTTTTCTTTCCAGTCTGAGTCATTTCTCAAAGCATTCGCAAAATTATATCTCATATCATTTGACATGTTCGCAATATTTTTAGAATTTTCATCTTCTCTTTCACTATATGTTTCATATCTACTATTTTCATAATTAAAAAAGATAGTCAATTCTTCTTCAGATAGTTTATCTAATACTTCATCACGAAATAACTCCCATAAGGCTTGTACATAATTTTGACTTTTTTTATATTCAATGGAATCTGTACCTTTACTATTCCCTACAGCATATGTTGTAGCACCTACTTGAACTAGTCTATCAAGAATCCTTTTTTCTAAACTATCATTAAAATTTTCAACTGTTATTTTTTCCATAATCCCGCCTCCTAATTTGAGTTTACCATATATTTTTTAAATGTTGTAGTTTTTTACTTTAAATTTCTAAAAAATGTTTCAAAATGTAAAGTATGTAATATAACTATGTTAGTTAGTAATTATTACTACCTATTTTATTAAGTATGAGAAAAGTTATTCAATTTCTTCTCTATCGCACATAAATGTATTATTTGAACCTAATAAGATTTAGTTTACTAGGTATCCTTGTTTCAATATAATGAAGTAGGGGTATTTTTACTTCAATTTAAAAACGTTTCTTTGACAAAAGATGAATAATATGGTATTATGAGTATGTTAAGGAAGCTTGCATACAATAAAAAAGGGAACATTCAGTTTTTGCAAGTTGAATGCCTACCCAATTAATATTGTTTAGACATTTAATTCATGTAAGAATTAAGTGTCATTTTTTTATTACTACTATCATAACGATAAGGAGTCTAAAATGATAGCAATGAACTTTAAAACTTTTATAACAAAAGTTTTCGTTTTCATCTTTATCAAACCTTCTCTCTATAAGAGATTTGGTAGACACTCAACAACGAATATTCCCTACGAAAACTCTACGAAACAATTGTTCTTTATACAATAGAATTTGATACTAAATTTATGACAATTTAGAAAATACACTTGCAAATTATTATAATTCATGGACAAAGGCGTTTTAGAAATGTGGTGTAAAAATGTTTAAAGATATAAATTTATCAATTGATAATACCAAAATTAATTTTGAATATCGCATTGAAAAGGATATAATCATTATTAAAACAGTTGAAGAATTAAAAATAAATTCTATTCTTAAAATTTTTTATGACGAAAATATATATGAAATTCAATTAAATAAAAATACCAAATATGATTTGGGAAAAGCAGGGCAAATCTTTATTCATTTGGATAATAAAGAGTTGAGTTTTTCAGTAATATTAAAAAATAATTATTTTGTTAAAACTGTTTATAAATATATGAATAAGTTAATCAATAAAGATATTTTAGTGGAGGAAATAAATGTATTTTTAAAGTCTAAAGTTGGAAAAAAATATACTGAAGACATAACGAATTTATTATTATCTATAAAAAATGAAGATAAAGACATAGAAACCTTACTACTGAATCGTACAGATGAATATGAAAGAATCTTTAATTTGTTAATTAATGATAAAACTTATATTCATATTGCAGAAAATATGAGTGACTTAGAATTAATGTTATTAATAACTTCTTATATTTCTGTACCATATCTTCCCAAAATTGATCAAGATTTTTTTAATGATTTAATAAATGTAGCTAAAACTTACGACAATGCTTTAGAAAATATATGGCGTTTAGGTATGAACTATGATGGAAGAGATTATGACTATGAATTATTAGATGATTTTTTTGTTAATTCTAAAAATGTTTGGTATTTAGGGGAATATATAAGTGGAGTTTGTCAAGTAGATCAAGAGACTATTGTGCGTAAGATTATTAATACAGCTGACAAAGATTTCATAAAACAAATTTTAAAAGATAGTTTTATGGAAAATTTTCTAGATCAAAAATACAAAGAAATTTTAGAAGAGAATCTATAACAGTTGACACACTTTTAGGATATCCTTAAAAAATCCGTTTGAAGAATTCGAACTTTAATATCGTGTTGATGAAGAGATGATTCATTTGGAAAAAGGAAAACTTGATTTGTACGGAACATTTAGTCCTTGGGATAAAAATCCTTATAAGTCAGATTTAGGATTGGATGGAAAGACAAAATAAGGCTAGCAGGTAAAATTTGCAATAAATAGAAATTTATGGTACGATTCCCTTATCGGCAATGACTAGGAAGAGTAATTTTATCATTTATGGTAGAGAGTTATCGGTTGGTGAAAGATAATATAAATGAAGAATGAAAGACACCTACGAGCTACTTATTTGAAAGAGTAGTAGGATAAGTCGGATGTAAACCGTTATATTACTAGAGTGATTATATATTTAAATTCTATTTGTATATAATAAATTGGGTGGTACCGCGGATTATAAACAGTTATTCGTCCCTTTGTGGATAATATAGCTGTTTTTTTATTATATATTTGATAGAAGGTAAAGAATGAAAAAAGTATATTTTAAAAATTTAAAGGAATACTGTGGACAAGAAATTACTATTGAAGGCTTTGTTGATAGTATTCGGGATTTACAATATGTTCAATTTTTGATTGTTAGAGATACTACCGGTAAAGTTCAAGTAACGATTGAAAAAAATTGTAAATTAAATGAAATGGTTTCCAATTTAACTTGTGAAAGTACAGTAAAAATTGTTGGAACATTATTAAAGAATGAGAAAGTGAAACTTAATGGAATGGAGTTAGTGCCAAGTGATATTGTTGTAACTAGTAAGTGTTTAGAGGAATTACCTTTAAACTATAAAGATAGCAAGTCTGCACTATTAGATACTAGATTAAACTATCGATTCTTAGATTTAAGAAGTGAAAAAAATCTTCTTATGTTTAAAGTACAAACCTGTCTCATCAACGCTATGAGAGAATTTGTTTTAAAACATAATTTTATTGAAATTCACACGCCTAAAATTATTAGTGCAGCAAGTGAGTCAGGCTCTGATGTGTTTGAAGTAAAATATTTTGACAGAAAAGCCTATTTAGCCCAAAGTCCACAATTTTATAAACAAATGGCAATGTGTAGTGGATTTGATCGGGTATTTGAAGTTGCTCCTGCATTTAGAGCAGAAAATTCAAATTCTTATAGACATACCACAGATTTTACTTCCTTTGATATTGAGATGAGTTACGTTGAATCTTTAGAAGAGTTAATGGATTTTGAAGAAAATCTTTTTATTGCCGGATTAACAGCTGTAAAAGAAAAATATGGAGAAGAGATTAAAAATTTATTTAATGTTGATGTAGTTATTCCAACAAAACCATTTCCTAGAATTCCATTAGAAGAATTATATAAGAAATTGGGAAATGAATATGGATTTAAAATGAATTATGAAGATGTTGGCGATATGAATGCGGAATCAGAAAAATTAGCATCAAAGTATGTTAAAGAAAAATATGGTCATGAGTTTGTATTTATAACTGATTTTAGTGCGAAAAAAAGAGCATTTTATCATAAAAGAGAAAATGGCATACCACAGGGAGCAGACCTTATTTGGAAGGGATGTGAAACAACTACTTTAGCCCTTAGAGAACATAGATATGAAATACTATGCGAACAGGCAAAAGAAAAAGGTTTATCGGAAGATGTTAAATTTTATCTTGAATTCTTTAAGTATGGATGTCCACCTCATGGAGGTTTTGCATTAGGTGTAGATAGAATAACGATGTTACTTCTTGAAACAGGATCTCTAAAAGAAACTATGTTCTTATTTAGAGGTCCAGGTAGAATAGAACTATAAAATTAGTCGAATGAATCGATTGGAAAGAAAAGTTACTTTTATGATGTGCACTTTTTATAGGACATTAAAAAATCACACGGAGTAGTGTGATTAAAATTGTAAATTTTTATAAATGGATTAATGTATTTATGATTCCTGATAAAAGGCAAAGGAAGATTATACTGATATCGATGAAGTATATGATTTTCGCTATTTTATTATTCTTTCGGTCTTTGATAACTTTTCTTAATGAAAAAGGTATCAAAATTAATGGAATCATATATTGTAAGAAATGAATTACAAAGAATTTGACATCATCTGTAGAAGATGATAAAGAGATGAAATATAAGAAAATGGAAAATGTTGTGAGAACGATAGACCCACTATATTTCATGTAAAAGATATCTTCCCCATACTGTATGTTTGGATAAAATAAATTTTGATTTTGAGGTTCTTTTATAGTTTCTACTGGTAATTTCTCACAATAAATAGTATCATCCATCTTATAATTACTAGCAATCGTAAAGAAAATAGAATATAGTTCTCTGATTGGTTGCCAATTTCCACAAGTATCTAAATTTTCGAAATCTAATTTATCGTCAAATCCATATTCAACATTTTTATAATTTATCCAACCGATTACAGTGATTTCCCTGTTTGAAAGAAAAATTTTGATGTATGTTCTATAAAAACTTTGCTTTGCAGAGAAACTATTAAGTTTTAAAACTTTTTCCCCATGATAATCTGTTTGTATAAAATGATTACATTCTAAATAGGTATTTAATTGTTTATTTATTTCTTCAGCTGGGTAATTGATGTTTAACTTAAGTACTTGTCTTGTATTATTCATTTTTTTTCACTCCTTTCTTGTTTGCGAAATCATATAACATAAATATTCTATAGATTAGTATTAAGAATGCAAATAGTAACAGGATACCGCCTATGCCTTGTTCTCCTAAATCATCAAGATAAATGAATAACATTAGCAGGAATATAACTAGCCAAACTAGAAAATAATACAGGTATGCTTTTCTTCTTTGCTTTTTTGTCATGCTTTGATAATCATTCGCACTTTTGATAAATTCCCTATAAGAACGATTTTTAATATTGACAAAAGCAATTCCTCCATAGGATGTGAAATAAGCAATTAGTGCAGTCGGGGAATAGATTGATATTTGAGGAGTCTTTTTGTTTTTAATGAGCCCTAAGGTGTAGTAACCTAGATTAATGATAAAAACGATTCCCCAATAGAAGATAGTAAAATATAAACTATCATTTTGTTTAACTTCTAACATAACTAAGATATTTAGTATGCCAAGATATAATAAGACTTCTGTTAAATTTAAAAAATTAATATACTTCTTCACTTTTTCTTCTACCTTTCTATTGGTATTTTAACATAGAAATACAAAATTTATGATAAAATAGACAAATTTCTGTTTCGAATGTAAAGAATATAGAACAATCGATTTTTCACTTTCTTAACAAAGTTATTTTTAAATTTTAAAAATAACGAATTTCTATGGTAAAATGATATCAGAATCAGAAAACGAAAGTTAGAAAAAATTTCTAATCCAGAGGGGGAAAGTTCTTATGTCTAAGAATGAGAAACTTAAGAAAGCTAGAGAATTTTGTTCGGAAGTAAGAGAATTAGCGAAAAAATATGATTTACCATTTTTTGTGGTAACGGATGGAGCCAGTGCTACTTCTAATAATGGTTGTCTTGCCGTGAAAAATGCAAGAGATAATCATATCCATTGGGAAAAAGAAAATGGATTAGATCCTTATGAAGATTGGAGTAAAAAAGATGGAACAGAAAATTAATACTATCATGAATTTGATGAATACGATAGAATATGGCTTTAAAGACGAAAATGGGGAAAATATAATCAATGTAAATCCTCAAAGATGGGAGGATGAATTTTATGAATTCTATTATTTACAGACCCCTGAAGAATTATTAAAATCGAAATGTGGGGTATGTTGGGATCAAGTAGAATTAGAAAGAAAATTATTTGAAGATAATCATATTCCTTTTAAAACATATTTTATCTATATCGTTGATGATGATATGCTACCATCTCATACCTTTTTAACTTATGAATATAATCATAAATATTATTGGTTTGAACATTCCTGGGGAGCTTATAGGGGAGTTCATGAATATGAAAGGGAATTAGATTTATTACTAGATGTAAAAAAAATATTTAGAAAAGAACATAGTTATGTGAGTGAGAATTGTTTTTTATATATTTACGAGTATCAAAAACCTAAAAAACATATAACTTGTGAGGAATTTTATGAATATATTGAAACCCAAAAGTTGATAAAAACAAATGAGCCTCTTTATTTTTATCATTTAGTAGATAAAGATGCTGATATGAGGGAAGGGTTATTAAGTCTTCAATATATGTGTGATAAAAAGATGTACGATTTATTTGATAAAAATGTTTCTAAATACAAAGATAGAATTGTAAAAGATTGGAAGATAGAAAAATATCAAGGAAAATCTACTTTGACACGGGAAGAATATCTTGATGCTTTAACCCTTTTTAGAGGAAAATCTGGTGCTAACTATATCTACTTTTTTAGATATCCACCTTATAAAGAATTAGGAGATAAAATAAAGGTTTTAGCAACCTATAAAGACATTTATAGAATTAATATTCAGGATGAAGAACTTCAAAAGTTCATAACGGATATCTTTTATGGGTATGACAGGAGTCATAGTGATAATCAAGCATTAGATAAAAAATGGTATGAAACGGTTTCTCAGGAGGAATATTTTTCTAACTATGATGATACGCTATCTATGAATTTTAGTACGTTAAATCATATTGGGATTAGTTTTAAGGATGGGATTTGTCCTCTTTCCTTTTTAGAAAAAGTGGATTGGAAGTAAAAGTTTTATCACCTATTTTTTGTAGGGATGAAACTTAGATTGTTTAGGAGGGAGAAGCAATGACGAATTTTGATAAAATAGAAAAATATTATGCACAGTTTGATGAAAAAAATAGGTTATTTCATGACAATAGTGGAAAATTAGAATATGAAAGGACAATCAGAATATTAAAGCAATACTTACCTAAAAATGCTAAGATTTTAGATTTAGGTGGGGGAGCAGGTGTTTATAGTTTTGCTTTAGCAGATTTAGGGTATGAGGTTTCTCTTGCTGATTTATCAGAAAATCTCATTCACCAAGCGATAGAAGAAAATTTAGGAAGAGAAAACAAAATCATATCCTGTGAGGTAGTGAATGCTTTAGACTTAACGATATATGAAGATGAACAATTTGATGTTGTCTTGTTGTTTGGACCACTTTACCATCTTTTAGAAAAGCAAGAAAGAGATCAATGTTTAAAAGAAGTAAATCGGGTATTAAAAAGAAATGGTATGGTTTTAGCCAGTTTTATTCCTTATTTATCTGGAAGTATTGCGATTATAGATCGGTACTTTAGACACCCAGAACAGGTTGATGTGAAGAATCTTGATACTGTATTTAAAACGGGAAAATTTAATAATCTATCAGATAAGGGATTTCAAGAAGGATATTATGCAACGGTAGAGGAAATAGAGAGTTTATTTAGGGAACATCAGTTTCAGAAACTCGAAACCAAATCAATAAGAGGCATTGGCTATGAAAAGGAAGATTATTTATACAAGATAGAAGGAAATCCAATTTTTCATAAAATTATGGAATGGATCGAGGAAACTTCTACTAAACCAGAAATTATAGAAATGTGTGGTCATGCCATATACATTGGAAAAAAGCAATAATATTATTGCCTTTTTTGTATCTAAGAAAATGAACAAGAAGAATTACATTTATAATAAGCAAAAAAATGGCTATGCAAAGATAGTCATTTTTTAATACAAGTCATCCTTTTTCTTTTAATTTTTTCTTTTAGGAAAAATCTTTCTCATTATTTTTTGTATTCCACTTTCCTTTGGTGGAATCGCTTTTTCTGGATAATCAAATCCCTCTGGCAAAGTCATTTTCAAATGACCTTGTTGAAACCATAAGATATCTCTTAGAGTATACATTTTAAAGTCCAATAATTCACACTGTGTAACCATATCCAAGTTTTCTTCACGCTCAACTTCAGACATTGCGTTAAATTTTTGAGCAATCTCATTCTTAGCTTGAGCAATTCCTTGTCCTAATTTGATGATTTCTTCCTCGGATAGATCTTTTACGGACTGATAATCAACAATCCAATCTAATCCTTTGAAAAATTCTATTTCTTTAGGATCTTCAAATTTCTCAAACTCATATCGATTTCTATCATCAATAATTACCATGCCATTTCCAAAAACTTTAAGGAAGATGGAAGCAGGAATTGATAAACGCATATGAGTTAAGTAAGCGATATCATGTTTTTGAACATAAACTGCTTTTTCTGTCACTATTTTCATAAGCAAAACCTCCTATAATTTTATATTGTAACATAGAAATTGAAATTTTCAACAAAACCTTTTCTCTAACTCTCAAATATTTTTTTGAATCTGCTTGTTGACATAGTGTCATTTTAAGCGTATGATTATAATTGACAGTACGTCAGTAGGAGGATAAAGTGGAGAAAAAATTGGTGGATGAAAGAAGAGAAGAAATCATAAGTGCCTGTGAAAAATTGTATCAGACATTCGATTTTAAAGAGATTAATATTAGTTTTATTGGGGAACAAATCAGTGTTGGTAGAACTTCTATTTATAATTATTTTCAAACGAAAGAGGAAATCTTTTTAGCACTTCTTGAAAGAGAATATGTGAAGTGGAATGAAGATTTATCTACTATTCTTCTAAAAAATGAAAAACTATCAAAAGAAGATTTTATAGATAAAATTACGGAGTCTCTTTTAAAGAGAAGAATTTTACTAAAATTGATTTCTATGAATATGTTTGAAATAGAAGCAAATAGTAGAGTTGAAAGTATTACTAATTATAAATTGGCATTTAAAGAATCTATTTTTTTAATAGAGCAATGCTTGTGTAAATTCTTTGATGTCAAAGATATTGAAGCCGAAGAAATTACCTTTACGATATTACCTTTTTTAGTAGGAATTTATCCTTATACTTCTCTCACGGATAAAATGAAAGAAGCTACCCATAAAGCAAATCTGGAATATAAATTTTATACCGATAGAGAATTGATAAAAATGGGGTTAGAGAAGATATTAGGAGGTGTGAAATGAAAATAGTTGTTCTTGCTGGTAGTCCTCACAAAAATGGAACATCCAATACATTAGTGAATGAATTTGTAAGAGGAGCTAAAGATGCAGGAAAAGAGGTAGAAGTAATTGATTTAGCACATATCGATATTCACCCTTGTATGGGATGTGATGCTTGTGGTATGAATGGGGACTGTGTTCAGAAAGATAAAGGAAATGAGATTTTAAATAAAATACTAGAATCTGATGCCCTAATCTTTGCCTCTCCTGTTTATTATTACAACGTGAGTAGTCAGTTAAAGATGATGATTGATCGTTTTTATGCGAAGACGATGAAAATCACAAATAAAAATTTAAAAGCAGGAGTCATCATGACAGCTTGGAATCATGATGATGACTTTACTTATGGAGCAATTGATAAATACTTTGATACTTTATTTTCCTATATGCACTTTCAAGATATAGGGAGAATCTATGGAAAAGGTTGTGGCACAGTATCCATGATGCCAAAGAACTATTATGAAGAAGCCTATCAGTTAGGAAGGGATATTTAATATGGAAAAAATGGATGTATTTGCTCATGTACTATTGCCAAATTACTATGGGAAGATGTTCCAAAAATTATTTTAACATTCTTAGATAGTCATGATTTAAATGGTAAAACTGTTATTCTTTTTTGTACATCTGGTAGTACTTCCATTACGAATAGTCTTCGCACATTAAAAAACTATAATGAAAATATTATTTGGATAGAAGGAATGAGATTCACAGCTAGTGTAACGCAAGAGAAAGTGACAAATTGGGTTAATGGACTTGACTATGAAAGATGATTTAAACTTCCAGTTAGGTGTAAAAATGAGTTTCTGAAAAATGAATTAGATAAAATATATTGTGGAATATTATCGTATTTCATTTATGATTCTGTAAACGAATAGAAGGAGGAAACCATGAAATTAAAAAATAAAATAGAAAAGAAATGTTTTGATGAAGAGAGAGCTTTATATCATTTGCAAGATACAGAAGTTAATCATTGTACATTCGCAGGGGAGGCAGATGGAGAATCGGTTTTAAAGGAAACAAGAAATATATCGGTTCAGAATTGTGAATTCTCTCTTCGTTATCCACTATGGCATGCTCAAAAGTATGAATTAATAAATTCTAAATTTGATGAAAAAACCAGAGCTCCTATATGGTATTCACGGGATGGAATAATAGATAATTGTCATTTAAAGGGAGTAAAAATGCTAAGAGAATGTACAAATACGAAAATTATGAATTCTGAAATAAATTCTCCAGAATTTGGTTGGAAATGTGATAATATAGAGTTGAAAGATACAAATATAGAATCAGAATATCTGTTTTTAGATAGCAGAAATTTAAGATTAGAGAACGTTAACTTTAAAGGAAAGTATTCTTTCCAATATGTAGAAAATTTAGAAATTGATCATTGTATATTGGAAACAAAAGATGCTTTTTGGCATAGTAAAAATGTAACCGTTAAAAATTCCATTATAAAAGGAGAATATTTAGCTTGGTTTTCTGAAGGGTTAACTTTGATTCATTGTAAGATTATTGGAACACAACCATTCTGTTATTGTGAGCATTTAAAATTGATCGATTGCGAAATGGAAGATACTGATTTGTCTTTCGAATATTCCGATGTTGAAGCTACTATAAAAGGAAATGTACTATCCATAAAAAATCCTAAATCAGGAAAGATTATCGTGGATTCTGTAGGAGAAATTATAAAAGAAAATTCCATAATGGAGCTTCATGCAGAAATTATGATCAGGGATAAATAGTGAATGGAGGAAAATATGAAAGAAGAAAAATTGAATTTAGTTGAAGAATGGGATAAAACGTTCCCTAAAAGTGACAAGGTAAATCACAAGAAAATAACGTTTCATAATCGTTATGGAATAACACTTGCTGCTGATATGTACGAGCCTATTTATTATGAAGGTAAATTATCAGCGATTAGCGTATGTGGACCTTTTGGAGCAGTAAAAGAACAAGCAAGTGGATTATATGCTCAAGAACTTGCTGAAAGAGGTTTCCTAACCATAGCATTTGATCCATCTTTTACAGGTGAATCAGGAGGAATGCCAAGATACATGGCTAGTCCTGATATCAATACAGAAGATTATCAAGCTTCTATTGATTATCTATCAACACTTCCCAATGTTGATCCTGAAAAAATTGGTATTGTTGGTATTTGTGGTTGGGGTGGAATGGCTTTAAATGTTGCCTCACTCGATACAAGAATTAAAGCATCCGTTATTTCTACTATGTATGATATGTCAAGAGTGAATGCTAATGGTTATTTTGATGCTGGCGATAATGAAAATGCAAGATATGAAATGAAGAAAAATCTGAATGCTCAAAGAATAGTTGATTATAAAAATGGTAGTTATGAGCTTGGTGGAGGATGTCTAGATCTACCTGTTCCTGAAGATGCACCTTTTTATGTTAAAGATTATAGCGAATATTATAAAGGTAGAGCTTATCATAAAAGAAGTTTAAATTCTAATGGTGGATGGAATAAAATAGGATGTATGTCTTTTAT